>NZ_CP042913.1:5078565-5427209 GCF_008065115.1 Bythopirellula goksoeyrii | reverse complement strand
TCAATCCGCTGAAGACGTGATTTTGGCAATAAAGTCTTGGAAGGCGGAAGGTCCGTAGTAAACTAAGGGGACATTCTACCTTAATCGAGTATCCAGAAAGTCCCCCTTTTCTATCCGTCTCTGTCCGGTCACTCATGTTCGCGGCTGTTCTTCGATTGGCCCAAAAAAAGTTGTGGAACTTCACCCCAGCATCTTGATAATGGAGCATGCGGTATGTCATAGGAACACACCACCGCCCGTAAGGTCTTACGGGTTTGCTCGCGCTAGGTTTGCGCGCTGAAAGAGTTTGACGGTTTAGACAAGCAAGTAGCCGCCAGTTTGGTGGAGTTCTGTTTTCAAAACCCCACCGCGCGGCAAGCAACGAGATTCTTGTAAGTCCTGATCGGCCAACGAGTTGAAGCCCAACAGAATGACGCAATGAGAGGGGATTTTGTTTTGTAGAGAGAGTTTTCGCCAAAAATGTGCCGGGACAAAACTCCCGCTTGGTGCGTAGGAGTGAAAAAGATTCGTGAACTTTACACCATCCACACAACAAAGGAATGACCAATTTCCAATGCCCAATGACCAATCACTAACCTCTAACTTCTAACCTCTGACCTCTGACCTCTACTTACGTTCTTTGACAACTCAACCATTGATTGGAACTTCCTCCCCGCATGGCGCGTCGGGGGACGTAAGTCCCCTGCATGCGCTCAGGTTGGAGCACGGTAGCCACAAAGGAAGAAATTAGACGCGGATGATCGCTGATCGGACGGATCGACGCAGATTACAAAAGAATTCATCTCACGAATGATCCGCGGTAATCCGCTAAATCCGCGTTTGTCCGCGTCTAATTTCCCCTCTTTGATTCCTGCTGAGAAGATGTGAATCGTAAGAATCACGGAGCAGTGAAGCGATCTGTCATCCCGAGGTATTCCGAGGGATCTGGACAGATTTCTTTCCAGTACCTCGAAATGACAGCAAAGAGAATTCCCAGACATCCTCAGTTGTCCAATTACCATTACTGGGGCGAAGTCATGAAACCGGCGCAATCCGCACTGGGGCAACCTGTAGTTTCTGGGGTGGTAATGGACAGCCCTTTGATGTGGCGGACTGCTAACCAAGCGAAACACTCGGCAGCCATGGTGAGTGGATTGAGCCCACGTTCGCTTACGTTTTTCACGGACTTGAAATGTTTGGCGAGCATTTGATTGATTACGGGGTGTTCGCTCCCACGGCCAGTGACCCAGAGTTCTTCGGGCAGTTCAGGAAGTTGTTTGACCGCTCGTACAAAGGACTCGACTGTGATCTGACAAAGAGTGGCTGCCCCATCAGGGACACTCAGCCCGGCTACATCGATGTGGTCGAATTCATAGCGAGAGGCGGACTTCGGCAATTTGCGTGAGAAAAACGGTGACTTTAAAGCTTCTTGAACGAGTTTCGTATCGACAGTCCCTTCGCTTGCTATCCGACCTTCACGATCGTAGGGCAACTCGGCCATTTCTTGCACCCACTCATTCAGCAAGGCCACACCGGGGCCGGTGTCACCTGCAATGACTTCATCATCTTTGCTCAGCCATGTCACCGTTGCTACTGATCCTAAGCTAAGCATCATGGCTGGACGTGGCTCGCGAGCCATTAGAGCCCAGTGAAACATGGCCCCCAACGGACCACCTTGGCCACCAATTGCCATGTCGTGCCGGCGGAAGTCACTCACCACGGGGAGTCCGGTCCCTTCAGCAAGTTGCCAGGCGTTGCCGATCTGCAGGCTCAGACCTTCACTTGGAATATGTCGAAGCGTATGACCTTGATATCCCAAAATGGTTGCCTGAGCCACTTCTTTCGGGTAGGTGTCTTTTAATAACTCGAAGGCGCTGAGATGGTGCTGAGTTAGTTTCTTCTCGAGACGTAAGATCTCTGTCGTCGGCAAATCGTTTTGGGTCGCCTCCAGGATTCGCCAGCGAAGTTGGCTATCGTAGGGCAAAGAAATTCCACCGAGCGGCTGGATTTCGTCCCGCCCGTCGGTCTCAATAATGGCAGCTTCCACCCCGTCGCCCGAAGACGAGCTCGTCAAACCGACGGACCGTGTAAATGAGGAGCGAGGCACTTACCACCTTTGGTGGGGAGAATCGACAGAACCCTAATCTGTAAGTCTACCATTAGTGGCTATGCGATGCCCGATAAACAGCGCATAAATTTCGACATTTTGCGCATGTTGTGGTATAATAGCGTAGATTTAAGTTCCCGGGGATTCTGATCCCTAGGAGATGTTACTGGAAAGTGTCGTGCCAATAGAACAGCGACTGTACTTAATAGTTGTCTCCAACGATAGTTGCGACATCACCAAACCGAAATACTACCCATGCCCAAATCAACCAAGATACGCGTGCTCGAAGTCGCCGTCCTCGTCGAAACGGATTACAGCTGGGGACGAAGCGTAGTCCAAGGCATCGCCGACTATAGCAGCAAATTCGGTCCTTGGAATTTGCTCACCGACCCACGTGATTACAGTCGACGTTGGTCGTTACCGGACCGCTGGCGTGGCGACGGTATCATCGCTCGCATCAGTACGCCACTGCAACTTGAGGAGATCTCTGAAACGGGCCTGCCGACAGTCAATGTTGATGATGTTTACCCAGAACTTCCGGGGATGGGTCAAATTCGCACCAATGAAGCGGAAAGGGCCAAGATGGCGCTAAGCCACTTTCAAGGACGCGGCCTGAAACACTTTGCCTATTACGCACCACCGAGCAATGAGTATTCCAAGGAATGTGAGAAAGCATTTGTCGCGGAATTGAATGAGCAGAATCTCACCTGCCATGTGTACAAGCCCGGCTATCGAGTGACTCGCCGCATCGGGCGCGATGAACAGCATACTCGCGTGCATCGGTGGCTCAGTCACCTCCCGCGCCCGGTGGCGATTTTTACTGTCGATGCCCGTCGTGGCCGAGAGCTCACGGAGATATGCAGCATGGAAGGGATCTCTGTTCCTGATGAGGTCGCAATCTTAGCCGCCGAGACGGATGAGCTTATTTGCGGGCTCAGTACTCCGCCGCTGTCGAGCGTCTTGGTAGCAAGCCAGCGAATTGGCTACGAAGCTGCCGCTATGCTAGACGCCATGCTGAAAGGCGAATCCCCACCTGCCCAGCCGCGACTGATCTCCCCCACCTGTGTGATCGGCAAACAATCAACCGATGCCTTAGCGATTGACGATGTGATGATCACCAAGGCGATGCGTTTTATTCAGGCCCATGCCTACAAGGGAATCGTCGTCGAGGATGTCCTGCGCGAGGTGCCCGTCTCGAGGCGTTTTCTGGAATTGCAGTTCAAGAAGTATTTCGGTCGTTTGCCAGCCGAGGAAATTCGCCGTCTGCGGCTCGAACGAGGCAAAGAGTTGCTTTCGCAATCGGATCTCTCGGTCGAGGCGATTGCGGACGCTTGTGGCTATGCAGGGACGACCCAGTTCGGCGTCGCCTTTCGCAAGCGTTTCGGTCAAACGCCACTTGCGTTTCGCAAGCAAATGCATGGGCGATAGAAAGACAAGACGCAGCGGAAACCGTGCTAGCGATAGATCAAGAACTCTCGTCGGCGCGATTTGAAATCCTCCAGGGCGGGGGCAATGAGTTCATTGAGTTGCTCAATCGTCGTACCCTCGGAAATCGCCGAGTAGACCTGATCATTTGCCAAAAGTCGATTGTAGCGGGCCATATCCCAGTCTTGTGGGAAGAGTTCTCTCAATGCCAACGCAATGACCAACCCAGTACGTACCGGCTCAAACGCTTGGCGATCTACGACGATGACATTGATCCCCTCGCAAGCTTCCTTCGCGAACTTGCTTTCACGAGGAGTAAAGCGAATCGGCACAAAGGTTACGCCTGGCATGTTTTGCTGATTGAGAAACTGAGCTAGCTTCGTTGCGTCGATCCACGGCGCACCGATGACTTCGAACGGCGTATCGGTTCCTCGCCCCACAGAGAGATTGGTGGTTTCCAGCAGTCCGATTCCAGGATACAGCAGAGCCTGAGTAAGACTTCGCATATTCGGAGACGGATTCGTCCAAACCAAACCTGTCTGATCCCAATGCTGATCGCGAGACCAATGTTCCATGTTCACAACTTGGAGATCGACATCGAGTTTGTCTTCCGCTTGGAACATTTGCGCCAGTTCACCCATGGTCATGCCATGACGCACTGAAATTTCGTGAAAGCCAACGAACGATTTATTGTCCAAGTCGAGAACAGGGCCTTCGACGAGCACACCGCCGAGTGGATTGGGACGATCCAACACCACAAACTTTAAGTCATGTTCCCCTGCGGCTTCGAGGGCTAAGCCCATCGTTGAAATATAGGTGTAGAAGCGGGTTCCAATATCCTGGATGTCGAACACGAGGGTATCAATACCTTCTAATTGCTTGGCATCTGGTTTCCGAGATTCTCCATAGAGGCTGTGAACAGGAAGCCCCGTCGCTTCGTCGCGGGTATCAGATATATTGGGCTCGTCGAGCTTTCCCTGCAATCCATGCTCGGGACTGAAAATGGAGATCAATTCTACATTCGGTGCTGCATGCAACAAATCAATCGTGCGTTCTCCTGCGCTGTTGAGTCCCGTATGGTTGGTGATCAGACCCACTCTGCGACCTTTGAGCAGAGCGAACTGATCTCTCTCCAATACATCGATTCCCAGCAGCGTATTCTTGGTGTCGTCCGCCGGGGAGGATGAAGAGGAAACAACAGTGTCATTCGCTTCCGACTCCTTTGCATCAATTGAAGCGGCGGCAATCGTGCCGATTCGTCCTGCAAGCGGATTAACACTTCCTTCGCCATCGGGATGTAATCGGCTGGACAAGAAAACCACGAAGAGATCAAGCTCGGGATCGATCCAGAGGGCAGTCCCAGTGAAGCCGCCGTGTCCAATGGCTTTGTCGCTGAACAATTCTCCCCGATTGCTGGAGTATTTGCTCAAACTATCCCAACCCAGGGCACGCTCGTTTCCGTCAACATTTCTCCGCCGACCCATCTCGGCAATCGTCAGCGGGCTGAACAATTGCGAACCGTTGACCTTGCCGGCGTCCAAGATCATTTGTGCATACTTGGCAATGTCGCCAGCCGTGGAGAACAGGCCTGCATGCCCTGCGACTCCTCCGAGTAGTGCGGCGCGAGGATCATGCACTTCGCCGCGCAGCCACTCGTCATCTCGTTTTTCGGTGGTGGCTGCGCGAGCTCGCAGTTCCTCCTCCGGTAGATACCCTGTCTCGGACATGCCAAGCGGCTCAAAGATATTCTCACGCGCAAAGGTAGCAACGTCCTTGCCTGTCACGCGCTCGATCACTTGACCAAGAACCAGGAATCCTACGTCAGTGTAGGCAAACTTCGTCCCGACGGGATTCCTGGGAGCCAACTCCCAGATGTTTTTCCATGCTTCTTCGGACCCATGTTCATAATCCGCCAACGGGTTATCGGGAATGAGCCCTCCTTGATGGGTAAGGAGGTGTTCGATGGTGATCGAGTTCTTACCGTTTTGGGCGAACTCAGGGATGTAAGTCGCCACGGGTTCCCGCAGTCTCACCTGTCCACGTTCCACTAGTTTCATGATACTTGTTGCCGTGGCCAGGGGCTTGGTAAGCGAAGCAAGGTCAAACACCGTGTCGAGCGTCATCTCTTCGCTCGTAGGCTCGAGTTGGCGATGGCCGTAGGCCCGCGCAAATCCGATCCCTCCGCGGCGTCCTATCATCACGACACAACCGGGTAAGTTTCCCTTCTCGATTTCAGCTGCCACCAGTTCATCGATCCGGTCGAGCTGATCGGCCTGGAGACCGAGTTCCGCAGGTGACTTTCTCGGTAACTCAGCGGTTTCGGCGAAGGCAAGGCTTCTTGGCAAGGCATCGGTAAGGAGTGCACAGCTTGCCAGCAGACTAAAGGTAAGGAATCGAAAGCATACGATGTTCATTGTGAATTCTCCGAATAGGCATCACTGAGAGGTGTCTCGGCGATGCAGAAGCTTGCAAGATATCCAGACGATAGAGTAATCAAGGCACCTACACCTGCGTACCATGCCCAGTAGAGGTTTGTGGTAAATGCGATGGCTGAAATCGAGATCACGCCGACACAAAACCCAGTCAGAGCGGCACGTTGGTGGACGCGATTCGTAAACACAGCCAACAAATACAACCCGAGGAGCGGTCCCAGGGCAAAACTAGCAATGCTGAGAACGCTGCTGACGGTACTCTCAGTGGCACCGATTTGATAGGAAGCAATAGCGATGCCGATCTGGAGAATCCCGAATCCCGCGGTTGCTATTCGACTGATCCACAACTGCTGTGTCGGTGCAAGTTCCGTCTTGGTGAGCGGCAGAAAGATATCTTGAACCAGCACAGTCGCCGACGAGTTGAGGGAGCTAGAAAGTGTGGACATCGCCGCGGCAAACACGGCTGAGAGGGTGAGTCCAACCAGGCCGGTCCCCAAGTAGTTCACGATAAAATGGGCAAATACTTTATCTCCGTCACCAGCCCCGAACTGCACTTCTGGAGGGTGCTCTCGATAAAAACACGCGAGAGCGACACCGATAAAGAGAAACAAGGCAAACTGAAGACAAACAATGAAACCGCTCAGACCCAAAGCCCAACTTGCCGACCGCTGACTACGAGAGCTCAAATAGCGTTGCACCATGAGTTGGTCCGTGCCATGAGTCGCTGCCGTGAGGAAGATACCACCGATCAGTCCCGACCAAAACGTCATCGTAGGTTTGGTCAGGCTCAAATCAAAATCGAAGATGCGAAGTCTGTCAGTGGCCTCGCCAAATTGAGTGAGTTGCTCCCATCCGCCGGGCAGGCGTGTGATCATCAGCCAGAGAGCGACCAGCGCGCCGACAATATAAATGAAAAACTGGAGGCAGTCGTTCCATACGACCGATTTGACTCCACCCAAGAAGGTGTAGACGATCGTCACGACTCCCAGCAAGACAATACAGTGAGTTAGCTCAAGTCCCACGACTTGTTGCAACGCCAAGGCCGTCAAATACAACCGCAATGCATCGCTCAAGTTGCGCGTGACCAGGAAGAGTGCTGACGTCACGCGGCGGGAAACGATCCCGAATCTTTGCTGGAGGACCTCGTAAGCCGTGAAGATCTGACCTTCAAAATATCGAGGAAGCAGTATCCAGATAACGAGAAATCTTCCAACAATATAGCCGAAGGTGATCTGCAAAAAGCGCATGTCTCCATCTTGGGCAAATGTAAAGCCGGGGATGCTGAGAAAAGTGACCGTGCTAGTTTCCGTGGCGACTATCGATAGCAAGACTGTCCAAGTTGGAAGGGACCGATTGCCCAGGAAGTAATCTAAGGTGCTTTTCTGGCCCCGGCCCACCCATAGTCCTAGCATGATGGAGAAGGCGAGATAGCCTACGACGATCGCCGCATCGAGAGGAGGAATCAGGAGTTGCACAGGGGTATTTCGGCGATTGTAGGAGTTAGTGAAGTCTGGGTAGAACTACCACCCCAGTTCGCTGGCTGCTGCCGCTGATAAGTCTATAGTACCAAGGTGGATTATGAAACAAAGCGTGATGCTACCAACATCACAATGCGCAACTCTTTCTCGTTTTAGCGCACGATAGCTACTTATCTTTACAGTCGTAGATTACAATGAGAATTATGTTGGAACATCTTACTACCGAGCTAAGCAATCCTGCTTCCGAAGCCCTAGATAGCCTGAGCCCTCGCGAGATCGTTGCGCTCATTAATTCTGAGGACGCAGGGATCGCCGATGCCGTCGCTCAGCAGTCAGAGCAGATTGCTAAAGCTATCGAGGTCATCGCGCATCGCCTCCGTCACGGTGGAAGACTCATCTACATTGGTGCGGGTACTTCGGGTCGGCTGGGTATTTTGGATGCTGCAGAGTGTCCTCCCACTTTCAATTCTGACCCTTCTCAAGTCGTCGGGATTATCGCGGGCGGCCCAACTGCGGTCCTGCGAGCTGTCGAAGGGGCTGAAGACTCACCAGAACTTGCCAAACAAGACTTGAAAAACATTGAACTCTGTAGCAACGACGTTGTTGTTGGGATCGCTACGAGTGGCCGTACTCCCTACGTCGCTGGTGCGTTGGAGTATGCACGCAGTCAGGGTGCGTACGCAATTGGGCTCAGTTGCAATCATAATGCGACGATCAACACCCGATCCGATCTTACGATTTCTCCAGTCGTGGGACCTGAGATCCTGAGCGGTTCGACAAGGATGAAAGCAGGCACGGCTACCAAGATGGTGCTCAACATGCTTTCTACCGGTGCCATGGTGAGGCTCGGAAAAACCTATGGGAATCTCATGGTTGACTTGCAGGCCACGAATACCAAACTCACCGAACGAAGTAGACGCATTCTTGCTAAACTGGCAATGATCTCTCCAGAAGATGCGGCGATCCAGCTTCATCAGTGTGGTGGAGAACTCAAAGTCGCGATCGTTTCTCAACGATTGAACCTCTCGCCGGACGAGGCCCGCCAGCGGTTGCAAGCCAATGGAGGCCACTTGCGCCAAGCCTTGGAAAACGATCCCGATTGAGATAACAATTGGGAGCAAGGGGTCATGTCTGAAAATCACAATCTAATCCTTGGAATAGATGGTGGGGGGACCAAGACCGTTGCCTGCCTGGCGCAAGTCGTTCCTGATGGTTCTTTTCATGTCGTCGGGCGAGGACAGTCGGGTAGTTCCAATCTAAAAGCCGTTGGGCCTGAAAAGGCCCTGGAGAATCTTGCTGAGGCTCTCGATCAAGCGTGGTCCGATGCCCAGGTGGCACCGGAATCTGTGTCGCTCGCCGTCTTGGGGCTCTCCGGTGCTGGCCGACCAGAAGCGCAATCCCTTCTACAACAATGGAACACTGAGAACCGCATCGCACACAAGCTCTCGATTGTGCATGACGCTCTGCCGGTACTGGCAGCGGGCACTCCTGATGGAAGCGGCGTGGCGTTGATCGCAGGGACGGGGTCTGTAGCGTTTGCCGCGGATTCCAATCGCAAGACGGCTGTTGTGGGTGGCTGGGGGTATTGGTTCGGCGATGAAGGGAGCGCTTTCTGGCTGGGGCAAGCTGCCTTGAGAGCTGCATCACTGGCGAGTGATGGTCGCTCGCCTGCGACTCAGCTATTGGAGGCAATCCTCGATCGGCTATCGATATCCGATCCGCGAGAGATGCTGACCTCACTTGCACGATGTGGCGACGTACGGTCGGCAATTGCGGGACTGGCCGACCTGGTAAGCATCGCTGCAGACCAACAAGATACCGCTGCGCTTGAGATCGTCTCCCAGGCTGCAGGTCATCTAGCCGCGCTCGTCGTCGCTGCAGCGAAACAGCTCGAGCTCGGAATGCGATTTCCTCTGGCGCTCGCCGGGGGGGTGCTGAGTGGGAGCCAATTGATTCGAGAAGCGTTGCTCGGTGAGTTGGCTGCACGCGGGGTGTCTCCTGATTCAGTGCAATTGGTTACTGATCCTGTCAATGGTTGCCTCAAAGTAGCGATGTGCGAAATCACTAGTCAGTCGAGCGCCTGACCGAGTAGTTGAACTTCACTTGGCATGCACGGTCACACCGCCGACGAGCGGTCTCGCGCAGCCCGTTGTTTCGGGAATCGTCAGCGGTAGCTTTTTCATGTGCCGGACGGCTAGCCAGGCAAAGCATTGCGCTTCGAGCGAGTCGGGATCGACTCCTCGTTCGCTTACACTTCGGACTTCTCCGAATCGCTCTTGCAGAAACCGCATGATCAGCGGGTGATGGACTCCTCCGCCTGTGACCAAAAGCTGCTTGGGCATGCTCGGTAGTTTCTGCGCTGCACGATAAACAGCTTCAGCGGTAATCGCACAGAGGGTTGCCGCACCATTTGCTACGCTCAATCCCGAGACATCGACGTGATCAAAGTCATAGCGGTCGGCTGATTTGGGGAGCGAGCGAGAAAAGAAGTCCGCAGCAAGTGCAGCCTCGAGTACTTCGTTGTTCACCGTACCAGACAAGGCGAGTTTGCCATCGCGGTCAAAGGGAAGTTGGACCATCTTCTGAACCCAGGCATCAATGAGCCCGCAACCAGGACCCGTGTCACCAGCAATAATTTGTCCACAATCACCCAGCCAGGTGACGTTCGCTACGCCACCTAGATTCAACACCATCGTCGGCAATTCTTCGTTGGCAAACAGTGCTTGATGATAGAGGGGAACCAAGGGAGCTCCCTCTCCACCCGCCGCCAAGTCACAACGCCGAAAATCGGCAACCACAGCAATGCCAAGCTCCTCGGCCAATATCCATGGATTACCGATCTGCAAGGTAAGCGCTTCTTCAGGAATATGTCGCACGGTATGTCCGTGAAATCCCAGAATCTCAACCTCGGAGCGTAGCGAAGGATCGGCATCCGCGAGAAGTTGGAAGGCTCGAACATGATGCAACGAAATATCCCGCTCCAAGCGGAGCAGGTCTGCCAAGGGTATTTCTTGCTGTGAAGCTTGCAACAGTCGAGCGCGAAGTGCCGCGTCGTAGGGGTGGGTCAACCCAGCGCGCACTGCGACCTTGTTCATGCCGTCCGTATCAAGCACGGCAACATCCACGCCATCGCAGGAAGTTCCACTCATAAATCCGGCTGCAATCGTGCTCATCCTGTTTCCTAGGCTCCTATTTCCTCGGCGCAATGGCGACCTTGGGGTAGTTCAGATGACACCCGCGGAACGCTGCTTTTTGTGAAAAACCAATTCTACAAAAAAAAATTAACCCTCATTTCGGCACCCGGCCACGCTCCAACACGTTGGCAAGCAAAGGCTTAGGAGGATTTGTCTGCCTCGGCATTTTTGGAGTTTTTACAAAAAAACTCCCCGTCTGAGTAGCCTCATCGTACTCTGTGCTGAGCCCTCTCGGCGAGCAGATTGCTCTTCGCTTGCGTGCGTTGGCAACCAGTTGTGGGCGCATTGCTAATGTCATATGAGGGGATCTGGGTACTCGATACTTGTCATTTCGAGGTACCCCGAGAAATCTGGTCAGATCCCTCGGAGTACCTCGGGATGACAGTTCACTTTGCCGCTGAATGCAGTAAGTGAAAATTCCGGATACCCTCAATATCACGGCAATGACTCCTGTTAGTGGTGGTTGGCGATCAGTCATCAGCAAGCGGTACTCCAGTAATGGAGGCCGAAAGCCGCTTTTTGACTGCCTGCGAATAGTATGTGTACGCAGGTTCAGTATAGCAGATCGGGTGGCCAAAAACGAGGAGAAACTCTAACTCGTGCCTTATGCCGCGACCCGCCGAAGCAGGTTAAACTAGAGCCATTCAATAAAAACGACACATTTCGATTGGTCTCCGATCGAACCCTTGATAGAAAGATCCAATGGGCCGGACTGTGGAAATACATCAAATAGCACGGGATGGGGCAGCCTTTCAACAGCCTGTCAATCAGCAGGAACTCTTGTTGCAGCTCAACGATGTGCTAGCGCACGAAAAGATTACTAAGGTGACGGAACTGAACGCTGGCCTGTTCAATAATACTTACCGCGTTGACACATCACAAAATGCCTACATCTTAAAGGTGGCACCTACAGGGAGTGCCGATGTCTTTTATTGTGAACGTTCTTTGATGCAGCGGGAGCAATCGATCTGCCTGCAATTGCAATCGCTCAGTCCGTTGATTCCTGAGTATCTGTCGTTTTTCAAAATAGACGGCCGGGATGCCTTTTTGCAGCGTTGGATTCAGGGCAGGCTCTGGCATGAGGTGATCTCCTCACTCTCTGAAGCAGAGAACGCCGAGCTGTGGAAGCAACTGGGGGCGTTTGCCAGAGTATTGCACAATTGCTGCGGAGAGCAGTTTGGTTATCCTGCCCCTTTGCAAGGTTTTAGTCGCTGGTCTCAGTTTATTGCTGACAATGTGGAAGGCATGATCGAAGATTGCCGGCGAGTCGGTGTCTTCTGTGAAGAGGTCGAGGTTTATCGCAGCTACTTGCCGTATTTTTTTCAGACATTGGACCAGGTCAAAACGGCAAAACTGCTCCACGGCGATCTCTGGCCAAGAAATGTCATTATTGACGGAGCAGGTGCGGATATTCACATCAAGGCAGTCTTCGATGCGGAGCGGGCTTTTTGGGGCGACCCGGCTAGTGATTGGGTCTTGATTCTTTACGGTGTGCCAGAGACTTTTTGGCAAGGCTACGGCGAGAACTTAGTGAAAACTAGTGACCCTGCTCGCATCGCAATTTATAAAGGCATGTATTTCATTCTGAATATTCTGGAGGCCGTTCGTTTTCAAGAATCCGCTGAAGCACCCAGAAAAAGATTATCAGTGATCAATGAAGAACTGGGAAAACTTTTGCGATCACAGTAGCAGAGAAAAGAGTGCGAGAGTGTTGTTAAAAAAGACTCCCGATCCCTTTGAATTCCCTGAGGAAAAGAAGCTGGGGGAGAGGCTGACGGATTATTTGCCATCAAGCACAAAAGAATAGCTGAGTCTATTAGAAGAACTTTGCAAAATGATTTGCTTCTTGAATTCCGTGGGGAAGTACGATTCGATACTTTTTTCTCGAATCATCTATCCTGACCAACAAGACGGCCTCCCCAGGTGGTACAGGCTCATCAAGATTTCTCACAAGAAGCCCGCTATTACCGATTTGGGCAACAGGAATTCGGCGAGTCCCCACCTTTATGGCGATTCCTACTTTCGCAGAATGTCCTCGGGTTTGTATTGCCATGTTAAGTAATGAAGATGAAATATTTAGGAATGCTGAAATCTACGCTAAGCTTAGACACCGAACGATTTTACGTCAAGATAGTCCAGGGCATGGAATGGAGGGTCACGTTTGGAAAACCTCAGGTCACTCGGTAATTAAAGCCTTTTATCGGCAAGAAAACTTTGACACTGAACTCAAATGCTATCAGAGACTAAAGGATCATGGAGTAAACCGTATACATGGGCTAGAAGTGCCTGTTCTTGAGGGCCACGATGTTTATCTGCGTGTAATCGAAATGACGTTTGTCAGGCCGCCATATTTACTCGACTTTGGAAAAGCCACCCTAGATCATCCTCCAAGCTATCTCTGTGACGAGCAAGACAAGCGCCGCTTTGAATCGCTAGGACGCTCAGAATTTGGCGATCAGTGGCCACAAGTGAACGCTGTCTTATTCACGCTTAAGAGTTCCTACGGAATCTATTACCTTGACCCACGCCCTCAGAATATCTGCCTCGGTTTACCGGACTCAGAAAATGACGATTGGATGAAAGAACCTCCAATAGACTATACGGAATACGAATAAAATACTTGTATTCAAAGTGAACCACTACCGATAGGGTAAAAACTTGACAGCCCGCTCAAATTGGAGATACTTAACTGTAGTTGCTGTGAGGTTCTGTGAAGGACCAAGCGGCTTTTGATATTCGTCCAGCACTTTGTTGTGCTGCAAGTCGGCTTGGGTGACCATGTCGGTTTGACGTATCTGAAAATGTAATTGCCTTTGTGGCAGACCGTAAGGTCAGAAGGAGATACCATGGCCAAAAAGAGGCTGGAAAGTAAAGATGCGCCCATATCTAGGAAGGTGGAGTTGCTAGAGCGGCTCAACGCGAAAGCACAATCCTATTCTACCAAAGCGACTTTGCTCTCAAATGCTTTAGTCGAAGCAGAAGAGTTCTTACAGCATTTGTCCGGCAAAATCGAAGTTTCGGTCCCTATGGATAGTGAAAACACTAGTTTGAGCTTTGGCCGGTTTGGTAGTAATTGGTGCTTACTCATGGATTGGCAGGATGATGAAGGGAATGAAAGATCGGATCCAATCACGCAACTAAGCCTAGACATGAAAGCGCTGGCAGCAGAGCATCTTGGCAAATTATATGCTGAATTGCAGAAACATTTTGATGAACTGGAGACTCGCCTAGATGATAGCTTGGCAAGCCTACGTGAATTACCTTTCCTAGACCTTGATGAGCTTGCCGAGAACTGCGATCAAGACATTGATTTTGATGAGGAAGGCGGGCAAGCTCACGATGAGATCACTTTCTAGATCAAAAAATGCTCGGCATGTTGAATCAATCAAATGGGTCGGGAGTCATTGTTTGAAAAAGACACCCGACCCTTTTGAATTTCCCTTTTGAATTTCCCGACCGCTATGAACCTCGGCTACACAAGCGGAGACCGAAGCATTACGGCTATCTAAGGAAACCAAGGATAAAGAAAAAGGGTCGGGTTTCTTTGATTTTGAATGACTCCCGCCCCTCCATTGAAAATGCCAAGCAACGTTACCCAAAAGCGGCTAGCTGGCTCGAGGACTGGTGGGCAGCCGCACGCAAGGCCCGTTGGTCTCGATTAGTGGACGTGCGGGTACTGTATCCGGACGCCGACGAAGTGGGGCAATGCCTTGTGTTTAATGCCTGTGGCAACGATTACCGCCATGTGAGCAATGGGGACACCCAACCATGCACATGCTCTATTCAGGGAAAGAAACGGTAGATTTCGCGTCGGTGAAGACAACGCACAAACACTGCCATCTCGCCTTCCAATTAAAGACCAATCCGGTAGTCGCCAATACGAATGCGATAGTAGTCCCCACTGCCGCCGCTGAGCTTCTTCATACTCGTGATTTCTCCCAACTCAACTGCTCCCTCTACTTCTTCGATTGCCTCGCGGACACGAGCAAGCATCTGACGATTTCTCTGCAGCTTCTTCAGGTCGCGCTCAAAGCTTCTGCGGAATGCCGTTTTCACGACCCACCGTCCAGCAGGTCAAAGACCTGATCGCGATTAATCATGTCTGTTTCCCGGCCTTCTTCAATCGCTGCAACCAGGGAGATCTCTTCGAGGACATCGGCGAACACTTCGCGCAGAAGATCACGTTGCTCGCTGAACGTCTCGACGAGTGCTTCTTTCATCGCCTGCTTGAGCATTTCGGGTGGTATGCTTGCCTGAGCCATAATTCTGCTCTTTCAAATAAAGAACTTCGCAGTTTGATACTTCGACATTGCCAAACGCCGGCGGAAGTAGATGCCTACCGGATAGCTCAATTATCCGCCATGGTCATCGCCGGTCAACTGTCAGCGGCAAAAGGAGATGCCATTTTATGTTCGGAGCCAAGCACCAAGTGAGAATTGAACCTGCTATCTTGTAATCATTTGCGACGAGAACAGGTCGGAGATTGACGCAGTCTCGAATCGTGCCTGTTCATTTCTCGGGTCTTAGGCATTTATGGGTCGATGTATAGTCATTCCGCTTTCGTGAGAGCATAGGGATCGGGTTTCTTTGATTGAAAATGAATCCCGCCGCTTTGGAATTTCCAAGCTGTGAGTACTCCCGCACCTACGCTCGATTTCGTTTATAGCCATAAAGCACCCAGGCAATTGATACCAACAAGATCGATGGTGCTTCGGGTACGCTCTTAGTGGCAATCAGCGGTGAAGAGCCTCCATACTGTTCTTGCCATAAAGCCAACTCCCCCGCGCTTCCACTTTCGGTTGTTTCACCTCGTTGCCATTCAAGAAAGTCGTGGCCGTCCACGTCCCCGTCTCCGTCGAAATCAGCCGAAGCAGGAACGGCCAGAAACTGCATCAAATCTGCCATAGATCCCTCAAAGACGTCGCCGTCCACAGGCCCGGCGATTCCCGGCACACTCCAACTGTCCGTCCATTGCCAAAAGTCCCAGTCGTTCCAAACGCCCGATAAAGAGGAAGGTGGAGTCGACGGCGGGGTGTAATTCCAATTCGCCAACCAGAAATCATATTGGGCAATGTCCGACTCAAAATAATTGATCGCGTAATTGCTGTTTGAATAAATCATCGCCGTGAACCCTAGGCGAGTCTCAACCACCGCATTAAAATTGCGTATCCACTGGGAGAGGAATGACTTTTGCGTCGTTCCAATCGGAATCTGATGGGCATCAGGCAGCCGCTCAACATCCAGCACGGGGCGTAAGAAAAGCCCGGGGCTTTGATAGTATGCTTGGATCGCATCCACAAAGTCATTCGCCTCGTTGGCAGCATCAAGCGGATCGTTCTCAAAACTATCTGGGCGGGCAAAATGGTAGGGACCGATCATGACGCCTGCCGCACTAGCTCCGGCCATGTTTTGAGAATATCGAACGTCAATGAAGTCCACGCCTTCGGTGGCCTTGGTAAATGCAAACTCAACTCCAGCATTCTTTACCGACGCCCAATTGATATTCCCCTGCCAATGGGAGACATCGATCCCTTGGATGAACTGCGCTGCTAGAGGTGTCTGCGTGACAAGAGCCACTCCCAGCATGAAAATCATGCGACGATGAAACAGCGCTGCAAGTTTGGAATAGAAATGGCTCATGAATTGAAACTTCAGCAAGTTTAGCGCCGCCCAAAAAACCGCTAGTCACACCCTGATTTTAGCATAACGTAGAGCTCTTGAAAGTGAGCAGAGAAAACAGTGTAAGAAAGGTCAAAATGGCAGAGAAAGCAGGTCGTGTGTCTTTGATTTAGAATGACCACCGACCCCCTGGTAGGTCCCTTTTAGCTTCCTTCAGCTGTGCACCGGTCCCGAGAAGAGACTGCTGGCAAGCCAGCAATGGTACCCGGCGCCGTGCCTAATGCCGCGAGAGCATAAGCAGGCGAAACTCCATGACCTGTGAGCCGGGTATGTCGAGAGCTCGGAGCATCAACGTGCCTTTGCCTTTCTTCACGTGCAGCGTGCCGAGCTTCATAGGGCGGAATTCCTTGTAGTACGATTCGTCCCGTTGGCAGCGGTCTTGTTCTGCACCGAGAGCTGGCGGATCATGCGCTTCGGTGATTTTTCCGGTCAGTCGGGAGTCTCCGCAGCTGAGTTCGATCGTCGAGCCGACATCAGCTTCTGGGCACGTGTAGTAGATTTCGACGTCAAAGACTCCATCGTCAGGCGCCTCGACCTCCCAGGAGATCGCGTCGGTCGTGCTTGTCCAGTTGGTGAAGTACGAGCAGTTGGGATGCTTGGAGGATCGTTTGATCTTTCCATGGGCAACGCCGTCACGAGCGGGAATCTGCGTGAAGCGATAGTCCGGGTGCCCCATGATGAGTGGGCGTTGATCGTCTCGCAGGCCAGTCAATAATTCCTTCCGCCATGATCGAACGGCTTTCCTCAGGCGACGAGTGATGTCGGGATGCTGTTCGGAGACGTCGTGGCGTTGTCCAGGATCCTTGTCGAGCTCGTGCAGCAGTCCTTCATTGTCGAGCAGGAATCTCTCGGTTCGCGCGGCGACCTTGTCTTGCCAGTGAGAGAAGATCATGCGGTCTTCCCACATGTAATCGTCGCTAGTCAGTAGGGACTTCAGACTGACTCCGTCGAGCGGCTGTTTGCTGACGACTTCTACGCCGGCCAGATCAGCAAGTGTGGGCAAGAGATCAATCGCCGCGCCGTTCTCCGCGATTTGTCTCCCGGCAGGAATCCTGCCAGGCCAGCGGATCAGCAGAGGCGATCGGACTCCACCTTCGTCGGTCGAACTCTTGCGCCCCTTCATGTCGCCATTCCAGCGATGGCCATTAGGGCCGTTGTCGCTAAAGTAGACGACGATTGTGTTTTCAGCGACCTTCAGGTCATCGAGCTTCTTGAGTAGTCGTCCGACATTCCAGTCGATATTCTCGCACATCGCCAGAGCCGCTCGCGTGTGCTGCAGGTTTTCCATTTCGGTATCGCGAGCGCGCAGCTCCAGATCTGCGCCGTCGAACTTTTTCCAGAAGCGATCGGGAACCTGCATCGGAGAATGGGGCGTGTTGTACGGCAGGTAGGCAAAGAATGGCTTGTTCTGCTTGACGCTCTCTTCGATAAATGCCAGCGCTTGATTGGTGAAGTCGTCAATGCAGAAGCCGTTTCCGCGGACCAGCTTTCCGTTTCGCTCCAGCATCGGTGCGAAGTAGTGACCCCAGTGGCCGGAGCAGAATCCGTAGAACTCATCAAAGCCGCGTCCGTTCGGATGATAGGGGTACTGCATTCCGTTGTGCCATTTGCCGAACGCTCCGGTCGCATAGCCGCCTGCGCGAAACGTGTCGGCGATGGTGTTCTCGTCGAGATTGAGTCGTTCGGCGCCCATCGATACGCCATGAACGCCACCCCGGGGGTGGTAGCGACCGGTCAAGAACTCGGCTCGAGTTGGCGAACAGACGGGGCAGACATAAAAGCGGTCGAAGCTGGCGCCGTCATGAGCCAGGGAGTCAACATTCGATGTGCTGAGATTGACGTTGCCGTTGAGGCTGAGATCTCCCCAGCCCTGATCGTCTGACAGAATCACAACGACGTTGGGCCTTTGATCAGCAGCCCAGGTAACCGTCGCGACAAGTAGAAAGCAAAGTGCAAATAAGATGCGAGCGCTGCACGCTTGTGTGATAACAAGACTTGCCAAGCGGGAGCCAGCCAGAGAGCTCTCTCTCCTGAGCTTTTTGAAATTGGTTCGAGTCATTTCGACGAGATGATTCTGCGACGGGACAATGTTGAGCATGCCGTTACTCTGGACGAGGTAGCAAATGAGAACAAGCACCAATATACATAGAATATCACGATTTCGAGACGCTGATTCAAAGTGCTCGGGAGCCATTGGTGTAACTGGTCTTTCGGCCACTTGACCCTTTGTCTGCTCCCAATCCAAAGTCGAACTGGACATCAGCTATCGTGCGGAGAAGTGCATAACCGCGGCAGAGAAACGGGGTCGGGTTTCTTTGGTTTTGAATGACCCCCGACCCCCTGGTATGCCCCTATTGGTTTCCTTCAGCCGAGCAACCATGCCGAGAAGAGACAGCTGAGCAAGGCAGCAGTGGCACTCGGCGACATCATTCTATCCCAATTGCGAGCCGATTGAGAGTTGTTGCCAGACAGATCCAAGGGTATTCTTCAGTGGTTCGAACATCGGATCACGATTAAGGAGATTGACAGCGATGATTGCCCACCGATTGGCTCTGCGATTCGCTTTTGCGTTGACTTTGCTCACCATTTGTGCAAGCAAAGGCTCGTGCCAAGCGGTCGCACCACCCGCGGAGTCTTCCAGCGTAAAACCCGGAATTAACGACGCTTTCTTGGATCCAGAATTGGACGTCGACGAGTGGGTAGCTCGCTTTGAAGTGGAGAGTCGCGAAATCTTCCGGGCTCGCGATAAAATCGTCACCCTGCTGAATCTGACTGCTGGCGATCGTATCGCAGACATCGGCGCTGGCACGGGCCTGTTCGTCGAACCTTTTGCCAAGGCAGTGGGCCCGACGGGGCAAGTTCTAGCCATTGATATCGCCCCGGCGTTTATTGAGCGAATCAATCAGATTGCCGAGGCGAACGGACTGTTGAATGTTACGCCAGTGTTGGGCGGGCAGGACAACGTGCGGTTGCCTCCCGAGAGCATCGATAAGGCCCTCATTTGTGACACGTATCATCACTTCGAACATCCGCGCGACTCGTTGGCATCGATCCAGCGCGCGCTCAAGCACGGAGGGGAGTTGGTGGTGATTGATTTCGAACGCATTCCGGGAGTTTCACGCGAGTGGACTCTCGATCACGTGAGGGACGGGAAGGGTGTCTTTCGCCGAGAGATCGAGCAAGCTGGCTTTGAGTTTGTCGAGGAAATACCGATCGAGCAGTTTGAAGAGAACTACTTCCTGCGCTTTCGCAAACCATGAGTCGCGAAGAAGTAAAGAGGCCCCTGGGCATTCTGTCGCTGACTGCCCTGGTGGTGGCCAGTATGATTGGGGCTGGGGTTTTTACGACCAGTGGATTCTCGGTCGCGACTCTCCGCTCGCCGTGGCTAGTCATGGTGGCCTGGGCAGTGGGAGGCGCGATCGCCCTGTGTGGTGCGCTAAGCTATGGCAAACTCGCCCACCGTTTGGCCGAGAGTGGCGGGGAATATGTATTTCTCTCTCGCTTTCTTCATCCAGCTGCCGGATTCCTGGGGGGCTGGGTTTCCCTTCTGGCAGGTTTTACCGGAGCTGCTGCGTTCGCAGCCGTTACCTTCGATCTTTATGCCTGGCCTGCTGACAGTCGTCCGGCGTGGCTTCCTGCAAAGTCCCTGGCAATGCTACTTGTACTGGTGGTTACAGTATTCCACGCCTTCCACACCAAATCAGGAGCAATTGGTCAGAACTTATTGGTGGGATTCAAGTTGGTGCTTTTGGTCGCCTTCCTGTTGGTTGCATACTCCCTGTTTGGAAATTGGCAGGGAGGAGCAGCGCTCAGCCGACCGTTGGATTCACCGCCTCCCAATGTCCTCTTAGACTTCGCTAGCTCGGTAATGTGGATCTCATTGAGCTATAGCGGTTTCAATGCTGCCGTGTATGTTACAGAGGAAGCGCGGGGTGGTTCTGCAACGATTGCTCGAGCAATGATTTACGGGACTGTCGTAGTCACGTTTTTTTACTTGCTGCTGAATGCGGCGTTTCTGTTTGCGCCGGGAGTGCAGGCCATCGCAGGTAAAAGCGATGTTGCTGCCATCACTGCGCAGGCGTTGGCCGGGGAATGGTTCGCTTGGCTCACGCGGGCAATGATCTGCCTGGGATTAGCCAGCAGCGTGTCATCGGCATTGGTAGCAGGCCCGCGGGTCTATGCCAAAATGGCCGCCGATCGCTTGCTTCCCAGCCAGTTGGCGACCAAAGATTCGCCCCCGACGAATGCGGTACTTCTGCAAGGGACTGGAGTTTTGCTCGTGATTTACTTTTCTGGGCTCCAATCCCTGCTTTCCTATTTAGGGCTCACCCTCTCGCTGTTTGCGGCTCTTACCGTTTCGACATTATTCATTCTATCGAACGAATCCCATGGCGATGTGCCAAAAACTGAAGGTCTTCTTGCGCCAGGTATCTTTGTAAGTTCAACCTTGATACTGGCTGCGTTGGCTGCCTATCATCGTCCGTATGAAGCAATCGCGACTGCAGTCACTTTGCTGTCGGGGATAGTGGTGTACCTAGCGGTCAAACGTTTCTCTTCGAACTGAGCATGACTTCTATCAAGTGCAGTTAAAGTCGGCGGTGGTTCTAAACCTTACGTCGATAGCCGAGAGTGTCCGGGAATTGCACCCGCTATATTCAAGGACAAAGCGAATTGTCATCCCGAGGTACTCCGAGGGATCTAGCCAGGTTTCTCACCAGTACCTCGAAATGACAGAAAACAAATTCCCGGACACCCTCAGATAGCCAATTACCGATCATGCAGGAGGTTTCTCCACTGACGCAATTCTGTGGAGGCGTTCTATCACCCGACGGAGGCAACCTCATCCACCAATATCGTTCCCGATTGGAGGGCAGGAGACCTCGAATCAAAGGTAGTTCTTGGGCGGATCGTTTAGCAACTCCATCTGGCAAGGCGACATTCGCGTTCGATGTCGACGAACGATGTGGTACTATTGAAGGTTCGTACCGCTATTCCCCGTCCATTCTGCCTCTGTCGATCTTTGCGTATGTCCAAAAGCACGAATGTCAGCCACTGGATTGAACTCGTGAAGGCCGGTGATTCGGCCGCCGCGAATCGCATCTGGCAGCACTACTTTGATCGTCTTGTGCGCAGCGTACGAGCCCGGTTGCAAGGGCAGAATCTCGCCATCTCGGATGAGGACGATATCGTGGTGAGCGTGTTCGACAGCTTTTACAACGCGGCTGAAAACGGGCGTTTTCCCAACTTGACCGATCGAGACGATCTGTGGCGGCTGTTACTTCGAATGGCAGCCAGGAAAGTAGTCGACAAACGAAGACATGATCGGCGGCAGAGACGTGGCGGTAACGTACAGCTCCATTCTTTGGACCACGCTGGTGAGGATAAGCAAGTCATCGAAGCCATCGGCGACGAGCCGTCTCCGGAAATGGTGCTCATGATGCAGGAATCTGTGGAACAACTTTTTTCTCATTTAGGTGTCGGGCAGATTCGGGATTTAGCGGTTGCTAAGTTAGAGGGGTATACCAACGCGGAAATCGCACAGCGTTTGGGATGCTCTGAACGGACGATAGAACGTCGTCTGAACCTGATTCGAGAAAAATGTCAGCAGGAATTGGTCGACCCTCATGAGCATCCGTAAGAAAAAACTACCGATTGCAGCCCTGGAACGCATTGATGATCTCTGCGCGGATTTTGAACGAAAGTTGCAGTCCAACGAGCAACCGACGATCGAATCCATGCTTGTTGAGGATATCTCACCCGTCGAGCAAGAGGTCTTGCTGGCTGAACTCATCGTTCTGGACATCGACTACCGGCGACGTCGTGGTGAAACTCCGACAAAGCAGGAATACCTTGAACGTTTTCCGGAAAGTTCGAAAGTCGTCCGTGACGTTCTCAACGAAGGTGATCGACGGATAGGTGAGTTTGAACCGCCGTCTGTACCCCGTCTAGCCGAGCTTTTCCCGTCGCTGGAAATCATTGAGCTGATTGGTGCGGGAGGCATGGGCGCCGTTTACAAGGCTCGCCAATCAGGGCTCGACCGTATTGTCGCATTGAAGATTCTGCCGGAGGAATTTGGTCACGATGTTAAGTTTGCCCTGCGATTCACGCGGGAAGCTCGGACGCTGGCAAAGCTGAGTCATCCCAACATCGTCTCCGTTTATGAATTTGGAAGTGTGGAAGACACCTACTACTTTCTTATGGAATTCGTGGATGGTTCAACGCTCCGAGATATTGTTAAAGCGGGGCAACTCGCACCCGAGCACGCGCTCGCCATCGTGCCGCACCTCTGCGACGCACTGCAGTACGCACACGACAAGGGAATCGTCCACCGCGACATCAAGCCCGAGAACATCCTGATTGCCGTTGACGGCGTCGTGAAGATCGCCGATTTCGGTCTCTCGCGGATACTCGGCAATGAGAGCCAACAGGAGATGCTCACAGGAACGCACCAAGTCATGGGCACACCTCGTTACATGGCGCCCGAACAGTTGGAAGGCTCTCACAACGTCGATCACCGCGCGGACATCTATTCGCTGGGTGTGGTCTTTTACGAAATGCTGACCGGCGAACTCCCGATTGGACGTTTTGCAGCACCGTCGAAGAAAGTCGAAATCGACGTCCGGCTTGATGAAGTCGTACTCCGTACGCTTGAGAAAGAGCCGCAGCGCCGCTATCAGCATGCCAGCCAGATTAAATCTGACGTGCAATCGATTACTTCGACAAGCAATTCAGCGCTTGCTCCTACCGTCGTCTACGAGGCAAAACCTCAGGACGACCAAGCAACCCCAACTGCAAGTTTGGCACAGCAGGAACTCGCCGGGCGGATGTTGTTGACACGTCGCCAGCTTATGGAACGTGTCGAAAACTCACTGCGTCCACTCTTCCGCGGACAAATGCTCCAGGTGCTGATTGGCATTGCCCTGGTGGTGCTTGGAGCGCAGTGCTGGGCTCGCAATACACAGATTTCGCATCGCGTTATCAGCGGAGTGATATTGCATGTGTACGGCGTGATCGTGATAGCTCAAGGGCTGCTCATCTGCACGAGAATCCGAAAAATCGACTACTCGAAATCTGTTCTCGAAATCCGCAGCAAACTCGACAGCCTGCAATCTGGTTACCTGCGTGCCGGCGTCATCATCGGGTTTGTGTGGTGGCTGATGTGGATTCCCGTGGCCGTTGCCCTGGGCTTCGACGCCGTGGTGCTCTACCGAAATGCGCTTGTTTCGTCGTTAGTAATCGGAATCGTGGGATTCGTAGCCTCGGTTTGGTTGTACTGGCGCGCACTGAGAGCAGATAACCCGTCTGCTGAGTCTTGGAGAAGGAAACTCTCTGGAGAGAGCATCGCGGCCGCGTATCTCGCGCTCGACGAAATAGAAAAAGCTCAAATCCGCTGACGCAACGGCGTCGGGGCCAGACGTTGCTTAAGGTAGCAGTCCCCCCCCCGTCGCACTGATCAATTCGACTAGCTTAGCAGCTATTGGTTTGTTGGCTTTTGCGATATCGAGGCACGACAATCGTGGCCCCTCTGTAGGGCCGGCAGTGCTGGGCCAGTCCGCATAATCGTTGTAGGTGTGCCGGCAAGTGTGAGTCGAGAGTCGATGAAGGTCAAGTTCGCCTTGAGCAGGCACCGACGTACTTATAGGGGGCACTTCACGCTGACAACGATCATCGGAGTTCTCTATGAAGCGAATGCTCTCCCATTCTTGCGTTTCTCTCCTGGCACTGTTGACATTTTTTCTTGCTGCCGCGAATGTTGCTGAGGCTCAATTGGTTCAAGTTGGGCCCGGTTATGTGAAGGCGCCGTTTGTGCGTGTCTATCGGACTCCCTATGGCACGAGTGTGCGGGCTCCGTTTACGAGAGTTGATGGCGGCACACCGACTTTCGGCCGTCAATACTATCAACCCCCTTCTGCAGAAACACATGCGAATGTGCAGAGCAGAAGCGGCAACCATGTTGAGGACGTTGCCGAACTTTCGCTGTTGGAGCGTCAACGTCGCCTCGTTGCCAAGTCTGCCTGGCGACTCGATCGCGATCTGGCCGGGTTCCGCTCGGGAAGTCATTGGCAATCGGTATTGCAATTGCCGTCTGAATTTAGGCAGGGAAATCTCCCTGCCGAAAGTGGTGAACAGGTTCAGCCCGATCCGGAGGCGGTACAATCGGCGCTCGACAATTTCGATCAGGTTGCCAGCGAAAGACAATCGCGGAAGATCGCGCAACTGAACTCATTCCGCTCAACACACCGCTTATTGCGGGAGTATGTCTCGCTGCTGAGTTTGCCAACCGAAGCTCCTGATCCTCTTGAACCCGAGGCGATGGATCAGCCGCCAGTCGAGATTCCAGCTCCAGGCGAACAGCCCGCTGAAGAACTACCTCTGCCGCTGCTAAAATTTCCCCAGTAGTGATTCTGCACGCCGAGGTTTACGTAAAGTCGGGCTGACAAGATTTGAACTTGCGACCTCTGCGTCCCGAACGCAGCGCTCTAGCCAAGCTGAGCTACAGCCCGAGGGCGGTTGTGGATGCCGCCAGGGAAGCTAGTAAGTGTACCAGAGCGATGTTTTGGTCACAAGAAGTGCGTTGCAGCGAAGTGGTTTCTTGCCTGGAAGTGCAGGGGGGTGCTCTTCCAGATTGCGGATGGTTCGTTAGGATGAAGCATTGTAGTTTCCATACTTAGCACCACTCGTCGGTTCGAATCTTTGTACGCATACCTCACTATCCAAACGGGCAAGCAGGCGGGTACCAATTATACTTTGGACCCCAGCATCAAAATGCTCTTGGGGCGAGGGAGTGATTGCCATATCAGTGTTCCAGATCCGATGTGTTCGCGGGTCCACGCGGTCATTAACTTTGAGGATGACTGTTGGGTTGTACGAGATCATGGCAGTCGCAATGGGACACTCGTCAATGGACAAAAGGTGGAAGAAGCCACCCTGGGAGATGGGCACAAATTGCAAATTGGCTCCTATGCCTTTGAGTTTCATCTCTCAGACCAACCTGCCACGGCCGATACGAATGATCTGAGCCAAACTCAGACAATTGTTCAGGACAAACCGATTGCTGTGCAGCAGACGAATCAGGAGGTGCTGTCTGCCCTGCCGACTCCAGAGCAAGTGCAAGAGTTGATGTTGCTCTACCAACTGAGCATTCATTTGCTGGGTTGCGAAGAACCGGATGAAGTGATCCGCATCTCTTTGGAGTTATTGCGAGAGAGGACGAAGGCGGCCGTGGTCGGCTTCTTGTGGGTGGATGATGAGGACCAGCTCAAGCCAAAGGTCGTCATTCCCAAAGAACGGGCGGAATGTGTTCGACTGAGCCAGTCGCTTACGGAATTGGTGATGCGCCAGGGGCACGCGGTGTGGGTAGCGAATCAGTCTGCCGGTGAGACTCCCAAGAGCAGCGTCACTTTTGCCGATGCTGTATGCGCACCGTTGGTCCAGAAAAAGGCCAATGGCGATCGGCGAACCTTGGGCGCAATTCACGTTTATCTACGCGACGGGAGGTTTCGGCAATCAGACTTTGATTTTGTTATTGCGGTTGCAAATCTAGCTGCTATTTCGTTGGTGCGAGCGCGGTCGCAGGCGAGCATGCGGACCGATTTTCAGCATTTGGTCAATGCTTCGCCCGGCTACGACGAGCTTGTCGGTGAAAGCCGGGCCATGCAGGAACTGCAGACGAAGATCCAACGTGTCGGAGCGGCACCTGGGTGTGTGCTGATCCGTGGAGAAAGTGGCTCGGGCAAAGAACTAGTTGCCCGGGCGATTCACCGCGCGAGCCACCGATCTGATCGACCGATGATGTCGGTCAACTGTGCGGCGATTCCTGAGGAATTAATGGAGAGTCAACTCTTCGGACATCAGGCCGGTGCCTTTACGGGAGCTGACCGCGATCATATCGGATTCTTCGAGCAATGTGACTTGGGGACTTTGTTTCTCGATGAAATCGGCGAAATGCCGCTGGAGGGCCAGGCCAAGTTGCTGCGGATTCTCGAAGGGCATCCTTTTTTGCCTGTCGGTTCGACCCAGGAAGTGCAGGTCGATGTGCGCGTGATTGCTGCCACGAATCAGGATCTGAAGAGTTATGTCCGCGAGAAGAGATTTCGCGAGGATCTCTATTACCGCTTGAGTGTTTTTGAATTGCACTTGCCGCCGTTGCGAGACCGGGACGGCGACGTGAGCCTCTTGATCGATTTCTTCCTCGACCACTATCGCAAGCAACGAGGCCGACCGCAGCTAGAGATGAGCGATGAAGCTCGTGCGAAGTTACTAGAGTATCGTTGGCCCGGCAATGTGCGGCAACTTCGTAACGTGATCGATAGTGCGGTCGTGCTGGCGGATGACGAAGGGATCCGTCCGCGTGATCTGGGCCTGCACGACGTGGGAGACCAGGAGCTCGACACGTTGGAGATTGATCGTTGGGAGCGAAAGCTGATCATCGAAGCACTCAAGCGAACTGACAACAATGTCCCCGAGGCAGCCAAACTGCTAAACATCGGTCGGGCGACGTTGTATCGAAAGATCGAGCTTTACAATATTGACCGCTAGCAGCACGTTGCAATCGAAAGTACTCATGTCACATCTTTCCATCGAGCAGCGTCGCCAGTTTGAGAGCTTGGACCGTGAACTCCTTGAAGAGCATCAGTTGGCGCGGGTCAACAACTTGCTTTCAACGATACGTCCGCAAAACAAGTTCTATGCCACCAAGTTAGTCGATTGCCCGCAGCAATTGGAGTCACTAGAGCAGCTCACCGAGTTGCCGATGACAACCAAGGAGGAACTGGTTGGAGAAAATGGCAACCCGACGAATGTCACTTGGCCACTGGATCGCTACGTGCGCTACCACCAAACCTCCGGAACGCGCGGTCGACCTCTGACTGTGCTCGACACGAGCGAAGATTGGCAGTGGTGGGTCGATTGTTGGCAGTATGTGCTTGATGCCGCGCAGGTGACCGAGAGCGATCGAGCGATGTTGGCGTTTTCATTTGGCCCGTTCATTGGATTCTGGAGTGCCCATGATGCGCTCGTCGATCGCGGGACGCTGGCAATTCCTGGGGGAGGGATGAGCACCCTGGGGCGACTGGAGATGATGCAGCGCACTGGTGCGACAGTGCTATTCTGTACGCCGACGTATGCTTTGCATCTGGGTGAAGTAGCCAAACAAAACGGATTCGACCTCGCGGCCGATTTGCAAATTCGCAAGATTGTCGTCGCGGGTGAGCCAGGGGGATCGATCCCTGCAACTTGTGCTAGGATTGAGGCGGCTTGGGGGGCTCAAGTTACGGATCATAGTGGTGCAAGTGAAGTTGGCCCTTGGGGTTTCGGCGACACTCGTGGCACGGGCTTGCATGTGCTGGAAAGCGAATTCGTGGCCGAGTTTATTTCGGTTGAAACTGGTAAGAGCGCAGCCGAAGGGGAGTTAGCACAATTGGTTTTGACCCCGCTGGGTCGATCCGGCATGCCGGTGATCCGCTATCAAACAGGAGACCTCGTGCGACCTTATTGGCCGACTGAGGGGGAGAATCGATTCGTGCTGCTTTCCGGTGGAGTGCTGGGGCGCACCGATGATATGTTTGTTGTGCGGGGTGTGAATATCTTTCCAAGCTCTATCGAAGAAATTCTGCATAGTTTTCCCGAGGTAGCCGAATATCGGTTTACCATTGGAAAACGGGGTGAGCTGGATGAAATGCTACTTGAAGTGGAAGACCTACTTCAGCAGCCAAGTCGAATTGCGGAAGCATTGAATTTACGTTTAGGTCTTCGAGTTGAAGTCCAACAGGCAGAACCCCAGTCTTTGCCTCGATACGAAGGCAAAGGACGTCGATTTATTGACGAGCGAAAGAGTGATTGATGATTCCGCAACCGATTGAGTTGACGCTGTTAGACCCCGATACGTTGCAGATTTCCTGGAGCGATGAGATCGTTATTCGCTATACGATTCGGGAACTCAGGGAGAATTGTCCCTGTGCGACTTGCATTGAAAAACGTAGCAAGCCTGCACCGACCGAGCTGATGCCCATTCTCAAGCCTGAGGAGACGCAGCCGCTGGCGATCACCAGAATGGAGCCGCAAGGCCGCTACGCTTATGCCATCGATTTCAGCGATGGTCACAACACGGGGCTTTTTACATTGGACTTGCTGCGTGAGTTGGGTGAGGTGCAGGCCTAGCGAATCACTGGGGTGCTGGAGCTCCGCCGAGTGGGAGATTCGGTAGGCCTGGGACTCCTTCATCGGCTGCTGAAGCAGCCTCGCCGGTCTCGCCCTCGGCTTCTTTTTTCTTGACGAGTTTATCGAGACCGAGGTGAATCTTCTGGTAGACGTCGTTCGAGATCACGTAGTACCAATCACCGAAACGCTCATTCAGCTCGGCAACGCGCTCCTTGCCTTCTTTGATTTTCGCTTGGTATTCATCGAGCCGACGCTGGTTTTCTTCCTCAATGGATTTACGCTTTTCGATGATATCAGCGAGTTCTTCGTCTTTGGATGTTTCTTCGGAATCAGTCTCGTCGGATTCAGCATCGGCATTCTCGTCAGCATCTTCAGAATCTTCGGCGTTGGATTCGTCTTCAGGGGTGGCCTCGTCCGTAGGCGGAGTCTCTGTGTCAGTAGATGCTTCGTCAGACTCTTCTGCTTCGGAATCGTCGGATGCTGATTCGTCGGAGGCGGGCTCCTCGGCTGCTGAAGCATCCTCGCCGGATTCGGTATCGGCATCTTCCTTGGAGTCTTCTGGGAGGGCGGGGAGTTCTTCGAGCTCTGGTTTCTCGATCATGTTTTCATTGAACCGTGCCATGACAAAGAGATACCGGTGGATATTGTCACCCGAGGGTGCTGCACCCTCCTCGGTCTCCACCGGTTTGGTCTCTCCGGTCTCGGTATCCATTTGCAAGTTGCCGAAACGGAGGACATACTCCACGCCATCCTGCAAAGAAGCGGTCACTTCTCCCTCGCTGGAGAGAATGTCCGATTGCTTGTTCGGGCCAATGGCGACAGGCGCGAAGCCTCGGGCCATCAAGCTGGTGGCGGCGGCGTTATCTTTCATGAAATCGTCGCCCGCTTTCAAGTCGGCACTCAGTCCGGCGGGTTTGCGTTCAACGTCGACAAGCAGCAGATCGTCCAGTCCATCGGCGAGATCCTTCAGTGCTTCTTGATTCAACTCTTCGTCGTCGGCAATTGTAAAGTCGATATATTTTTTACCGTCTTTGTCGAACTCTTGAAGAGACTCAGCCTGCCACTCCGAGGTGTCGGCGTCATAGGTGAGTGTCATCTCCGCTCGGCGGTCCCAATCCATTTGGATACCTGCCAAGGTAATCATCATCTCGGCCGAATAATCCTTGATCGCGACCTTGCGGATATCGAACGAGTTGATCTTCAACAGATCATCCTCGATCCAATCCTGAAAGTTGGTCGAGAGTTTCTCTGGATCGAGTGTTACGACGTAGACCACGTCTTGATTGGTGCGACGGACATAGTATTGCCCCTCGGCATCTTTGACCGGTTTGCCGACGATCATGTCTGTGAGGTTGTCGTTGTTGTTGTCCGACATGGTCACCCGAATACCGACTCCCTCATCTTGAGAATCAAGGTTTGAAGAAGTGGGATCGACCACTCCAAGGTCGGCATGTTGGCTTGCACTTGAAGCGGCAACACGGAGTACCTCGCGATCAATTAAGCACGTGGCGGCTTCGGCCATCTGCTTCGCCGCATCCGCCGGATAGCCTTGCTTGGAAGGAATGGTCCAGAGACCATTCTCTTCGGCGACCTCAAATTCATTCGTCGACGCTGTTTCGGGATTAAACTTGACGATCTTGAGGCGTTTGGGCGCATCGATATCGAATTCATTAAGCCGTTGGCCGACAAGTGATTCGACGTCGAATGTATTCTCGCGAGGAGCTACCACAAAAGCAGCCATCAATGCCAGCGCGGCAGCGGCAACAAATGCCAGCGTCTTTGCCATTTCACTCATGGTTTTTCTGTCCGTCTAATTTCTTTGGTAGCCGCTAGCGGGAGCCTGCGACTGTGATTTTCAGAACCATGGGCCTGGCGCCCATGGCTATAAGGAATTGTGTTTTAGCGTAATCTTGTTTTGGCAATGCCTTCTTGTTCAGCACCGCGGCGGCGGAAGAAAACATAGAGTGCCACCAAGAGCGGGGGAATCGGCGGGATGAGGATCGCATAGAGTTTATAGCGATCCTGCACACCGCGTACTTCCTGTTCGGTGGCGTAGCTGATCTGCTTCAGCTTACGGCTCCGCCGAGTCTCAATGGACTTCATCTGGTTCTCAAGGCGTTCTTGTTCGCGTATGCGGACGGCTTCCTTGCGTTGATCGCGAGCGGTGGGACTCAGGCCCTCGATCTTGTCTACCGCGGCAAGATTTTCCTCAAAACGCTTCTGAGCCTCTTCGATTTCTTTTTGAATCTCGTTGACGAAATCTTCTTGCTGCTTGAGCGATTCGTCGCGATATTTTTGAGTTGATTCATCGACCTTTGCCAAAGTGCGATGCTCGCGGGTTTTCTTGCGAATCTCAATAAACCGGTCGTCGCCAGCCAGGGCATCGATGATGTTCAAGATGAAAGTCACATTTTGCGTCGCCGGAAGAATCTCGCCGTCGCCGCTCTGGCGGATGAAGAAGAAGTCAGGGATCATCCAATCGATGTCAGCAACGACCACGGCATTGATTTCTCGTTCTTTCACTTCCGTGGTATCGATGTCGTCGTCGGTGTATTCTTCATCCTTGGATTTGTCATCTTCTTCGCCGGACGCTGAAGCGACCCCGCCGTCGTCAAGCTTGGGAGCTGTGACGCCGGCTAGTTCCAGATCGTCGTCAGTGAGCTTGCCGTAGACGTGGGCGGCCATGATGTATGAGTTTTTGGTGAGTTGACGGCTGAAGACTTGGGAGTTCTGGGCCTGTCGTCGGACTGCCAGGGCGTCCACAGTGCCGGCATTCCCACTGCCTGTGACGGCGAGTTGCTCGAAGTTGAGTTTCGATCCTTCTGCCTTGGTGATCGAACCAGGATAGATCAACAGCAATTGATTGAGGCCAGAGGAAATAATACTTTCCAGATTGAAGGGCTCCTGGGCCCCGTTGCCCGAATCGATGAAGATCCATTGGGGGTCAGCATAGGCTCTCACGGTTTGGTCCGGAGCGTAGTCTTGCCAGACAACTTCCATCGGTTCGACGTTGACGCCCAGAACGCGCCAGAGTTGTTCGATATCCCCCTTAGGCATCGGCTGACCGCCTCCAAACATCCCCATGCCAGGGGATTGTTTCGGCTCGGCTGTGCCGGCGATATCCTGGGGAAAGAAATGCGGATGCGGGTCTTCGAGAATCGCGGCGGGGGTTCCGCTACGCACGGCGTCGACCAGGTGGTCCATCTCTTCGGGGCCGAGCATCGAAGGTTGAATCACCAGCAGCACATCGTAATTGCCTTTGAGAGGTTGCGCGAGATCGACGGCTCGGTCGTCCACGTCGTATTGCTTACGGAGTTCGGTAATCAGCGGCCATTCTCGGGCGCGATCCGCACCAGGATTCAGAAACGGAATCCCCGTGTCGACAATTCCCACTTTGAGCATTTCTTCCTGGGTCACGGTGGCGATGGATCGCACGAGTTCATATTCCACCGGGATGCCCTTGTCCATGAAGGGGATCACCACTTTGCCGAGGCCGGAGGTCACCGCTGCACCGAGGAAGAAAGATTCTTGCGTCCGTTCGCGGCCTTTGGTAATGACAACCTCGCGGGGAGTGATGCCATAAGTTTGCTCGGCCAAGACGGCTTCGGGGCCGTAGTTTTCGATCTCGTGAATTTTGACCTGCACCTTGTCGCCGCTGAGAGCTTCGAGTTCTGATAAAGTGGTAAGAAGGTTGAGCTTCGTCGACGTGTATTCCGCCGGAACTTGAGGGCTCACATAGGCATCGATTTGGATCGTATTTGCCTCAGGATCGTCTTTGATCTCCTTTATGTGTTCAACCGTGTCTGGGGAGAGCGAACTAAGCTGGGCACTACTCACATCCGCACGCAGGAAATTACGGTTGTTGGCCAATTGGGTCAGCCCAATCGCGACTGCCAGCAGTGCCAGCGCCCGTATCGCATAGTGTCCGACCAGTGAGTTCCCATCTTCCTGAGAACTCCAGTGACGTCGACCGATCAGCACCATGCAAATGTAGAGCATGACCACAGCGAGCATGATGAAGTAGGTGGCTCCACCCAGGCTAATCACGCCCCGTTCGAAGTCTTTAAATCTTTCCAAGGCACCCCACTGGCGAACCGTTTGTGCAATCGCGGGATTCTTGATGAACCAGTCCGACACGCCAAAGAGTGCCAGCGGCATATTGAACAGGGTACCGAGGATGAAACCCACGGTGAGATTTTGGGTCAAGAACGAGGCAACCATACCGATCGCGATCATAGCCAAGCCAATGAACCAGTAACCGATGTAGGTGCTGACAAAGAGTCCCCCGTCGGGGTCTCCGAGGCCCCATTTGAAGACCAGAAAAATTGAAAATGCGGAGAACAATAGCGATACGGTAAAGATTGCCACACCGGCAAGGTACTTGCCAAGCACGACGTCGAAATCGCTCGCTGGGGAGGTTAGCAACAATTCATCGGTCCCTTGGCGGCGTTCTTCGGCCCAGATGCTCATGGTGATCGCCGGGATGAAGACCAACATAATGAATGGCAGCCAGCGACTGAGTTGGTCGAGATTTGCCAGATTGCTCGAGAAAAACTCGGGGGGCCAGAAGGTAGCCAAAGAACTCAACACCACGAAAACGCAAATAAATGCGTAGCCCGTGGGGTTGGAAAAGTAGCTCACAAAATCGCGTTTGAAAATCGACTTCAGAACGTTCCAATTCATATCGGTATAGATCCTGTCGGTCTCTGAGTAACTCTATAATCCAAGTGGTAAGCTAGCTTGCAACGGTTAATGCGTGGAAGCGGTCATCGAGGTTGTTATGTTCAAAAGCCAGTTCTTGCGGTGTGCCGTCAAACACGAGTCGGCCTTCATTGATAAACACAACTCGATTACACATCGCTTCCACTTCTTGCAGGATGTGTGTTGAGAGCAGGATTGTCTTCGTTTCGCCTAGCTCACGAATCATCTTGCGTACTTCGCGAATCTGATTGGGATCGAGTCCTGCCGTGGGTTCGTCGAGAATCAGTACGTCGGGATTGTGCAGCAGGGCTTGGGCCATGCCGACGCGCTGACGATAGCCTTTGGAGAGCTTGCCGATCGGCTTGCCGATCACGGATGCGAGATTACATGTCTTCACAACGGCTTCGATTCGCTTGTCGAGTTCTGTTGGGCCCATGCCGCGCAAGTTCCCAAAGAAAGTCAATAGACTACGGGGTGTCATATCGGGATAGAGCGGGCCATTTTCGGGAAGATACCCCAAGCGATCGGCACCTTTGAGCCGGTCGGTAGCCATGTTGTAGCCGGCCACTTTGGCGTAGCCTTCCGAGGGGGCCAAGTAACCAGTCAAGAGTTTCATCGTGGTACTCTTGCCAGCACCATTAGGACCCAGGAATGCGGCGACTTCTCCTTTGTTGATGGCGAAGGATACATCTCGCGCCGCCGCAAAGCTGCCATAGAACTTCGAGAGGCCGATAGCCTCGATCATCGGTTCACCGGCGGTTGAAATCGTGGTGGCTTGGTTTGGCTCTGTTTGGCTCATCAAGTTCTCACAGTCGGAGAGAGGATCAAAATATATGTAAAAACTCGAACTACAACGTGACGGGGACCCCATCCGCCGAGCAGGAATTCAGGCGTAGGAGGTAGCTGAGGCGGGATTCAACCACGCTTGGCAGGAGGTGCCCGCCAACGAGACCACTCCCGGCAGGCAATCCGACCGCAAGTGATGGGCTAGAGATTAACCCCATTCCAGGGGATTTGTCTAGTCCGCTACCCACCTAAGCAGCGCTACGCCGTAAGGTTCCTGGAAGTTCGCCGGTGGCCAGAAAAAATCCGAAAAAACCGGAGTTCGTGGTTTCTAAGCTGCCGAGAGACTCTCCAGGGCTTCACAGGTAGCAGACATAGTCGCGGGGACATCAATCTCTTGGACCCAATGGCTGCACCGGCTCTGGACGTCTGGATCATGGAGCAATCGGCTCAATGCACTTCCCAGATTTTCCCCCGTAAACCGTTTGGGACGCAGAATGTCGGCCACTCCCAGGTTTTTCAGCCTCATGGCATTATCGAGTTGATCGTAGGCCATGGGCATGACGATATGTGGTAACCCTGCCGCCAGGCCTTGAGCACAAGTGCCAATCCCGCCGTGATGCACCAGGGCTGCGCACTGCGGCAGAAGACTGCTCATCGGCACAAAGTGGCAATGTTTGATTGTCGGGGGGAGCTCCGTGGGGAGTTGTTCAGGGTACTTGGTCAGAAGGATTCCTCGGCGATCCAGTCGTTGGCAGGCCTCGATGGCTGCGGCAAAGAACTTTTCACCAGCCGTCATCGCCGACCCGGGGGCAAATACAATCGGCGGACTGCCACTCTGCAAAAAGTCTTGTACCTCTGGCTGAAGTTCTTCTTGTCCTGACTGGTCCCATAAGGGGAACCCCGTGAGTTGTGTTTGCGGAGGCCAGTCGGGTTGCGGCGGGGCAAACCATTTTGGGAACAATCCCAGTACCAATTTTGGAGAAAAATACCACTCGTGCATGACCCTTCGCACCGGAGGAAGTCCCAATTCTCCTCGGAGGCCATTCAACTCACTGCCGACGAGGTAGTCGACCATTTTGTCTGCCAGCCAAAACTGAAACCTCCGCAACGATCGAGGGACCCAATTCTGCATAAGCATGCCAAACATCTGCGGGGACTGGTGAAAGCTGCGCAGTGCAATCGGCGCGAAATGCACACTTGCCAGTGGCGTGCCAAACTTGTCGTGATGAATTCGGCTCGCCAAGTCCAAACAGTGAGCAACCAGAATAGTTTCGCCCGCTTTGGTGTTTGCCGCGATGATGTCATAGAGTTCTCGCAGGGACTTCGAGAAGCTCTTGCCCACGACCAAGATGGGGCCCTTCATGGGATGCCAGAGATCCGGATGGCGGGTCAACTCGTCATACTCTTCGGTCGTACCCACGGGCAGAAACTCAAGGCCGACCGACTCCACGATTGCCTGGAAATGGGGATTGGTGACGAGCGTCACCTGATGGCCGCGGCTACGGAGCGCCGAGCCAAGTCCGACCATTGGAAAAACATCGCCGTAGCTGCCCAGGGCGGAAATCAAGAATCGCATCTACGGCCTGTTAGAGAGTGAATCGAAGAAATTCCCATTTCGAGTACAAGCATCGTTGCAGTGCGAAACCCATGTGGCAAGGGGAGCGGAGTTGCGATGATAGCCTCGACAAATCACAATGAAGACTGTGATACACTCCCAATTGTAGACTTCGGCCGCAACCAACGAATTGAAGAAATGGACCGCGGATGAACGCTGATTTAGCGGATACTCGCAGATGGATTGGAGAACAATCAAGGATCCGCGCATATCCGCCCAATCCGCGAATATCCGCGGCTAATTTCTTCCTTTACTATCTCATGCAATGCAACGTGTACTGAACTTCGACGTCAGAATCTAGACAAGCCTGGAACAGATCTCTTATGGCCGACCCAACGCTACCCGACGACAGCGACGACGAATTCGAACTCGAAGCGGTCGATCCTGAAATACTCGAGCATAGCCGCCGCCGAACCGAGCGGCAGATTCGCGATACCGAAACTCGTGCCGCGCGGTTGGAAATCTATGAACAGCCAGAACAGAGCGATCCCTTCACGCTGGATGATTTCAAAGCAATTCGCTTCTCGACGCGGCATCTGTTGATCGCCACGGCACTGTTGGCGATTGCGATGGCGTTTTATGTGCGAATGGGTGGTGGCGTGATCTTGATCGTGTGGCTGGCAGCTCTCGGCGCTGGTTGGTGGTGGGTAACACGCAAAGAACGCGCAGTAGAAGAAGCGAGGCGTCGCCGTCTGCAAGAGGCTGCAGATCGACTGGCCGCCCAGAAGAACGACGATGGCGAACTCATTGCCGCTAAGGTAGAGCCCACGTTTGTTGAGCCAGATGAAGTGCTCCCGAGAAAGCCGGCACTAAGTTTTTCGTTTTCAATCAAACAAATCCTCGGCACGATGGCAGTTGCCGCGGTGCTGCTGACTCTGGCTAACTACTTCGGTGCCGAAGGGGCCGCCCTCTTGTTGGGCGCGATCGCGGTCGTTGGCCTCGTGATTCAGATCCTAGGAGTCGAGTTGCCCGGAATCGTGGTCTTCGGCTGGTGGATCCTATTGGTGCTCTACTTGGTGATGAGCGTCTGGGCGATTTTCTTTGCGGGGGGGAGTGGGGGGTAGGGTGGCCGATCAATATATCGCGAATGCAACCACGCGGTCTCAGATCGAACGGATCTGCCGCAATTCGGGCTACGAGCCAACCATTATCTGTACGCCTGCCGAACTCATGGAACCGGAATGATGAAAACGATGACAAATGATCCAATTGTTGCCGAAGTCCGGGCGGTGAGAGAAAAACATGCAGCCCAGTTCAGTTATGACCTCAAAGAGATATTCAAAAACATCCAGCATCACCAGAAATCATCCGGTCGCAACTACGTTCGCTATCCTGCTCGACCTGCTGTTGCAATGGATTCCACAAAGTCGACCGAATAGCATCATTGCAAGATGACGGAGGAATCTTAATCATGAAGTGCTCGGAAAGTGAAGATAGTGGAGTGGTCTAGGCAAGATGCTTGCTACGTTGGCAGTCCACCGGGTTTGCTATTTGGAGAATGCCATGGAACTGATGAGCGAGAGGTATTTGAGCATCTCGGTCAGATCGTGGATGAGACGATTGAGTTGTATCGACAAGATGGTAAACCTCTCCCGTTGCCAACCTCAGGACGCAACTAGGCGAACAAGATGCAAGGGGTAGCCTGACGGCTCTTTCAAACTCAAGTAGGCTTAAGTATGAAAATGAACAAAGACCTTCGTACCCCTCTCACTGATACTTTAAGATTTGATCTACTCACCGTATTCAGTGTCCTCACAATGTGGGGGATACTTCTTACTGCGATGAGGCTTATTGGTATCCCACCATTCGGCTTTGCCTTCGTCTCGCTATTATTAGTTTCAGTAGGTGCTGCGAGGTTTGTTTTCCTCGGACTCAACCATCCTCGGCTCATATCGATGGGGACAGGACTTTTCATCACACTGATTGTCGAGATGACGCTTCGAAGGGTGCAAGGGTTACCTGGCGGGTTGGGCGTCGCACTCATTCCCTTGGGAATTGCTTACGGTGCGTCTGCGGATTTATTCATTTCTAGCACACTCCGGCTCGCTCAATGGATGCGGTCGAGCTTCACGAATCGAAGCAGTTAACCGTCCGGAAAGGCATTCGATTTAGCATTTCATTTTCATTGAGGCTATTCAACGTGCAAATCTGCCAACTAGTTCCGAAGGGGTAGCGTTGAGAAAAATCACTATGTGCATACAATCAATCGCCGCTTTCGTACTGTCGGCAGCGCTGCTGGCAACAACAGCGCTTGGTCAAGTCACCACCCTTGAGCAACCAGCACCGGCAGCAGCTCTTATCTCTTATCCTCATGCCACCGAACCGATCGGCTCGGTACGGGAGATTTACGATGGCGTGCTCTCGCCGGAAATGGCCGTCAATACTTTTCGGAACATCGATCGGCTGTTTCACACGCGGACGGTTCCACGATCAGTCGAGCCAATGCCGTTGCCACCGGCGGAGATTCCGCTCGTGAATGTCAGCTTCCATGACGGGGACAAACGCTACGACCTTATTGATTACCTCTACGTGAACAAGATCTCCGCGCTATTGGTGCTGAAGGAGGGGCGGGTGAAGCTGGAATTGTATCGCTTCGGCAATTCGCCACAGACCCGCTGGATGTCGATGTCGGTAGCGAAGTCGATTACCTCCACACTCATCGGTGCTGCTCTCAAAGAGGGTTTTATCGAGAGTCTCTCCGACGATGTGACCGAGTACGTGCCGGCACTTGCCGGGAGCGCGTACGACGGGGTCAGCATCCGAGACGTGTTGATGATGGCGTCGGGAGTCGGCTGGAGCGAGGAGTATACGGACTCTGCGTCCGATCGCCGGCGGCTGCTCGAGGCGCAGATCTCGCAAGAGCCTGGCGGGGCCCTGGCCGTGATGAAGAGCCTCTCCAGGGTGGCAGAGCCTGGCACGCTGAACAACTACAACACGGGCGAAACGCAAGTGGTGGGTGAAGTTTTGCGCGGAGCAATTGATCGACCACTGGCGACGTATCTTTCGGAGCGAATCTGGAGCAAGTTCGGGATGGAGTCCGACGCGAACTGGTGGCTTGAATCTGAGGACGGGATCGAGATTGGAGGGAGCGGATTCAGTGCAACCTTGCGCGACTATGGTCGCTTTGGCCTGTTCCTCCTCAACGGAGGAATTGCCGATGGCGAAACCATTCTGCCCGCAGGCTGGATACACGAGGCAACCACACCGAAGGTCCTCAAGGGGGGAACCCCCTTGGAGTACGGATACCTGTGGTGGACGGGCACGACCCCGTCTTCACGCGAGGACGGTGCCTACATGGCCATGGGTATCCACGGGCAAACGCTTTATGTGAACCCCGTCGCGAAGGTGGTGGTCGTGGCCTGGGGTGCGCGGCCTGAGCCAATGGCAGAGGACATCATTGACGACTGGTTGTTCTGTGATGCTGTGGCGGAATCGCTAGAGTAACTCCTCGGTTGGGATCGCAGAAGTTTTATGGCTTCAGAGTTTGTACGTATCGATCGCACAATCCTTAGCCGGAGGCACACATGCCTCCGGGATTTCCGGACCGCGTGGCGGGTCCGGCTAGGAAATGTACTCAAAGCGTATCGAGTCGACGAAATGCTACTTGGCGGTGCTTTGAGTCTCCAGCCACCCCTTCACGTTCGCTTCGAGAACATCCAGCGGTACGCCTCCCGCGCTCAGTACCACGTTGTGGAACTCTCGAACATCAAAGTTCTCTCCCAATTGCTCTTCGGCCAGGGCACGAAGCTCGCGGATTTTTAGTTCGCCGACTTTGTACGCCAGTGCCTGCCCCGGCCAACTGATGTAGCGATCGACTTCGGCTTGGATGTCGTGTTTGGCCAGGGCGGAGTTCTCGGTGAGAAACTCAATCGCCTGAGCGCGGGTCCAGCCGAAGTAGTGCATCCCGGTGTCAACAACTAGCCGGCAGGCGCGCCACATTTCCATCGTGAGCCGACCGAAGTTACTGTAGGGGTCTTGATAGAATCCAGCCTCCAATCCCAGCCGTTCGGAGTAGAGTCCCCAGCCTTCGACGAAGGCCGTGAAATCAGTGAACCGTCGAAACGTAGGCATGCCCTCCATCTCCTGTTGCAACGCCAACTGCAAATGATGCCCTGGAACGGCTTCGTGCAATGAGAGAGCTTCGATGTTGAACAAGGGCCGACTCTTCAGGTCGTAGGTATTCACATAATAGAATCCTGCCTTGGTGCCGTCACCGGTAGGAGTTTGGTAGTAAGCAGCCGTCGTGCGGGGAGCAATGTATTCGGGAACGGGGCGAATTCCATAGGGCGTCCGCGGCAATTTTGCAAACAACTGGGGCAGCTTGCCGTCCATAGTTTTTAGAACCAAGGCCACCTCTTTCATCAATTGCTCTTCGCTCGTCGCATAGAACTGGGGATCGGAGCGCAGGAACTCGACAAACTCGGCGAAGTCTCCATCAAATTCAAGCTGATCAATGATGGCTTGCATCTCACCGCGGATTCGCTCTACTTCGGCAAGCCCCAATTGGTGGACTTCGTCGGGGGTCATGTCGGTTGTAGTGAAGCTCCGTACGCGATGGCGATAGAACTCACGGCCGTCGGGCAATGCCGAGGCGGCGATTGTGTCGCGCGCTCGGGGCACGTATTCCTCGGCCATGAACGATCTTAGTTTTTCATAGCTAGGAACAACGGCGGTGGAAATCGCATCGCGGGCAGAAGCTCGTAAACGGTCGTGTTCAGATTCTGCAACGGTAGTGGGAAACTTCTTGAACGGTTCGAAGAGTGTGCTGTGTTCTGGATCGGCAACGATCTGGGCATCGATGGCGGTTTCCCAGCCTTCCAGCACGACGGCGGGAAGGACCTTTCCTGAGGCGACCCCGGCGCGCATCAATTCGAGATGCCCGTCCGTGTATTGGGGAAAGGCCCGCAGCCTGGCAAGGTAGTTTTCGTAATCGACGAGCGATTCCAAAGGAACGTCGCGGTAGAGTTGGGGAAACGAAATGTGGAATCCGTTGCGCTGCGTGATCGGCATCAGATGGGTGCCAAACCGGTATTCGGCCAGGTCGTCGTTGAGCAAGCGAACCAGAATGGCATGGTTGATCTGATCGTCAGTTGAAAGCTTCTGAGCATCGACTGCCTTCAGTTGGTTCAGAAACTCCTGCTCCGCCTTGTTGCGTCGCTCGGCGTCGGCCAGCGAAACTTCCCCCAATTGATCATTGAATCGTCGGTCGCCGGTGGCCGTGGCGAAGAGTGGTGATTCACGTAGGCGGTACTGCCAGTAGTCTTCGACTAGAATATCGAAGGTCACCTGATCAGTTTGCTCAGCACGTGAGAAAGGTAAGACGGCCAACCAGCCGAGACAAACGAGGGGAATTAGGGTGCGATTCATGGAGAGAATCATAGCCCATCTTGGTCCATGAGACCATGCTTGAGCAGCTACCTTGGCAATTCACTGCTACACCTACTCACTAGCCGGACCACCACGTGGTCCGGGAATAGTGAGAGAGCGTTCAAGCCGGTCCCGGAGGACATAGTCCTCCGGCTTGGGTTGACCGTTAGTCGATGTTGCTACTGAGCCCGCGTTCGCGTCGCATGGTCAGGTTGCTGGCGATTTGCGTGTCGGTAAAGAAGAACGGCGCCACCCAGGAATTTGCATTGGTAGGAACCATGACCGCGACACTAACGTTCGTAGTGTCTTCGGTGATTACGCTCGGAGTTACGGTAACCTGGGCACCTGAAATCAATGTTGCATCGAGCACGAATCGCGCGGCGGCTTCAACGTTTGCCGCTGTGGCACCGGGAACGATGCCTCGCCGACAACCTTCGTACACCGAGTTTTCCACAGTTTGCCGAATCATGTTCACCCGCGAGAATTCTAGCGCGGCGAAGGTAAACAAGAAAAGCACGGGACAGCAGATCGCAAACTCTACTACTGTAGCGCCAAGGCGGCTACTGCCTCTTTCAAATTGTCTACTGCTTATACGCATGGTTTCCCCTGGAGTATTCTTTAGATCGCACGGAGCTTTGCTCAATCGGTAAACATCACAGGCAGAGTCAACGCGATCTCTTCAAAGATATCCTGTAAGGCCGCGGCGTTGGGGGCGATGTAGTGGTTGCCACCCGTGGCATCGGCAATTGCCTGCATTTCAGTCGGATTGGCTTCGCCGAATGAAATGGTATGGATGACGATATCCTCGGCAGCCGCCTGGGGTGCTACCGTACTAGGCTGCACACCTTGTGTGTAAGCCCCGTCACTCATTAGCACCATCGTCTTCGCGGCATAGGGTCTTGCCTGGGCCGAAGTCAATACCTCGATTCCCCTGAGAATGCCGGCCGAAATATCAGTCATGCCGTTGAACTTGGTGTTCGAAAGAGTTTGCATTGCGTTTGTTGCATCTGTGTAGTTTTCGCTTAGCACCTGGTTGGTTGTTGCGGCATAGTTGGTGTGACCACAAGCGGAGTAGTTGCTTCCATAAGACACTAGTGCCAGATGCTCAGTTTGTGGTGTTGTGAGTAAGGCATCCTTGAAACGGGTCACCGCCACGGACAAAGCGCCCCACCGGCTCAACGACATGTTCGGTGTCTGGCAGAATCGCGAATCGCCCGTTGACATTACAGGTGCCGTATCGGTGAGGTAGAGTTTCATCGAACTTGAGCGGTCCACGACAAGGCAAATATCTCGGTCCAAGCGGACCACGGTGGCAAGCTGTGTTGGCTCGAAGTCAAACACACTAAAGACCCTACCGAACAACGTAGGAATGCTACCTGAGGGGGCCGTTTGCGTGCGTCGGCCGTTGACTCGGACCGCATTGATTGGTTCCTCACCCGCCACAAAGTCCCAGGCGCCACCTGCCTGCTGTTCGGAATTGCCAAAGACAATGTCGCTGTCATCTAACACCAACGGAGTGCCCGCAACCAGGTTGGCTTGGGCAAGCGTTTTGGCTGCTTCACGCGAAGCGTCCAGATCTTGCTGTCGAGAGAGCGATTCACCAGCTGCTCGCGCAGCGGCATCCGTTGCCGAGCGAAGTCTCGTGCGGCACAACTGCATGTAGGCTACGTCGACCGAAAGGACGACACTTGCCAAGAAAACGATAATCAAGAAACTTGCCAGGACAGAGATGGTTCCCTTCCGACAGTTCTCGGATTTGATCAAGCGATGAGTTGTTTGGTAGTTGGATAACATGGCAGGAACCTCAAGGTTAGAAAAGCAGAGAGTAAAGGTTATTCTTTGACCATCGTTGTCGTGACCGATAACGTTTTTCCTCCGAAAAACCAAGGCGGCAATAGAGCGTTCTGGTCGCAAGGAGCAGTGGCAGTTAATGAGATTTGTGTTCCACGAGGCGTCGTGGCGACATTCGCTGGCGAAATCGCCAGAGCAGCACCTGCGACGTCCCGCGCATCGATAAGCGTATCAAACCTATCTATCACGTCACTATTGGTTGAGTCGAAATTTATTGCTACACGAACTGCTTCATAGCTGGCGATCGAAAGACTGTGATTCAGAAAAACCATTGTGCACGCCTCGATCGAGGCCAGTACCAGCATGACAAACAGGGGCAGAACAAGTGCCAACTCCGTGGCGGCGACACCGCGGTGCGATTGTTGGCATCCTGCCTGGCTTGCTCGTCGACGATGTATCAACATGCCTGAACTTTCAGCAGAGAATTAATAGGGTTGGTTGGAACAAGTTATCGCTCGACAGTGTGTGACTGCTGGCAATAAGTAGGTTGGATGAAAACGTTGATAGAGTGAAAAAGTAGGAGTGAGGAGAAGGCTCCACTGTAAACCTATGTCAAACGATAGCCTCGGGAGGAAAAGCAAAGAAAAATTTGGCTAGCGGGGCCTCCAGACGCGCTGCCATATTCCGTCTGTGACGAATACAACGAGAAGCTGGCCTGTTGGGAAGAGTCGAAGCGAGAAGAAATAGATCGCGGAAGAACACGGATTCAGCGGATCGTCGCGGATGAAGAAAGTAACTATTCTGATTTGATCTGCGCAAATCCGCGCAATCCGCGACCATCCGTGTTCTATTTCTTACTTTGACAACTGATTTGAGACCTTTCCACGAGAGGCGGTCGAGACTTGCTCTTCTGATTTCGATGCAATGCCGGTTGTCAATCGGCTAGGCGACTCGCGACTTGGGGGACCCCAGTGGTTGTTCTTCTCTTCTCAGCCGATACTGGCGAGCCCGGCACAATAAGCAGGGCATGTAGACCATGGCCCCGCAGCCTCGGCAGCGGTGGGCGACTACCTCAGGTGCGTCCCTGGAATAACTCACACACGATTCGCGCCCATGCAGACCACGGCGACCGTTGGCGATGGAATTCACGACGCCCCGACTGACTCCCAGCTTCAGCGCAATCCTGCGCTGCGAGAGTTGCCCCGCATCCAACAGGCGGCGGATTTCCAGGACCTGCTCTAATGCCAACATGACTGGGGCTCCCTTCGGCGTTGCTGGGAAGGTGCCAGTTCGACCTCGTCTCCGTCGTCATCGGTCCAAAAATCCCCAACCTCCGGGAGCGGATCTCGCTGGTCTTCGTCGGGAACAAACACCTCCCAGGGGTCATCATTCCAGGGCGGTTCGCCGTTCTCAAAAGGAGGCGGATCGGTGCGAGATGAGAATAGCCTTTCCACAGAACGGGCCCTCCAGAATGCGGTTTCTGCTCTAAAACGGGCTCCCGAGGGAGCGTTGCCTGACAAGCAAAAACCTAGCAGAACAGGTGGCCAAAAACTATACGTATGTACAGTATTTTTCTGTAGGGTTTCTGTGGGCGGTTTTTCCGAGAAATAGGCCAAGCGCAGGTCTCAATATGCTCCCTAGACAAAGCGCGGCTAGTTATAGCCGCAACCCGCAGGGGAGCGATTGAGTCGAGCAACGAGGAAAGCCATCTTTTATTTCGATGTATCAAGAGTCATCGTAAGGGCTTGCGCCAACTGTATCTGATGAATGAATAGGTGTCCCATTCCAGAGGCTGCGATCGAGTACCCACATTTCAGCCTAGTGCGACGAAGACTCTGCAAAGAGTCCGTGGATTGACATTGGTCGAGTGCCCAATGGTATGCAAGTGACGGCGAGGAAATAGTTTCCGGGATACCTAAGCTCACAGCGCTGCCGAGTGAGTTTTTCGTGGGAGATGCTGATGTAACATCGCACTGAGGATTGTCCAACCGCCCTTGATTCGAGGAAACCAAAACTGGACCAGATTGTGCTCACCGCTGCAACGATAGGGGAGTTTGACAATCAGCAGTTTGTCATCCCGTCCGTGAATTCCACTGCGCTATCGGAAATCCATTTCGACTCTCTGACAGCGCGTTTCGGCATGGTGCCGAAAGCAAGAACTGCTCACACTCTTCGTCGGCCCAACAGCGCCAGCCCGCTGAGGGCTAGGAGCGAGAGCGAGGTCGGTTCAGGGATGGGAGTTGTGTCGACCTGGATGTCGGCGATGGAGTAGAGCGAACTGCCGTTGACGGAGACGGACGTGCGAGCGGTGCCATCGAGGTTTGCCTTGTAAAGGGTGCCGCCGACGCTGAAGTACATGAGACCATCGGTCGTATCGATGCCGATGGCGCGCGGGCTGCCGAGGCCGGAGGCGAGGGTGGTGATGCTCCCGCCGCCAAGTGTGGAGGAGCGGACTTCTTGGGTATCGCTGCCGACGGTGTAGTAGACAGTGCTCGTGTCGAAGTCGATGTCCATCTTATTAATGGCGTCGGCGCGGCCGCTGGCGGTGAATTGGCGGGTGACGCCTCCTCCGGCAAGTGTGGAGGAGTTCAGGGCGATCCTACCCGCGTTGGCGCCGTTGTCGCTGGTCCAGTAGAGGCGCCCGGCGTCGGTGTCGAGGGAGATATTAGCGACGTCGTTGATCGTGTAGGTCAGTCCGCCGCCGTTGTTGGGGGCGAGACTAGTGTTCGTGTGGACCGTGGCCAAGCCCGTGCCGTCGGTCTGGACGCGGCTGATGGAGCGATCGGCATTGGTGCCTGAGTCGACGGAGAAGTAGAGCGTGTCGGTCGTAGTGTCGAGCTCGATGTCGCCCGAACCGCCCAAGAGGCCGGAAATGACAGTTTCCTGAGAGGAGCCATCGAGGTTGGCCCGACCGATACTGGTGCCAAAGGTGTAGTAGATCTTACCCGCGTCGACGTCGAGCGCGACGGCCCGCGGGTCGAGTCCAGGAAGGCTCACGATGTCCTCATTTGTGCTGGCGGCGAGGGTAGTGGGGATGAGTTGGCGTTCGATGGCATCGCCGAAGCCGACTTCGGCGTAGTAAACCGTGTTGGCGTGGGCCGAGGCGGCGAGGAACGAGAGGCCGACGGCGGCGACGATGGCGGAGGATGTGGAATTCAAGAGGTTCATAAGACAGTTCTCTCTGTGTGAGTAAAAATTGAGAAAAGAGTAGGAGTTGGGTGCGTATTAAGTCTCACTTCAGGTGTCGCCGCAGTCCCACCACTAGGCCACCAAACGCCAGCAGCACTAATGACGCGGGATCGGAGGTGATAAGCACAAAAAAAACCACTGACGGTTTGCGCAACTTTGTACGCAGACCGTCAGTGGGCTTCTGAGTGGGTGAGGTTGTAGGCTCGCATTAGCATGACCTGTAGGGGTAAAAGTCCCTGGGCCCCCCACGATAACAGCGATGCGCCGTCGGATCAAGCAATTTGTGGCAATATCTGATTATTTAGTTTTGATGCCTTTGGACCCAATACACCAGCAGATCAAACAGAGGCATTACTCTCAGCTGCCGCTGGTCGCTCCTGTTCAAGAATTTCTAAGGCCAAGAAATAGAACGCGGACGATCGCGGATTGAATTGATCTGCGCGGAGTTGGATTGTGCGTTGCTCCAGAAATTGCCGATCTGGAGAGAATACTGGCGTGAAGAATCCGTGCTAATTGTCCTCAAGGGCAAGCTCAATGTCTTTGCGATGTCCTTGCCGATGTTTACGTTTCCCATCTTTGTCATGCATAAATCTTGAGCTGGTGTTGGAGCCGAATATCTTCACCGAGTCGGCCATTCCGCGTGGCACAACCAATGCAAAGCAGTAATAGGCCATGTCCAACGTGGCAATTCCAGGGCGTTCTTTTCCAATGCGAATGACGAGCGTGCGGTTGAGGAGTACTGGTGTCTGAAGCCAGACTTTGATTGATCCGGAACCCTCTGTGTCTCGAACAAGCAGCAAGGATTCTGTACTAAAGTCGAGATCGAACTTATTTATTGCCTCGATGAACTCTGGCTTTTTGTTCCAATGAGGCTCCTCGGCTACAGACTCAAGAAATGTTTGCAACTCCGCCGCAGAATTGATTAAGCATGTGTCGAAATGCTGATAACCATGTTCTCGGGCAGGGATATCAATCTGCTGAAGCTCAACAGTATTGCTCGATCCAGTTGCTTCGGGTTCGTCCACCTCTGGCGGTGGTTTCACCTTTGCACCAAAATTCACATCCTCTTGAGCTTCACAACCGAGATTAGAAAGCAAGCACAGGAAAACAAGAATGGGAACGCGGCAAGAGATTTGTGAATGAAGCTGCATTCTTCCAATATCGCAAGATTCCTAGATTTTGCCAGACTCGCTGATCGTGACCTGCCGCAACCGTCAGATAGTCAGTACTAGTGCCGCTGCCCGAGCCGGCAACCTTGTGCCTGTGTGGCATGGACTTATTGGCGGCAAGTGGCACCCTCGCGGAATTATCGACCCCCCGCTGCTTACGGCAGCCGCGGCTAAGTTCCTGGGTTTGGCAGGCCGCCGCGTCCTGGCAACGCCAGTTTCACCGCCATCTTGCACGGCGAACTAGGATCGGAATGCTACACTAAAAAGTTGTTACCTGCGTAGGTGGGAGTGAACCTTGGGCACTGAATTATCATCCTAATTGATTCGATAAGATACTGACTCCCAAAGAACATCCCAACCTAAGATTAGCAAATGTACACACCCTCAAGTTTTCGAGTGACCGATCCCTCTCTGACCAATGCTTTCATCCGAGAGCAGAGTTTTGGCCTTTTGTTAACTACGGAAGGAGGCAGGATACATGACACTCATACACCTTTTCTTCTGACGGATGATGAACGCTATCTTTGCGGCCATATCGCCAAGGCAAACCCTCAGTGGAAAAGTTGGGACCTACATACAACAGCGACGGTTATTTTCACAGGCCCTCACTCTTATATCTCCCCATCTTATTATGCTTCAGACTTTAATGTTCCAACCTGGAACTACACTGCCGTTACTGTGAGAGGCCCACTTTCCATCCTCAGCGAAGAAGAGCTAGTAGTGAATTTTATTGACTCTTTGGTATCTCACTATGAAGATGAGAAGAGCGCCCCCTGGTCACTTAACCATTCTGACGAAAGATATATGCAACTGCTTTCAAGTATCGTTGCGTTCCAAGTTGAAGTTGCAGAGGTGGAGACAAGCTTCAAGCTCAATCAGAATAAAAGCTTAGAAGACCAGAAGAGTGTGATGCATCAATTGAGGCAATCCAGTTCTCCAATGGACCGTCAGGTCGCTTCTTTGATGGAGAAAAATATCTAAATTCAAGAGCTTGTCACAAGTTCCGAGGTTTGGCTCACCGCCGCTGGATATGGCTAGCTCTGCAACCTGCCTCGGAGTTTCACGCCGAAGCTCGATATGAAGACTAGCCTTGAAGCAAATCTATGGCCCAGATTCGGTGGATAAATGGAATGAACTAACCCCCAGCTGTGTCGAACCCACAGGTATTGCCCTTGTATTCTGGCTCGTGAAAACAGAAGCTTGTGGTGGAAAAAAGACAAGTTCAATCGATTCATGATAAAAGTGAGATTGCCATGACAACCCGAGAATTCGTGCCCTATCTGAGCGTCACCGACGCCAATGAAGCGGTTGCGTTTTACTCACGTGTATTCGAGTCAGAGCCCTCGCTGCTGTTGAAAATGCCCGATGGTAAAGTCATGCATTGCGAATTTTGTTTTGATGGAGCGAGATTCTTCTTGAGCGAAGAACTACCCGAACACGGTGGTACGCCGAGCCCCGCGTCATTAGGTGCAACAACGGTGGCCATTCATCTCTACGTGGATGATTGCGACGCAATGGTGGCCCAAATGAAGAAACACGGTGCGGAGGTTGTCATGGAGCCAACAGATGTGTTTTGGGGAGAACGATTCGCACGAGTGCGAGACCCCTTTGGACACGAATGGGGTGTAACTATGCGTTTACACGACATGACCCAGGCGGAAATCATGGCCGCAGCTGAGAATCTCTTCGAGAGTGCGGCTGACTAGTAGAGGCACTTCCACTTCACCGTTCGACGCTAGTTCCTAACTGCACTCGGCGTTTCACGCCGGTGCAGCGATCGACCAGCGTAACCGAGCGGCGGCGATATACGTCGATTCTAGATGTCGCCGGATTTCGCCGCTCCAGCTCACGCAATTGTTCGTCGATGTTTTCGTGGTGGGATGGCGACCTTGCCGTTTGGAATCACAAGTCCTTTGTGGCCGATGGATTCGGCGCGTTTAGCAATTCGAGGAATTCAGATTTACCGATTCCCCCTGCTCGCCAACGCAAAGCATTTCCCTGTGGATCGGTAATGATCGTGACTGGCGCGCCGCCGACGTTGTAACGGGATAACACCGCAGCAGTGTCTGGGTTATCCACGTCAATTGCCACTGGGATGAATTGTGCATTGACCGATGTCTTCACCTCTTCATCAGCCCACACTTGACGTTTCATTACTCGGCAGGGAACACACCACTCTCCCGTAAAGTAGAGGATAATCGGTTTGCCAGAGTCGGCGGCATGTTGCTGAGCCGAAGTGTAATTGTCAGCCCAAGCGATGTTATTGGTGGGGACGTAGAAGCAGTACCAGGCGTAAGCAAGTGAGACAACGAGGAATGTAAGCCAGAAGCATCGCCAGAAATGGAAGATTCTCTTTCGGGCCGGCGGCGGTTCGGAGTTGCCGGACGATGGCAATTGGGATGACGATTTATTCATTGATGCGTGGGTGCTCATACCCCTTGGCGAGGAACAAGAATTCTACGGCGCAGCGCCGTATATCTCTCGAACAGACGGGATTATACAGCGCCTCGCCTTGTACCGCCTAGCTTCCAGCGGGCGGGGCGGAAACAATGAGCCTGTAGCAGGAGAACGCCCAAAAACTGCACCGGATTCATCGTCTTCCGCTGTCAAACATAGCCACGGCTAAGTTCCGGGGTTTGGCACGCTGCCGCTAGGTATAGGTTTATCTACTATACAGACTTTGACAGCTTGGACCAGAATCGCTACATTTATTCTGCTGTTTCTAAAATACTTTACTCGGCTAATCGAGCAATTCACTTATTGCTTTCGGGTATCTAAAAAAATGTCATGTTGAATTCAAGCGTAGACCGTGTGAAATGGCATCCGAGAATAAGATTCAGTCTTCGTGCACTGCTATTGCTGGTCACGTTTTCTAGTGTCTGGCTTGCAGTGCAAGTGCATCAGGCCAAACGTCAAGTAGCATTGGTAAACACAATTCAAGAACTAGGTGGTGAAATACGATACGATTATCAACCACATGTTATGGAAGATGCTTGGCTCACGTATCAAGCAGAAACTTCTTGGCTACCGCCTCCAAAGTATGAGCCTAGTGGACCCGTATGGTTGCGTCGCTTGATAGGTAATGAGTACTTTCAAACAGTGGTCGGGATTCGATTCAAAAAACGCGGGGAAATAAGCGAATCTGCCATTGAGCAGATTGCTTCCCAAGCCAATTTGGAAGAGTTGTACTTGATGCGTACCGGTATTTCTGATTCGGACCTACAAGTTATTGGTCAGCTCAAGAAGCTCGAACTGTTAGTGATTCGAGACAATCAAGTAACTGACGAGGGACTCGCATATTTGCATTCCCTGGAAAGTCTCAAGCAGTTAAATGTAATCAACACTTCAGTTACGGCAGTTGGAGTTGCTAAGCTGAAACAATACTTGCCGGATTGCATTGTGCATCTTGAGGAACCGACATTAGCCGAAGATTCGAAAGAACTGAGTAAGAAGTTCCAACTTAAAAATTCGCGTTCACTGAAGCTGCCGCAACTGCCCGGATTCTAGGAGAGAACTTGTAGTGATATGTGGGCTTATCCTGAGGCGATTCGCGAGGGCATCTGCTATGGCAACGAATACTTTCGTGTAAAGTGAGTAGCTGAAAATGAATGTCATTCAGAAAATTATTGGTGTCACAACGCTGGTCTGTGTTGCCGCGTTTATGCATTTCTTCTTCTGCGATTGGGTGAGCAGTCCTGAAGCACTGGATTCAACAGTGAATGGCGGGGGTGCACTCACTATCGTGCCTTTTGGCTCAAACTCCGGCATTCTTGGGCGTTCAGTGGAATCTGTTTCACTCGATGCAATCTGTGGCATTGCGGTTCCACTATTATTAGTTGGAAGTGCATTGTATTTGGCGGCTGGTACTCGCCAAGGGGATTAACTAGCGGGCTCGCATAACCTGCACAGGATTCATCGTCTTGGGAAGTTTCGCTCCGCCCACCCAAGTACAGAGGCTTTATCGACCGCCGCTACTAACGGCTAAGTTCCGGGGTTTGGCACGCCGCCACGGTCTGGCATTTGCCGTATCTAGCGGCGGCCATTTTCACCGACGCAGATTCGGGGAAATCGCTTCTGGGAGAGGTCAGATACACAGCCAGCAGTTAGCACTACGCCAAATTCAAGTGCTCGAGATCCCCGATGCCGGTAATCTTCCTGGCATTGTTCGTAGTCTTAGTTGATAATGGGGAGTGCTTGCATATTCAACATTCCGTCTCGATACTCCTTAAGACACACTCGCACGAATAGGCCTCCTATGTTCAGAAGCTGGTTCTCCGCCCACCGATCCACTACTCGGTCATCTTCATTACGACCTCGCAATCCTTGGCGTCCTACCTTTGAACGGCTGGAAGAACGCACGATGTTGACCACGCTCACAGTCGACATTGCAGACCCCGCGGCAAACGACCCGGGTGACAATCTATATGCCCAAATCCAAGAAGCCGTCGATGCCGCCTCAGAAGGCGATTTAATCAAAGTCCACGCGGGCATCTACAACCCCATCGTGATCAACACCAACAACTTGACCATCCGCGAGGCACGCCGCAGTTCAAATCCAGTCATTGATGGTGACCTCAACCCTGGCCATGAAAACGGTGTCGAGGTAAATGCCAATGGTGTGACTGTCCAAGGCCTGACGGTACAAGATACTAGTGTCGGGTTTACGTCCAGAACCGGCAACGGTTTCTTCGTTACAGGTGACAACAATACATTTATCGACAACACGTCCAGTGATAGTGCAGTCTTCGGGTTTTACCTCTTAGGTACAGAGAATAACACGCTTGTCGCCAATACTGCCATTGGCAACTCCGTAGGTTTCTCTCTCTCTAACAGCAGTAATAACACGCTTAAGGGCAATACTGCCGGCGATAATTCGAGCGAGGGGTTCCGCCTTGTCGATAGTCACAGCAACACACTCAAGGGCAACACAGCCAGTGACAACTACAGCGGGTTCAGTCTGATTAGAAGCGTCAACAACTCCCTGAATGGCAATGTCGCCAATAAAAATGCCTTCGACGGGTTCCTTCTCGGTCTTGGAAGCGATGGCGGGGCACTCACTAGAAATACGGCTCAGGGCAACGGAAGTGCCGGATTCCATCTCGATCAGAGCAGCAACCATACACTCAAGGGCAACTCTGCCTACGACAGTGGAGGTGACGGGTTTCTCTTCGGACTCAGCGATGCCAATTTGCTAAAGAGTAATACGGCCAGCAACAACCGACGCGGATTCGGATTCGGTACTAGCGATAGCAACACACTTGTCAGTAATTCTGCCATCAACAATTCGGCCACCGGATTCTCCTTTAATGGTGGCCACGGCAATACGCTCAAGCGTAATACGGCCAGCAACAACCGCTACGGATTCATCATCGCTAATAGTGAAGGCAATACGCTCGTCGGAAATTCTTCCAGCAACAATATACTCAACGGATTCAGGTTCAGTGGGTCCGATGACAATACGATTAATCGCAATGCGGCCAGTGGCAACGGCTCTAGTGGATTCCAGTTTACTCTGAGCGACGGCAACATGATCAGGGGAAATTGGGCTATCAGCAATGGTGAGGATGGATTTCAATTTAATGATAGTGGTGACAACACTCTGCTTCGCAACTGGGCACTATTCAACCAGGGCAATGGATTTTCCCTTGACGATGGCAGCGATCACAACGCACTGCTTAAGAACACGGCTATTCTTAATGCTGGTTATGCCGTTCTAGTCGACGCCGTTATGGATAACCTATTCGACGACAATTTTTGCCTCTTCAACGGTCTGGGCGGATCGAATCAACCGGATGTTTGCTAAAGGAGCAACCGGTGGCCAAGTCAGTCTAGTTATGTAACTCGGTTCTTATGGCGGTGTGCACCTGCGACCGCAGAAACTTCACCCTCGCATTCGCAGCGGTTGCACAAATTTCAGCAGATTTGGGCGTCAGCTAACTGACGGAGGTGGTCAAGACCTCAGGCGATAACTGCATCGAGCTATGTTCCTCGGCTTTATCGACCGCCGCTAGATACTGTTTATACTTTTTCCATGAAAAAGGCTGCTGTTTGGCTCCGCTTTCTGGAAGGCTTTTGTGGCATTAAAGAGAATTTAGCCTACATAACCACCGGCGACGCGAATAGTATAGAAGATAGTCTATTGCACCAACTTCAATGAAGGAGATGTATCCGATGAACTTGGCTTACGAAATAAACAGCAATGGCCCGAAAGCTGAAAACGCTTTGGTCCGCACACTCGCCTGGACTGCTGCTTTAACGATTGCCCTTGCGGTTGTATTTCTACTGATCGCACTGGCGTGTGCCTTGCTTGGATTCTCTGGCCCCGTCTCTGGTTCAATGTCAGCGGTTTATATACTCACGCCGGTAGCTTTGGTGTCGCTTACAGCCTACTGGATTACTCGAATAATCCTACGGATTTGTGGCCCGTCGTAGCTAGGCAAGTACCGGGATTGAAATCTCTGACCATGTGTCGGGTTCATTGTCCTACGCTGTTTCGCTCCACCCGATCAGTACCGCGGCTTTATCGACCCACCGCCACTTCGGAATTCAGACGATGCATACCGGAAATTGCCGGAACTGCGCACGGCTTGTTGCGGCCTACGGCTATGACAGCAAGAGCCTCGAAGTGGGCGGAGCTAAGTCAGCCCAGGGCAAACGCAAGCGAGCCACAGCGAGTTTGCGTGCCGCCCTGGGTAGCAATGAAACAAACAACCAGAAAGCCCCAACGGGGCGACACTAATCCCATACATAGCATTCGTCTATTTCGATGCCATGGCGTTTGCACAACAGTCGAAACTCGGCTTGAAACGACATCTGCGAATGATGTTGCTCCTGAGAGGCAATGTATTCTCTGACTTGGGGGGCGTTTGACTCGCTCGCGGAAAAGATGCCACAACCTGCTTGCCAATGAAAATCCGCAAAGGCTGGTCCTTGTTTTTTAGCCACTTGGAAGTTTCTGTTTTGGCCTCTTGGATTACTCAAACTGAAGAGCAAGACTAGGTAACCACGGATAGCACGGATTTCTCGGATAGAGCAAGTCCGACGAAAACGAGACGAAACTCATTCGATGGTTCAAAATCACACCCACCATCTGCTCAAACCTACTCGATGAATAAATGTACGGTTTCGTCTCAACGTATCCGTGCTACTAACGATTCAAATCTTCGCAGCTTTCACAAATTATTCTTAAAACGCAGAGTTCGCCGAGACGCAGAGGAAAGCTACTCATTTTCTTTCTCTGCGAATCTCAGCGTCTCGGCGACCTCTGCGTTTAATCATTAACCTGGAATTCTCTTGATTCGGCCATTCTTTAGGTGTCGGCGGCTGAATTCAGCCTTGTTTGGTTGCGGCACAAGGCCGCGCTCGGAAATTCGTGCAATCCGTTGTTCTCCTTTTCAGTTTGAGTTGGATCACATCTTTGATCGCGAACTTCCGCGAGAGCAAGCACAGGGCGTGGATGCGGTCGTCCACGCCACCAATCAGGATTGCCGGCCTTTTTCCCAGGGCGATGCCCTGGGCTGAATTTGGGCTGCACCGTTGGTGCGGAGGATTGGAACGCGGATTTTGCCTCATGGCGGATGAGTTGGCATCGCGTTCTGAATAGTCCTGCCGGAACTGCGCACGGCTTGTTCCGGCCTACGGGAAATGTATGCGTGGGAAATGGTCCAACAGGCGAAGCAGTTTGTCTCCGCTGACAATTCCCCAAACTTTGCGCAAGATTTTGGCCACCTGTTTCGTTAGAATCGGCATTGCATACGTTTATGCTCCGCCGGTCTTTGATAATTGAAATAAAGCTGAGAGCAAGTGTCGAGTGGCAGAATCTTGGCGATCTGAGAGTGCAGTTGCTGCGCCGGCGCTAGGGGTCCGTCGACATTCTTCAGGTCCGTCGATTGCTCGAAGCAGTTCATAGTTTTGCACGCCCGCAGGTGAGTTTTGTTCTAAAAACTACCCGGAAATTGTTGGAAAACATCGAGAAAACAAGGGTCAGCCCGCAGGGTTTTGTTTTGTGTTTCTTCGATTCGAGAAAATGGCCACGCCAAAACTCCCCGCCACCGTGCGCAGGTTCGAGTAAAGACCGTGGGCTTTGCGCAGCTGTCCGGTGGATATGTCGTTTGAAAGTTTAGCGCACCGCTCGCGGCTTGCGAATCGCGACGACCGTTGCGGATAAAACAAGTTTTCTATTCCCCGAGTCGGCTCAGAGAACCTTGCATCGATTCGTAGAGTTGGTTCTCAAAGCGATTGAGTTGGTCCTTCATCGCGGGGGTGAGCTGGGAATAGACTTCACGCGCTTCGCGCTCTCGGCCGAGTTGCTCTAGGCTTACGAATTGAGCGGCCAGGGCGAAGGCGCGGAGCGACTCGTCGGTTTGTCCTTCATCGGCAAGCTTCTGTGCCCACGCGAGAGACTGGACGTACTGAGGTGAGTCGAACAAGAAGTGTCGCACGAGACCCTGCTGAGCGAGTTGCTCGAAGTAGGGATCCGCTTCGGGGAAATACTTCCAAACGGCTTGCCAAGCGGATTCGCTTTCGGTCATCTTGGCGTGGAACAATTGGGCCGCAGGGGAATCGCGTTTGGGGATGGCGGCTGGGGGAGTTCCTTCGAGGACAAACCGTGGTCGGATGGCCCAGGCAATCACTGCCCCGGCTACCAGGGCAATTGCCAACATTCCTAATATCCCCTGCCAATTCCAGCGATTCGATTCTAATCGCGCCTGCTCGCGCATGAGTTGTCCTAGCTGTGTGCTGGCAGCGGAGCGATTGCCGTCGGCGGAGATCCATTCCAAGAGGGACCATTCATTGGAATCCGCCGCCCAACCCTCCTTGGCAGCCGACGAGGCGAGAGTCTTGAGGTCATTCAATAGCTCACTGGGACTTTGGCAGCGATCCGCAGGTTGCTTGGCCATCATGCGATGCACGATGGCGACAAAATCTTCGGGCAAACCAACTTGCATTGTGCCGAGTGGAGTCGGTTCTCGATTGATATGGCCGACGGCAATCGCGAGGGCGGTCTCTCCGGAGTGAGGTGGCTCACCCGAGAGGAGGTGATAGCAGGTGACTCCCAGGGAATAGATGTCGCTGCGGGCATCCACCGGTCGCCCCTCGATTTGCTCGGGGCTCATGTAGAGGGGAGTTCCCAGTGCGACGCCCACCTCGGTGAGCGTCTTAGTATCGACACTCAGTATGCGTGCCAGTCCGAAGTCGGCGACTTTGACAACGCCGGTTGGGGTGAGCAGGATATTGGCGGGCTTGATGTCGCGATGCACGATCCCCGCCTCAGCGGCTTGGCACAAGGCGGACACCACCTGGCGGAGGATGTCTAGCACCGTGCCGGGGGGCAAGGCCCCTTGTCGCTTGAGGATTTGGTCAAGGTTCTTACCGGCGACAAATTCTTGTGCGATGAAATGATGCCCGTCGGCCTCGCCGACTTCGTAAATCTGCACGATGTTGGGATGCACGAGCGAAGCCGCGGCACGGGCCTCGTTGTGGAATCGCTCGACGTAGCTAGGGTTGTCGGCCAGCTGGGAGTGAAGCACCTTGAGGGCAACCTGGCGCTCGAGCGATTGCTGAAGCGCCAGATAGACGTCGGCCATGCCCCCGGAGCCGATCTTCCGAAGTACGGCATAGCCACCGAGCGTTCGACCACTTAGGTCAGAACTGGGAGGCAGCGGTGACGGATCGTTCATCGCATCACCTGGGGAGTTGGACGTCGCGGAGTACGCGCTCGGTGGCCTCAGACTTGTTCAATACATAGAAGTGAATCCCCGGCACACCGGCGGCAACCAACTCGGCGGCTTGCTTGGTGGCGAATTCGACACCTACCTCGAACTGACCCTCTGATCCGTCCTCGTGTTCGCTGAGCGCGGCGAGAAAATCGGGAGGAAGTTTCGCCCCGCAGAGGGACGAGATCCGCTGGATCTGTGCTCCGTTGGTTACGGGCAACAGACCTGGTACGAGTGGCACGTCGAGCCCTGCTGCCTGATACTTGTCGCGGAAAGCGAAAAAGTCGGCGTTATCGTAGAACAATTGCGTGATGACAATGTCTGCCCCGGCGTCGACCTTGCGTTTAAGGTTGGTGAGGTCGGCCTCGGCGCTGACGGCCTCCTGATGGGTCTCGGGGTAGCCAGCGACGGCAATGCCCATGTGATGGAATTCGTCGCGGATGAATTTGACTAACTCATTAGCGTGAGAAAATCCCCCCTCGACGCTACGGAAGGATGTTTCTCCTTTGGGAGGATCGCCACGGAGAGCGACTACGTTGTCAATTTCCAAGTCAAGGGCGCGATGGAGGTAGGCCCGCAACTGATCGGCGGTGTTTCCGACGCAAGTAAGATGGGTAGCGACGGGTAATTCGAATTTGCTACGCACGTGGGCTACCACTTCCAGGGTGCGATCTTGTGTGGAACCTCCCGCCCCGTAGGTGCAGGTGATGTAGCTGGGCTTGTATTGCACCAACCGATCAACATGGAACCACAGATTCTCGACGCCAGCGTCGGTCTTTGGAGGAAAAAGCTCGAAGGAGAGGCCGAATCGATCGCGGCCATAGGCCTGGGCAAGGGTCGTCAACAGAGGGGTTCTCCAAAGGAAGGTTTCGAGTTGGGGGTATCTGCTACCAACTCGCGATAATATAGGCTAAATGGAACGGAAATGCGACGAAGGTGCAGTTGCGTATCATTTTAGCCATGCGGTGAACCACAAGCCAAGAGCGAAGCCACTTTCATTTAATTATGGAGAATTGCTCAGACATAATATTAAACATGTTTTGGCCGCGAGCATTTTCTTTATCCACTTGGGAGATCAATTCGCTATAATCTGCGTTCGGTAGGCGATGGTGCCCAGTTTTCCACGATCCCGTGAGCTTAGTTATGAGTCAGACTGAAATACCCCGTAGTACATCGAAACCTGCCCGTGACATTTGGACCGAGGTAACTCCCCAAGCAATGTATGACAAGTTGGTTGCCGTTTCCAGGAATTTATGGTGGAGTTGGCATCCCGAAGTTGTCAGCTTGTTCCGTGATTTGGACCCCGTGCGTTGGCGACAGTTGGACCACAATCCGGTGGCCCTGCTGGCGGAAATGACTCCCGATCAAGTCGCCCAGCGCGCCTCGGAGATGGTGCTGTTTACTCGCATCAATCAGGCCCACCGTCGGCTGCGAGACTATCTAAAGAATACCCAGAGTACCTGGGGAGCCCGTGAGGGAGGGGTATTGGGCTCGATGCCCGTCGCCTATTTTTCCGCGGAATTTGGCATCCACGAATCAGTGCCGATCTATTCGGGCGGTTTGGGAGTGCTTTCTGGTGACCATATCAAGAGTGCCAGTGGATTGGGAGTGCCGTTGGTGGCCATTGGTCTGTTTTATGACCAGGGCTATTTCAAGCAGCAGCTCGACCGCGAAGGTTGGCAGAACGAAGAGTATCAGGATACGAAGGTCGAAAACCTGGCGATGGAGCCGGCCAACGACAAAAACGGCAAACCGATCATGGTGACCATCGATACTCTCGATGGCAAACTCATGGCCAAAGTGTGGTTGATGCGTGTCGGGCGCGTGCCGCTCTATCTGCTGGACTGCGACGTGGAAGGAAATCGTCCCGAGGATCGCGAGCTGACCAGCCGACTTTATGGCGGTGATTTGCGAACTCGCATTCGCCAAGAGTTAGTTCTTGGAGTCGGCGGTGTGAAGGCCCTTCGGGCTCTTGGAATTCATCCGGGTGTTTATCACCTCAATGAAGGGCATAGTGGTTTTGCACCTTTGGAAGTGATTCGCGAACGCATGAGCGACGATGGGTTATCGTTTGATGATGCCCTGCGCGATGTGGCTCAGCACACGGTCTTCACGACACATACGCCCGTTCCCGCCGGGCACGATCGGTTTGAAGGAAAGCTCATCGAGGAACATCTGGGGCCCCTGCGGCAACACCTTGGTATCTCCTATGATCAACTCATGGGCCTCGGCCGAGTTGAACCGCAGAACGAACAAGAAACCTTTTGCATGACGGTAATCGGCCTGAAGCTCTCCCGCAGGGCCAATGCTGTTAGCTCCCTGCATGGTCAGGTCTCCCGGCGGATGTGGTCAAACCTGTGGCCGTGGCGGGTCGAGGAAGAGATTCCTATCGGACATATCACTAATGGCGTCCACGTGCCAAGTTGGCTGGCCCACCCGATGCAATTGCTCTACGATCGCTACCTTGGCCCAGATTGGCTGGGCAATGTAGGTGACTCAGAGACATGGCAAAAGGTTTATGAAATAGATCCGGGCGAATTGTGGGAAACACACAATGCCCTCAAGAGCCGGTTGCTGGAGTTTGTGCGACGCCGTGTGAGTCGGCAATGTCGCCGGCGCAACGAAGATGAAGCTGCCGTCGAGACCGCTCGCACGGTGCTTGACCCAAGTGCCCTGACGATTGGCTTCGCTAGGCGATTTGCCACCTATAAACGGGCCGACCTGTTCATGAAGAACCTCGATCAATTCGCGGAACTGATCGACGATGTGAATCATCCCGTGCAATTCATTTTTTCTGGGAAGGCGCATCCAGCAGACGAGCCCGGCAAGAAGCTCATCCAAGCGATAGCCAACCTGCGTCACGATCCCCGGCTGGCGAACAAGATCGTGTTTGTCGAGGACTACGACATCAACGTAGGTCGACACTTGACGCAGGGTGTTGATGTTTGGCTCAACAATCCCCGCCGCCCTCTGGAAGCCTCCGGCACGAGCGGCCAGAAGGTGGTCCTCAACGGCGGACTGAATTGCTCAGTGCTAGACGGTTGGTGGGCAGAAGCCTACAACGGCAAGAACGGTTTTGCCATCGGTTTGGGCAAGCAACATGTGGACACAGCCCTTGGAGATCAACGCGATGCAGACGAGCTGATGCGTGTGCTGCGTGATGAAGTGATCCCCCTGTTTTACGACCGCGACGCCGACGGCCTGCCAAAGCAATGGATCGGCCACATGAGCAATTCGATTGCATCGTTGGCAGCCCGCTTCAGTGCCCACCGCATGGTGATGGATTACGTGAAAAGCGCCTATCTGGTTGCCGCGGGAGGCCTGAGTTCGGATATGAACATGCGATAATTGCGTTGAGTAGCTATTAATCCTAGCCGGACCGCCACGCGGTCCGGGAAGCAGTTCGACGCGTAATTACCTTCTGCCGTTTAGCCATCGATACCACTCCACCGCCAGGATATCACCCACAAGAGCAGATCTACCTTCAGGAAGCTCAATCTTTTTGGAGAGTTGGCTCATGAGTTCCTTCATGCGCTTATCGTACGCTTCTGACGTGGCATTGCTTAGTTTAGGGATATCGAGCAATTGACGTGGGGAGAGCGCATGCCCATCCAGGAATTCCCCAAGCTCAACCAGATTGGGTGGCGGAGTCTTGCGACCATCTGACCACCCGGCAACAAAAGGTTCGGGTGGGACACGCACCAGTCCAGTCTTAGCAGTCGGAACCTCGACTGTCGCATACCCAGGAATGTTGTCAGGTGCGAAGAAGAACGCGTACACAGGTTGATCGGGAGCACCGACTACGATCGTCTTGCCCAGCGGCATGCGGTTGACGCCGATGAGCCTCTGGAGAAACGCTGGTCCCATCGCCTGGAGGCCCAAGATAGGATCGAACTCAGGGGGAGAGGTACTGAGAAACATGAATGTTTCGTTGTTACCAACGTCTTGATCGAATTGAATGATGCCGCTCCCAGGAGGCCTTAATACTATCTGTGCCTGATAGTTATCGGCGGGACGGGGCACGACGACATTTTCCGCAACCCCCAGCAACTGAATGATGGTGCCATGCACCTTGAATAAGCCTTTGTATGGCCCCGTCCACTTTTGGGCGATCAGCCGATAAGTTCCTAAGGGAACTTCTTCGAATCGGAATTTGCCTTTATCGTCAGATAGAATAATCGCCATCTCGGTCGTCGTCGAATCCACATCGAACTTGGCCCAATCAATCGGCTCGTAGTTTTTCTTCGACAGCGGCATACCCGTCGCTGCATCACACAAACAGATGGTCACATTCGGTGTACCCGAGCTAAGTTCCATCACAATTCCTGAGATCGTGTGGGTTGTGTCTCCCGCAGATTCAGCACTGTGGAGGGACTCAGTGATAAGGCAACAGGTAATCAGCCAAAGAAAGTAGAATTTGAGTTGAGTCATGGTAGATCCATTATAAGATGAATTGTGTCCCCAGCCGATCCGTTCTTCGGAGCGGGAGCGATATTTGTTGGTTCCCGGAGGCAGGTGTGCCTCCGACTGGGGGCGTTGGCGACATGGATGCTTTGGGGGTACAATGGCAGCGATTAGACTGCTGTCCTTTGTGACTCAAGGCTCGATTGTCCATGCCTACAACCATCACCACCCCTGACGACCCCGCGCTGGAATCGCTGTGCGAACAGCTTCACCAGCTTGCTCGGGAAACCGATATCACGGGCCAGTGGCCGGCGGAGCAGTTGCGGTTGTGTGGAGAGTATGGTGTGTTCGAGTGGTTTATCGAACCGGAGTGGGGCGGGCAGTCCTGGGATCAAGAAGCGATAGTGCGGGGATACTTGGCCCTGAGCAAGGCGTGTCTCACCACAACGTTCATCATCACTCAGCGATCGGGGTCTTGCCGGCGGATTGCCAGTGGGGAGAATGACGAACTCAAATCACTGCTGCTTCCCGGTCTGGCTAGTGGGGATCGATTTGCCACGGTAGGGATCTCACATCTCACCACAAGTCGTCGGCATCTGGCGACGCCCGTGATGCGCGCCGAGCGCATCGACGGCGGATTTCTACTCGATGGGTTTAGCCCCTGGGTGACAGGGGCAGCTCATGCGGAGCATGTCGTTACCGGTGCAACGCTCATGAAAAATGGCAAGGCAACGGATGAGCAGCTACTTGTGGCGCTGCCTATGGATTTGCCTGGCGTCGCGGCTGGCGAACCGGCCCAGTTGGTTGGTCTGTCGGCAAGTCATACGGGTCAGGTGCTCTGCGAAAACGTATTTGTCGAAGAGCGGTGGTTGCTTGCTGGTCCCGTAGAAAACGTGATGTCGCTTGGCGCTGGTGCCGGCACAGGCGGTGCTCAGACATCGACGTTGGCCGTCGGACTGGCGCGGGCTGCAATCGATTTCATTGAGGCGGAAGCCGCCAAACGCGCGGAACTTGGTGTGCCGCTTGATGCCCTCCTTCGCGATTACGACGAAGTCTATGAAGCATTGTTTGCCGTGGTGCGGGGAGAGCCGACGTGTTCGACTGAGTTGTTGCGGCAGCGGGCCAACAGTTTAGTCTTGCGGGCGACTCAAGCGGCGTTGGTCACCGCCAAAGGGGCTGGCTATGTGCTGGGACATCCAGTGGGACGTTGGTGCCGCGAAGCGTTGTTCTTTCTTGTGTGGAGTTGTCCACAGCCAGTGGTGAACGCTAATCTGTGTGAACTGGCTGGCATCGCGGAATAACTTACTCACTTACTCACTTACTCACTTACTCACACCATGGCCGATTCTGAAAAACCGATAGTTGTTTGGCACGAACATAGTGTCTCGCGCGCCGATCGTGAGACGCTCAATAATCATCGCGGCTGTGTGGTGTGGTTCACCGGTCTGAGTGGTTGCGGCAAGAGTACGATAGCCAATGTCGTGGACCAAATGCTTTACGAGCGTGGCGTCCACAGTTACTTGCTCGACGGCGACAACGTGCGTCATGGACTCAACGCCACGCCGGAGATCCTCGGAGCCCGCTTTGGCGAGGAATTTGGCAAGCGATTTGGCCTCGGTTTTTCGCAACAGGACCGCGAGGAGAACATCCGTCGCGTAGGAGCCGTGGCGGGACTAATGAGTGATGCCGGTTTGGTGACGCTCACGGCCTTCGTAAGCCCATACCGAGCCGATCGTGATGCCGTGCGCGCCGGGCTGCCGGAGGGCGATTTCGTTGAAGTGTTTGTCGATGCTTCCCTAGAGACCTGCGAGTCGCGAGATCCGAAGGGATTGTATAAGAAAGCTCGCGCGGGCGAGATCGGAAATTTCACGGGGATCAGCTCCCCGTATGAAGCTCCTGAGAATGCAGAACTCGTACTCGACTCAAACCGCCTCACCCCCGCAGAACTTGCTGAGCAAGTGATCGAATTTCTTGAAAAAGCTGGAAAACTCAAAGAAATGAAATAGCACGACTGAATGGCAATGAGTGTCAAGAATCGTGGAATCTTGGTTTCTTTTTTGTGGATAGTTCCCGTTTGAGCACATATTACAAGTAGATCTGAATTCAATTCTTGGCTCCTCTTGCTGTTTCAGGTGGCTTCGCAAGAGAATTGTGCAAACTGATAGCGGATATCTTCGATATATGCAATCAACATTGACCGCAGGCCGTTGAGAGGACTAGATTGCATAGAAGTGTGGAGTCTCGGCTTTTCATCCACCACACGGAGGATCAACCATGGGTACCATTTTCCAGCAATCTCCCACGAGCGAAGAGAATCAGACCTCGCGAGAATACGAAGCAAGCTTTGTATCAGGGGTCGCAACCATGGAGAATCCTCAGGGACAACTCCGCACGGGTTTAGTAGGGGAGGAAGTCGCCCACTTGGTCCGAGAGCAATTGGAGTCCCAGCTTCCTGGGCGTATCCGCCAACTCAAGGTGAGCTCAGCTGAAAATTCTATTGTCCTTACCGGGGCGTGCAGTTCGTATTACACCAAGCAATTGGCACAGCATGTGGCGATGGAAGTCCTCAGTTGCGAACGGCTGGTCAATGAGTTGGCGGTTCTCAAGGCGAAATAATTGGCTTCTTCGAGCTGAAACTTCACTTCTGCATACGCCTCTAAGGGCGAACTCTGATTGATTCCGCGATTTCGACCAAGATCGCTGATTTCCTATTTGCTTGTATGCCAGTTTGTTTCTACCCGTTCCTTCTTAGTTTTTCTGTACCGGAAAGTTCAATTCAGTGCCATTCTTGGTACAATGGGGCGATTGGCGTAATGGGGAGAACTCTTCCGGGTCTCGCTGCCTGTTTCACATATCTTTGATGCAGCAACTAGAGAATTTAATGTCAACCAGTAACACCCTTCGCAAGACAACTTACCAAAGACGATCCCTTGGATTTGAGACTTTGGAATCACGGATCGCGCTCGATGCGTCGATGCTGCAAATTACCGAGTTCATGGCCTCGAATGATGACACCCTCGACGACTACGATGGCGACTCCTCCGACTGGGTGGAAATCTACAATGCGGGAACGGACGAAGTTGATCTCTCGGGAATATATCTAACGGACAAAGGCGACAATCTCACAAAGTGGGCATTTCCCTCTGGGTCCACTATCGCGGGAGGAGAATACAAAGTTGTATTTGCTTCGAACAAGGATACGGTAAAGCCCAATGGTGAAGTGCATACTAGTTTTGCCTTGGGTGCAGGCGGCGAGTATCTCGGCCTGATTGACGTGGATGGGTCTACCATCATCGACCAGTTTTCTCCAGAGTACCCGGTGCAGTTCACGGATGTCTCCTATGGCGTTGCCGAAATTGCCACGACGGCAACTATGCTTATTGATAGTTCGACGGAGGTACAAACCTTTGTACCGACCGATGATTCGTTAGGCACCTCCTGGACGGAGATCGGCTTTGTGCCTGACGGAAGCTGGACCAGTGGTTCGACCATGGGAGTAGGGTATGACAATAATCCTACCTATCTCTCATTGATCGACACAGACGTCGGCGCTCAGATGTTCTCCGAGAATAGCTCCGTCTATATTCGAGTCCCTTTCAATCACACGTCAGCAAACTCTGAGAATCTGACTCTACGGATCAAGTACGACGATGGCTTTGCTGCCTATCTGAACGGCCAGCCGATCTTAAGTCGCAATGCTCCTGCGAATCCAACCTGGAATTCTTCTGCCCCGTTAGATCGAATCGATTCGACTGCGATCGAGGATGAAGTGATTGACCTCTCGGCTTACGCCGAATTACTGGTGGATGGTTCCAATGTGTTGGCAATTCATGGCTTGAATGTCGTCAGCACCAGTAGCGATTTTTTGATCGATGCCAGTCTCGAAGTATCTCAAACCACCCTTGGCAGTGATCGCTACTTTGTTGATCCGAGCCCTGGGGCATCAAATTTCGCAGCTTCGCTCAACACGGCCCCATTTCTTTCCGAGCTATCTCACGGGGGCGGGATGGTGGCAAACAACCAGGATATCGTGGTCACGACCATGGCTGTTCCTCAGGGAGCCGCGATCAATGAGGTGAGGTTGCACTATCGTATCATGTTCGGCTCCGAAGCCTCCACTGTCATGTTCGACGACGGGCTGCATGGGGACGAGGATGCAGGCGATGGAATATATGGAGCGAGCATTTCGCACACCTTATCCGATCCTGGCGAAATGGTCCGCTACTATGTCACTGCCATGGATGCGAACGGGGGGAGTTCTCGATTTCCTTTTTTTCAGAATACCGAAGCCACCGAATATGCTGGGACGGTCATTGCGGATCCAGGAGTCAGTTCACAATTGCCCATCTATCATTGGTTTGTTGAGGACCCTACTTGGTTCCAGAATGGTAACGGCACCAATAATTACGATGAGCAGTCCGCGTCAGTATTTCTGAACGGTGAGCTGTATGACAACGTGATCGTGAATACCAAAGGACGCACGAGTGGGCAAGACGTTACACCCAAGATTGAATTCACCGCTGCCTCCGACAAGGAATTCGTCTATGCGGATGAGCAGGAATCCGTCAAGAAATTTGATCTGGGATCAATTTATCAGGATCCTTCTGCGTCGCGCGTAACACTGGGATTCGAATTCTTTCGGGAAGCCGGCTCTAATGCGCCGCTAGCATTTCCAGTTCATACACGTGTCAACGGTCAATTCTATCGGCTTTCCATCTTTGTGGAACGAATCAACAAGCCCTTCTTGGAGCGCACGGGGTTGGATCGGGAGGGGGCTGTCTACAAGGCCGACGGAGTCTATGCCGCCAACAATACCTCACTGTTGCCGGGGGCTGATATCGGGACCACAGCGGGGATGGAGAAAACCAACCGCGATGATCTCGATCCTTCCTTCAGTGATTTGGAAGACCTGATCACGGGCGTGTCGCCGGCGAATCCTAATCGACAACAGTATTTGTTGGATAATGTCGATCTGCCGGAATTCTTCAATACGTTGGCGATGTACACCATCACGAAGCACTATGATAGCGCCACGCACAACTATTACGTCTATCGGGATAGCGATGGAGATGGTTTGTGGAGGTTGATACCGTGGGATGTGGACCTTATTTGGGATCGATTGTACGAACCAGTATTTGGACTCTACTTTAGTGGGCACCCATTCATTGGGAGTTCCAGTGTGCCAAGTTGGAGCAGCAATCACTGGAACAAGCTGATCGACGCGGTGGTCGATTCCCCGCTGACGCGGGAACTCTATCTGCGCCGCCTGCGAACCTTGATGGATCAGATCCTGCAGGCTCCGGGAACGCCCCTGGCCAACCGTGTGCTAGAGAATCGGGTCGACGAACTGGTTTCCACACTCGCTGCCGAAGCCAACGCAACGATCGCGGCCTGGGGGACGCGGACCGACGCCTTTAGCTGGGGGAACCTCACCTCCCTGACTCAGGGAGTTAGTCACCTGAAGAACCGGTTTGACGATCGTCGTGACTATCTCTATTCACTAGGAATCATACCATCTGCGCAAGCCGTGGTGACCAACCTAACTATCGGTGACTTCGACGCGGACCCTGTTTCGGGAAATCAGGGCGAGGAATACATCGAAATTGTGAACCCCAACAACTTCGCAGTTGATATCTCGGGTTGGTCACTTGCCAATGCAGTCGAACATACTTTCGTCCCAGGCAGCGTAATTCCTGCCCAGGGTAGTTTGTATGTGGTTCGCGATTTGATTGATTTCCGCGCACGGACAACCGGCCCCAGCACAGGGCAGGGGCTGGTAATTCAAGGCAACTACAAAGGGGGACTTTCCACGACCGGCGAAACGCTTGAGCTTCGCAACGAGTCCCATGTGATCGTCGATACCGAAGATATTCCCGCTTATTCGGGAGACTACGACGGGGATGGAGACGTCGATGGACGCGATTTCCTGGTTTGGCAGCGATCATACGGTACATCGATCACTCCAATCGGGAGTGGGGCCGACGGAGATCACAGTGGTATGGTGGACGGGGAGGATTTGCAACTGTGGAGCGACACCTACGGAACCGAAACGAGTCTGCCGGTTGGCGAACCCTTGGGTACCTTCTTGGCGTCGAGTGAGCAGGAGTCTGACACAAGTTTGTTCTCTTCTGGAAACTTGTGGCTTGCTCCTGACTTGCTGGCCCTCAATGCGGAGTCGGACGTCGAGGGTTGGGAACTCCAGGAAACAGTGTTCGATTCTTGGGAGGCTGCCCCAAAATTGGCTGAGACCAATCCGCCGACTGAGAGCTTCCGCGCGAGCAGTCAGTCAGGAACTTCGCATCGAGAAGATGAGAAGCAGGGTGAGGAATTCTCGCTCGAATTTGACGCAGTTTTTTCCGAATTCGGCGTGTAGCAGTCACGTTAGCCGCAATGCGCAGCGCCAGCGCAGCAGAGCGCGGTCCGGGCAAGACGCGCTCTGCTGCCCTGGCGCTCCGCATCGCGGCTAACATGCGCTCCGCATCGCGGCTAACAAGAGTTGTTCCTCCAATGCCGCTTGGCCGGTGAGAAAATCGATCTCGATTTCTACGGCCCAGAGCGGGATGCCACCGAGGGTAGGCACGCTTACTTTGACCAGGTCTTTTCGGGTGGTGAGCAGTATGTCGGAGCCTTGGCACCATGCACTGAGTTCCGCGATGTCCTCGCGGGAGTAGTTGTGGTGATCGGGGAACTCGCGCAGGCGGATGTTCTTGCAGTCAAGCGCGTCGAGTGTATGTCGAAAGCCTGCCGGGTTGCCAATGCCGCAGAAGGCGGCAGCTCGTTTTCCCGAGAGAATGTTCGAGTCGACTTGATGGCCATCGCTGTTAGTGAGCCGAGAGAGGTGGTGGCGCACTTCGCACCAGATTGCCTGTGGTGCCAATTGGGTGACCCGCGCGCGGATTGTTTGACGCATCGTATCGCTCAGTAGATCGGCTCGACTGAGAATCACTACGTCTGCACGAGCAAGTCCTCTCACCGGTTCACGCAGAGTACCACGAGGAAACACGTGATCGAAACCAAAGGGCTCGGTGGCATCCAGCAGTACGATATCGAGATCGCGCTTCAAGCGTCGATGTTGGAAACCGTCGTCGAGTAGGACAACTTGTGCGGCATGCTCGGCGATGGCGGTTTTGGCCGCCGCCAATCGGTCGGGGTTCTGAATATGCGGCACGTTAGGTATCGCCAATGCCAGTTCCAAGGCTTCATCGTTTGGTTTGCCTTCTTCACTTCCGTAGCCTCGGCTCACAATGGCGACTCGTTTTTCTGACTCAGCCAACTTGAGGGCCAACCATTCGACCAAAGGAGTTTTGCCCGTCCCACCGAGGGTCAGATTCCCGACACTTATCACAGGCACGCTGACTGCATGGGACTCCGCAGTGCCGGAGTCGTAGCGATGGTTGCGGTAGCGCATGGCCAACGTGTAAGGAGTCTCTGCAAGACGCAATACTCCCCGCAGTATGGCGGCGCGTGGGCCAGTCTGTTGGCCGCTAACCAATGCACGAAATTCAGAGGGGAATAGCATATGGGTATAATCTTAGCCGGAGGACCACGTCCTCCGGGGTCAATGTACGAGCGACAGTAATTCCCGGACCGCGTGGCGGTCCGGCTAGGAGAGTAGGCCTATTTAGGCTTCTCGGAGTGGATCACCTGTGAGCGATTCTCTGGGAAAAATGGGTTCACCACTACCCCAGGTTCTAACTTAGATTTTCTGGACAAGTCGTCGCGAAATGGTCATAATTGCTGTCGGGAACGAGAGAAGAGAATTTCTAAGGCGAATTCTCTCGCTGGCTGTTCGGAACTGGAGGTGAGATTATGAATCGATCTTCGTGGAACTTAGTCCATCTGTTGACCTCCTCAGCGATGCTGATTGGACTAGTCATTTCGCCCGCACTTGCAGGTGTCAAGGTAATCGTCGTCACTGGAGACCCGGCCCCCGATGGGAATGGTGTTTTTAGTGTTGGCCGTGCTGGTGGTTTTTCTTCTGTTGTCCTTAACAATGCCGAGCAGGTGGCTTTCACTGCACTTCTTGCCGGTACCAGTGGCGGGGGGGCAGACGATACTGGTATTTATTACGGCAATGGCACAACGCTGACAAAAATTGTACGTGAAGGCCAAACCGTTCCCGGGGGGAGTAACACGTTGTCATCCTTCGCCAACCCCTTGTTCAGTGCGTTTTCTTTCAACGACGCCGGGCAAGTGGCTTTCAATAGTTCAGTAGCAGTGCATACTCCGGATCCAGGAACCCATCGTGCCGTCTTCATGGGGGATGGTACCGCGCTGACCCAGATCGTTCGGACCGGTCAGACGACACCTGATGGCAACAACGTCTACCAGAATTTAGGAGATCCTGCACTTAACGATTCGGGGCAGGTAGCATTTCTTTCCGATCTCGATGGTCTAGGCAGCGGAATCTATGGCCATATGGGCTCGATGCTGAGCCAGGTCGTGCGCGACGGCGAGATGGTACCCGACGGCAACGGAACTTTTTCCCGTATCGCCGGCAATGCTTCGCCCAGTGACACAACTCTCAACAACGCGGGTCAGTCAGCTTTTGTCGGATTGCTCACAGGCACGAGCGGTGGTGACAGTGACGATAGTGGTATCTTTCGAAGTGATAGCCAGTCACTCACAGAAATTGCGCGCAAGGGGCAGAACGCCCCCGATGGCAATGGAACTTTTTTGTTGTTCAGTTCCAGTATCGCACCTCCCGCAATCAATGACGCCGGGCAAGTGGCTTTTCTCAGTTTCCTCGATAGCACCAGTGGAGGGACAATAGACGACCGCGGAATTTTTTTGGGCGATGGATCGACGATTGTCCAGATGGTTCGTGAGGGAGAATCGGCTCCCAACGGAAACGGTATCTTTTCCGATTTCCAGTTCCCCTCTCTCAACAACATGGGGCAGGTGGCATTTCATTCCGATCTCAACGACACCACAGGAGGTCTCTCCGACGATAGTGGCATCTTCCGCAGCGATGGTGCTTCGCTGGTTCAAATAGCACGCGAAGGGCAGCCCGTACCAAAGGGTACGGGCAACTTCTTGTCGTTCACCGATCCTGCCATCAATGAAGCGGGGCAAATGGTTTTTTATGCCTCTTACAGTTCTTTCGGTAGAGGCATCTTTTTTTATGACGATTCGCTGGGCCTCATTCCCCTTGCCCAGGTGGATGATGAATTTCTTGGAAGTACTATCAGGCAAGTCGGCTTTGCACAAAAGGGATTTAACAATCACGGCCAAGTTGCTTACACCTTTAATCTTGCCGACGGCCGTAGTGGCATCGCGTTGTGGTCGATCCCCGAACCGAGTTCGGTAGTGTTGCTGTTGCTCGGTGGGACCTTGCTGTTGCATTGCCGGAGGCCCTAGCCGAGATGTCTCGCACTCCTGGGTTGGTCCCGGACCGCGTGGCGGTCCGGCTAGGGAAGAGATTAGAAACCATAGCCGGAGGGCCACTGCCCACCGGGAATTAGCAGCAAGCGTTGCTCAACGATAAAATCCTCTTTCGCGATCCCACTTCCACCCTCGATGCATCGGCAAGTAAATCACTTTGAGGTGATCGAAATGCCCTCGATGCTTTACTTGCTTACAACTCCCTTTTTCGGCAAGCCAGGTGCGACGTTCCGACTTCTTGTTGAGATAGCGAGACAGGGAACCTTTCACTAGACCGCGTAACTTTGTCCCCTTTCGTTGGTCACACCAACTCAACAAGGCGTGAACATGAGTTCTATCGGTCGCAACCGCGTAGAGCTCGAATTTCTGTTTCGGTGCGGACTCGAGCAGGCTTTCAATCAAAGCGATTTGCATATTGCTGTCGAACAACACAAAGGTTTCTACTATGGACTCGGTATAGAGTCGATTCATGTGTAGATCAGTTGGCAAGATGCCCTTGCCCCGTTTGACATAACCTTGCTCGCGATCGGGCATCCAAGAGCCATGTGCGTGGCAAGTGAAAAGGAAGCACGGCATGGCTTTGGGTTTCCTGAGGTAAATGGGGAGAGATACTCAATAAGCCAGTACTGTACCCATGTGCATATTGTAGTGCAAGTGTTTTTTGGCGAAATGCCGTTTTTCCCGGACCGCGTGGCGGGTCCGGCTAGGGGGGAAGCGATGCTCCCCCAAGCCGGAGGACCACGTCCTCCGGGCTTCGTATCTTCAAAATCTCAGGACAGCGGCCTTATTTCTGGAGCGGGGACCCTATAATGAAATAAGTCCCCGCTTGCTTTCCAAGGAACTTGAGAATCACCAACTGCCATGGCCAGTGTTACCGAATCTACGCCGTCCTCTGCGAGTCGGGCTGAAGAACGGTTAGTAGATGAGCAGATTCGACGTACTCTCCGCTCGCTCAAACTGCTCGACCTGATGGCGGGTATTATCACGCTGGTCATCGGCGTGTTGGCCTTTTTGTTGACCGCCGCGGTGCTCGATCAGTGGGTGATCCCCGGGGGGTGGAGTGGCACCGCACGCCTAGTGTTGCTCGGCCTGCTTTTGGTGGGCGTGGGGTGGTACAGTTGGCGAGCTTTTTGGCCGCTGATGTCGCGGTCGATCAACCCTGCTTATGCGGCGCAGCTCATCGAGAGAAATACTCCCTCGCTGAAAAACAGTTTGCTCAATTTCCTGTTGCTCCGCACGCACCGGCGACAACTCTCACAAAAAGTCTATCAAGCCATTGAACACCAGGCGGCTCAGCGATTGTCGGAGGTGTCGATGGATACAGTTGTCGACCGTTCGGTCCTGTTGCGACTTGGTTACGTGCTGGTAGCGGTGGTGGCACTGTGTGCTTTGTATCGTGTGCTTTCGCCGAAGAATCTGACGACCTCAATATCGCGAGTACTGATGCCATGGTCGGAAATCGCGGTGCCCAGCCGTGTGGAGATTTTGGACGTTACTCCTGGAGAGACTTCGCTCGCTCGGGGGGAACCGTTGCCGATCTCTGCAGAGGTGCTGGGACTCAACGAAGACGAACCGGTCGAAGTGCATTACTCGACTCTCGATGGTCAGGCGGAGGACCGGGTGATTGCGATGTCTCCAGCCGCCGGTGGTTTGCGCTACGAAGGGAAAATACCAGACCGTTTCTCCAGCGGCGATGGTGGGGGAGTGCAGCAAGATTTGGATTACTGGATCACGGCAGGTGATGCGCGGTCGTCCAAGTATCGGGCGACGGTTTTTGCACGTCCAACGATTGTGGTTGAACGGATTCGTTATGAGTTTCCTGCCTACACGGGACTTGCGTCGCGCGAAGTTGAGGGAACAGGTGACATCCACGCACTGGAAGGAACGAAGGTCATTCTTCATGCCCAGGCAAATCAGGAGATCGCCAGTGCCCACGTCGATTTCGCAGCTGATGGGCGACATGACCTGACGATGAAGTCCCAAGGCGAGAAAGCCAGTGCCGATTTCACTTTGGAACTCAAGGAAGATCGCCGGACGCCAAAATACGAGAGCTATGTGCTCCGCTACAAGACCGAGAGTGGCCGCACGAACAACCTGCCGCCGAAGTACGAAATCGACGTCACACCTGACTACGCTCCCGAGATTCAAATCCTTGCACCGCGTGACGAGGAGGGCCAATTAGTCGAACAGCTCGACGTGCCAGTGAATCAGCAGTTCACTGTCGAGATCGAGGCACGTGATCCAGATTTCCTTCTAAGCAAGGTGTCACTCCTGGGCCAATTAGAGGGAAAAAAGATGCTCGATCATGGGTTGCTCCAAGCAGACCATGAAGGACGCTTTGTCGGCAGCTTCACGGCAACACCTGAAGAGTTGGAACTCAAGCCGGGCGACATTATGGAATACTGGGCTACAGCATCGGACAATCGTCGCCCGCAGGCGAATGTTGCCGAGACAGAGCGGCTAAAAATCCGGGTCGTCGGTCCACCGCAGTTCGATCAACAGAACCAAAACGGTGAGGGCCAAGAACAAGGTCAAGGAGGTGGAGAGGGTGAACAGGGCGAAGGAGGTGAGAGTGGCGACGAACAGGGTGAGGCAAGCGGTGCTGGAGGTGAATCTGGTGAAGAAGGCGAGCAAGGTGAGGGTGGAGAAGGCGCAGAGGGTGAAGGAGGCGAAGGCCAAGGTGAACAGCAATTAGGTGGTGAAGGAGGAGGCGGAGAAAATCAAGAGTCAGAAGGGGGGTCTGGAGATCAGCAGGAAAACCAGGAGGGTGGCGGCGGCGAGAATTCAGAGCAGAGCGAACAGCAACAGCCGGGAGATGTCTCTGCCGAGGGAGATGACGACGGCGAGGCCTTTGATAGGATTTCTGATCACTTTGCCGAGGAGGACGCGAACTCTCAGGATCAACAAGGGGGACAGCCGCAGGAAGGTGAGTCCCAGGAGGGGCAGGAAGGAGAGGCCGAAACTCAGCCTGGCGGAGAAGGTAGCGAAGGGACGCCTGACTCTGATCAAACTGGTGATGCTTCGGACTCCGCGGATGCGGAGGAATCTGATTCCCAGCAAGGGGAGTCTGGATCTGAGGGCGCGGAGCAAGATCGCGAGTCGCAGGGCGCAGGGGCGGACGGGGATCCCGCTGGCGAGGAACAAAGCGAGCAGCCAATGGAGACCCAGCAGTCCGACAAAGAACAAGAGGCTCCGACCGGAGAAATGTCTGGCGAGCAAGGCGATCCTGGGGCGGGTGAAAACCCCGGCGAGGAACAAGGTTCCCCAGATGCAATTGAAAAGAAACCAAACGACAAACCTGGCGAAGACTCTCAGGATCCGCAAGAAAACGATCAAGAAGCCCCCGGCCAAGGACGTGGCAACAAAGAATCCGATTCCCAAGGAGGGCAGGGGGGAGATCGCTCAGGTGGCGGTCAAGAAGGCGCTGGTCAGCAGGCAGACTCTGAAGGAACCGGCGCGGCAGGCGAGAATACGGCTGCCGACGATGGTGCTGGACAGGCAGCTGAGCCAGGTGCTGGCGAGGATTCCGCCCGACCCGGAACCGACGGTGCTTCCGACAAACCCACCGGCGAGTCTGCTGAAGACCAATCGGGTGAGGGCAGCAAAGAGTCAGCCGAGGCTAGCGGCAGCGAGCCGGGTGGCGAAGAGGGACAAACTGCCGCCGGTGAAGAGTCTCAAGATCCCGGCAACGAGGCTTCGGGCAGCGAAGGCAAACCGGAAATGTCAGACCAAGCCAACCCGTCGAATACGGCAGGCCAACAGCCACCCGGTGGGGGAACGGGGGGATCGAGTTCGCCTCCACCTGCTGGTGAACTTCAACCCGGGGACGAAGCAAATTTGGAGTTCGCTCGCCAGCAAAGTGACTTGGTACTCGACCGATTGGAAGATCAACTCGGCAAAGACAATGTCGATCAGGAATTGCTAGACAAACTTGGCTGGAGTAAAGAGGACTTGAAGAAATTTGTCGATCGGTGGAAGGGACTCATAAATGCCGCTGAACAGGAAGGCCCCGAAGGGGATGAGGCCCAGCAGAAGCTTAACGATGCCCTCCTCAGCCTCGGCTTACGCCCCGGACATCGAGGATACCAGTCGCAAGCCATTCAGGACAAGCTTCGTGAGTTGAAGGATTCCTATCGTGGGCAAACGCCAATTGAATATGCCGACCAAGTACGGGCATACATCAAAGGAACGGCGACATCTGGGGAGAAGGATTGAGTGTTGTAGCGGTGGCTGGTAATTGTTCCCGATTTGCCCCACAATGCTTGCATGAACTCGTCCATCCCCCGTTACCTCGTCTCATTCGATCCCAAACGGATTCCGCATCACTTTGTTGATGTACTCGTCATTGGCGGGGGGATCGCTGGCCTGCGGGCGACGATGGCGATCGATCCTCGGTTGTCGGCGTTGGTGGTAACAAAGGATCGTTGGAATGAATCCAACTCGGCGTATGCCCAGGGTGGAATAGCTGGGGTGCTCGCTCCGGAGGATCGGTTTGAAGACCACATAACCGATACACTGATTGCGGGTGCCGACCTCTGTAATCGAGAGGTTGTGGAGATGGTTATCCGTGAGGCTCCTGCACACATTCGACAGTTAATCGAGTGGGGTACCGTGTTCGATCAAGAATCGGATGGCGAGCTTTTGCTTGGCCGTGAGGGAGGGCACAGCCATCATCGCATCGTACATGCCTTGGGGGATGCGACAGGCAAAGAAATCATGCGGGCCATGATTCAGCGGGCCCGCGAAGAGCTTGGTGCCCAGATGTGGCAGGACACGTTTACGATCGACTTGTTGACCCATGAGGGACAGTGTCGCGGGGCATTGGTGTGGCATCAAAACCATGGCCGCACTTTTGTGTGGGCGAAACAAACGATTCTCTGCACAGGAGGCGTCGGTCAAATCTATCGTGAGACGACCAACCCGCCCGTAGCCACAGGGGATGGCCATGCGATTGCCTTTCGTGCCGGGGCGGAGCTCCGCGATATGGAGTTTATGCAATTTCATCCCACGGTGCTCTACATTGCAGGGAGCAGTCGCACGCTAATCACTGAAGCAGTGCGAGGCGAGGGCGCCATACTGGTCGATGCCAATGGCGAGCGGTTTATGCCGAGCTACGATGAGAGAGGAGAATTGGCCCCGCGCGATGTGGTAAGTCAAGCCATCGTGGACCGCATGCATAAGACGCACCATCCGTGTGCTTATCTCGATCTCACAGTACTTGATTCTGCACATGTGCGGAGTCGGTTTCCAGGGATCACCAGAAGTTGCGCCGAATTTGGGATCGATGTCACTCAGGACCGTATTCCCGTGCGGCCCGGAGCTCACTACATGATTGGTGGCTTGTCGGTCGATCAGCAAGGGGCAACTACTTTGCCAGGACTGTGGGCTGCTGGGGAAGTCACTAGCAGTGGCCTGCATGGTGCCAACCGTTTGGCTTCGAATAGCTTACTCGAAGGTTTGGTCTACGGAGCCCACGCCGGCGAGTCTGCTTCTGCAGCCGCGCTGGAGGTCCCCGACAACTTCCAAGCGATTCCGCTGGGCAACCCCGAGAGTGAGCCAAGTGGCGAACCACTGGACCTCGCTGATATCCGCAACTCGCTTAAGAGCCTGATGTGGCGATCCGCAGGAGTCCTTCGCGATGGAGGAGATCTGCAAAACGCCGGGAAGACCATCGACGGCTGGTGCCAGTATGCTTTAAGCCGTCAGTTCTCCGACCCGACAGGTTGGGAACTACAGAACATGCTCTTGGTCTCTCGGGTTATGATTCAGTTGGCACTCGAACGTGAAGAATCCCGAGGGGTACATCTGCGGAGCGATTTCCCCGAGAATGGGGGCGAGACTTGGCAGCGGCATTTAAGTGTAACGCGGCCCGTTCGCACTTAGTAATCGGCTAGTACCGTGTGTTCGGCGGTGGCTGCTGTACGGTACGTGTGCCATTGGGAGGCGTTACGACCGGTGCTCCCCCAGCCTGAGTAGCTTGCAACGAAGCGACACGGGCTTCGATGGCAGGTTGATAATGGTTGAGAGACAATGAGCGTTGGTAGTTTGCCAAAGCCTGTTGAGTGTCTCCCGAGGATTCACGTAAGCGCCCCAAGGCAGTGAGTGCCCGGCTATTGTAGGGATCGACGGTGATTGCTTCTTCCAGCTTCGCTGATGCTTGCGGTAGGTTGTTGTTTTCTTCGTACATGCGAGCCAGTTCAATGCGAGGGTCAGCCAGGTGCGGATTCCGCTCCGCCCAGCCTTCCAGGAGTCGATAAGACGCGTCTTGCCGACCCGTTTCCGCGAGCAGCACGGCTAGCCCACGATAACACTCCGTATAGTTCGGATCGTAGTCGAGGCATTGATTGTACAATTGCTCAGCTTGTTTTAAGTCTTGAGGATTGTTCTGGAGTTTCCCTGTCTTATGCAGCGCTGATGCGAGGTTGTAGTACCCACTGGCCGACTGCGGATTGGTAGCGATCGCTCGCTGAAACTGGCTGGCGGCTTGTTGGTAGTTGCCATTCTGGTAGAGGCGCACTCCCTCGGAATTGAGCGCTTGCGAATTCATGTTGTTACAGCCGGCCAACAGCGTGAGCGGAACGATGAGCAAGCAGCAGGTAGGGAGTGTTTGGTGCATGATAGGTGCCGCACTGTCGCGCGTTCCTCTCGAGCATGAGATGGACTGTCTGGTCAGGAGACTCTTTCAACGGGGCGGAAAAATAGCAGTCTCTGCAGGTCTACGCAACCCAAAAGACAAATCCTGACAGTTGTGACGGAAAGATTCCCACATGGTGCTGTCATGGCCGGAAGGTTTCCCCAAGCCGGAATATCCGTACTAAGCGTCATCTTTACGGAAATCGGTTATTTTCCGTGGTTGTTCTATTTTGCCCAGTCGGCATTCCGATGATTGCTAGCGTCCCCTTCCCCTTAGTGACCTGCCCTGCCACAGGGCTACCTAACAAGGAGCACCTCCCCCATGCCGACAAAAACAAGCCAAACCTCGAAGAAGTCATCGAGTTCCAAGCAAGCGAAGACCTCCCCCAAGAGCCGCACTGCTAAGTCCAAGTCACCCAAGGCAATCGATGCCGAGAGAGAAGCCGGTGATCAGGAAGTAACGATCGATCGTCGCAAGGCAGATAACTGCGAAGATGCTAGCACGGCACCACAGCTGGAGCGTCGGACCAAAGTACAACGACGTCGCCAGATCGACCCGACCACATGCGAGCGAGACTACTCAGATGAAGAAGTCACCTTCATGAGTGCCTTAGACGAATACAAGCGCAAGAATGGCCGGATGTTTCCGACTTGCAGCGAAGTACTCGAAGTAATTCGAAGCCTGGGCTATGTGAAGCTTTCTCCAGCCGAGTTGGCCGTAGTGCGTCCTGAGACTGAGGAAGATGCTGAAGTCTCCGCCGATGAAGCTGCTGCTGAAGAAGAATTCGAGATGGAGACAGTCTGATTCAAAACGTGGATTCGCTCGTCACCAGTCTGCGCTGGTGGCGAGCGAGCCGCAATTTCTATTTGTGGATCTCGCTGACAATATCGCGCAATTCGTGGACCGAAATGTCCGCCATTTCTTTTCCTTGGCGAGTCAAATGCTCGTTAATCTTGATGGCCGTTTCTTGCATCCGGCCATGCGTGTCTTGTGAACCCCCTGCCAGAAAGAAGTTGGGTCCACGGGTGATTCGCTTCTGATCATCTTCGGCATCGAAGGCCAGGCCAAGGAGCGAAGCTTTTGACTTAGGAGCTTGGGGGAGGCGAGATTTCATAGCAGGTGGAAAATTGAAGGGATTTTGGAAGGCACGGTATCTTTTAAATATCCGTCGGCGGAAGCCCACGGTTCTTGGATTTCAACCATTGGGTTCCGCCAAAGGCTAGGATGGAAAGACGAAACCACTTAGCGACGACGGCTCCAGGAGCGGAGGGCATCGGCCGCCGCCTCAACGCTATTCTTGGAACCAGCTTTCTTATCGATTGGGGGAAGCTTGCCGGGTTTTTGTTTCTTTTTTGAGCCTTTGTCGTCACCTTTGGATGATTCTGAGGCGGGGTCTTCTGGCTCTGGAGCAGGATCAATCACATCACCAGATTCCGCACGCATCTCTTTGATAGCATCTCGCAATTCGCTCGCCTTCGTGTCGTCGAGTCGAATTGTTTGAGTTTCGGTTGCCTCTTCGCTGAGGACTCCATCATTGGCATCGGAGGACTCTAACAGCCACTTCGAAATATCGTCGTCCCCGATATCACTTCCACTTGCCTTGGTAGCAGTTCGTTGGGCCGCTTCTGCAACAGATTTTACTTGAGGTTTCTTTTCGTTGTTAATGCCAGAGGTAAGCGTTACCAAGAATTCAAGATTGCCAATGTTAAGTGTATCACCGGAGGACAGTTCTACTTCTTCAGTGATTTTTGTACCGTTGACTAGCGTCCCATTGCGGCTGCCCATGTCTTTGATTGTAACTTTGGTACCACTGCGCCGGATCGCGCAGTGTTTGCGGCTAATCGAAGTGCTCCCCGAGCAGAGATTGCACTCGGGGCTACGACCGATCAAGAATTCATCCTTCTTGACGGCAATCTTAGCGCCGGCCTTAGCGCCTTTCATAACTTTGAGAATAACGTCCATTGCCCCACCTGTCCGTGGCCACCTAAAGTGGCAAAGCCCGAAGTAAAAAGTCTGTCGCTCAAGTGAAGAGAAAGCCGTGGCAATCTCTACCTCAGAGCAAACCATCGAGGGCTGGAACGAAGACACCTTGATCCTCCGCATTTCGCATACCAAAGCAGCAAAACGCGCGAATAAGGTAACTCCCCCCCAGGACCCCTTAATAAACGCAGGATATCACGAGCAAGTCATGAGACCAATATGAAATATTCTATGAATAATGATCTGATGACTCAGGGAATTTTAATCCATGCCAACTCTTGGATAACCCCTCGCAAGAGGGGTGAGGCTACTTAAGCTTCTCATTGGAAAAGAAGTATGCTTCTTACCAAGAGTCGACAAAAACATCATCGGCATAGTGGGCAACGCGCGCTTAACGTCTTGTCGTCCACTGTGCCCTTCCGTATTTCTCATTATACCATCGCTCCGCCAAGGTGTGTACTTTTCGGTTAATTTCGACGTGCAAACAACTTAGAGCCAAGGCTGGAGGCAATATATCCCGCAATTCTTCCGTAAGCCCGATTGCCGAGAGAGTGGATCCGCAGAGATCGTTGACGCCAGGAAGCTCGGGACTGTGCGGCGAATTATCGAGCAAGATGCTGCCATGCTGCAGGACAGCTCCCCGGTTGCGGCGCTGCGCAGAGCCGACGATTTTGTGCGTTGCCACCTGTTGGGAAGTCGCTAGTGAAGTGTCGAGAACGATATCTCCCAATGCGCGGCGTTGGAAACAAAGAAAGGGCTCGTCCTCGCCGAGAGTTATTGCCTTCTCCCATAGGCGAATTTGACTCGCGTTTGATAGATGCCTCTTCAAAATGGATACCAATATCGTATGAACGGAGTCGTACAGAGATTGAGCGTTCTTGGCGAAGGGATGCGTCGCAGGAAGTGAAATGCTGTAGGTCAATTCCTGGTCATGCAGAATTGCTCCCCCGCCACTTTGCCTGCGCACCACGGTTGCTGAGAGACTTGCAGGATGCTGGTGGCGGTCGGAGAACTGTTGAAAGTAACCCAGCGAGAGCGTTGGTTCTTGCCACTGGTAGAATCGTAAAGTGGCAATTCCCTCCTCAGCGGCGAGGTGCAGTAGCGCCTCATCCACGGCCATGTTCCAGGCACCGTCGCCGGGGGGGTCCAAGATCAACTGACCAGGATGTGCATCACTCACAAGATGACTCAGTTGGCCTCAACCAGTGCCGCCCAGGTCAGCACCGGTTGGCGGGCTGCACGGACCTCATCGGGTCGACTCACAGAAGTGGTGTGCGGTGCGTCATGCAGCAAATCAGCATCTTCCTCCGTGATCCGGAACAGTACCTCGGCGAAAGCATCGAGGGATTCTTTGCTTTCTGACTCAGTTGGTTCGCACATCATCGCCTCGGGAACAGTTAACGGAAAGTACACTGTCGGAGCATGGAAGCCGTAGTCCAAGAGTCGTTTGGCGATGTCCATCGCCGTGATCCCTTTTTCTTTTTTCAGCGTGTTGGCAGAAGCGACAAATTCGTGCATGCAGCGATTCCCCTGGGGAACCGGCAAGATGTGTTTTACACGACTGAGTAAATAATTGGCGTTGAGGACCGCATTCTCAGAAACTGCGCGCAAGCCATCCGGACCATGTGTGCGAATATAGGCGTAGGCCCGCACCAAGACTCCGACATTGCCAAAGAAGGAGCGTACGCGACCAATAGTTTTTGGCATGTCGAAATCGAGAGAGTAGTGCGAGTTGAGTGTTGAGTGTTGAGCGTTGAGTGAAGGATTGAGTTTACCGGTTCCCTTCCGGTTCTCAACACTCGACCCTCCACTCCCACCTTTCCTGACTATCGGCGTCGGCAAGTACGGCGCAAGCTTGTCAGTGACGCAGATCGGGCCGGCGCCGGGGCCGCCGCCACCGTGGGGGCCACTGAATGTTTTGTGGGGGTTGTAGTGCTGCATGTCGGCACCCCAATCTCCTGGGCGCGTGATTCCCAGGATGGCGTTCATGTTGGCACCGTCGAGATAGATCAGGCCTCCGCGTGCGTGGACCTGATCGGCGATCTCGCGCATGTGGGGCTCGAACAGCCCAAGTGTACTGGGGTTGGTGATCATCATGACGGCTACTTCATCGTCTAGCTTAGCAGCCAGATCGGCCATATCGACGAAACCGTCCGAGGTGGTTTTTACTGTGATCGATTTGTATCCCGCCATCGCGGCGCTTGCGGGGTTGGTCCCATGGGCATTGTCGGGGACGAGCACTTTGGTGCGTTTTTCGCCGTTGTCTCGAAAATAAGCTGCAGCCACCAAGAGGGCAGTCAATTCACCATGGGCACCGGCCGCAGGTTGTAAACTACAAGCATCGAGCCCCGAAATCTCTTTGAAGTATTCTTGCATCTCATAGAGCAAGGCGAGCATTCCTTGGATGGACTGCTCCGGTTGGCAGGGATGCAAGTCGGCAAACCCCGGCATCGCCGCCGCTCGTTCATTTCGCTTGGGATTGTACTTCATCGTGCAACTTCCCAGCGGATAGAAATGCGTATCGACCGACATATTCATCGTCGAGAGGTTCACAAAATGCCGCACGATTTGCGGCTCGGTAACCTCCGGCAGGGCAGGGGGCTTCGGTGCAATTGATTCAGCGGGCAGCAAATCAGCGATCTCGCGCTCCGGCACATCACAGGCAGGCAGTCTCGCGGCCCGGCGACCTGGTTTGGAGAGTTCGCACAAGAGTTGAGTATCGCGGTTATTTCGCATGTGTCTTTTTCTATGCGGTGGCTGGTATCGAAGTGAGCGTAGATGCATTTGCGAGCGTTGTAACTAATCCATCGATTTCCGCCTTCGTTCGTTTCTCTGTTACCGCGACGAGGAAGCAGTCCGCAAGTTCTGGGTACCATCTTCCCAGCGGCAGGCCAGCCAAGTATCCCTTGTCGAGTCCAAAATTCAATAACTCTTCCACACGATTCTCCGTATCGCGAATAACGAATTCTTTGAAAGTCGGTTCGTCAAACGCCAAAGAAAATCGTTCGAGCAGACAAAGTTGCTCTGCAGCATAGCGGGACTTCTGCAAGCAGAGGCTTGCTGTTTCGCGCAGGCCTTGCGGTCCTAGCTGGGCAAGATAGACAGTTGCCCGCAGAGCGAACAGCCCCTGATTCGTGCAAACGTTGCTCGTGGCTTTCTCGCGGCGGATGTGCTGCTCGCGTGTCTGCATGGTGAGTACATAGCAAGTGTTGCCGCGGCGGTCGACCGTTTGTCCGGCAATGCGACCCGGCATGCGACGAACCAGGCTTTTTTCACAGGCCATGATCCCCAAGTAAGGACCGCCGTATGCCATCGGCGAGCCAAGCGTGTGGCCCTCTGCAACGGCGATGTTTGCGCCATAGTCCCCCGGACGTTTGAGGACGCCGAGACTCAACGGATCGAAAGCAGCGATTAGGAGTGCCCCCGCACCCTTGGCAATCTTGCTCACGGCATCCGGATCTTCGACACAGCCAAAGAAGTTGGGTTGTTGGAGGACGACTGCAGCGGTGGCTTCATCGATGGCCTCGGCCAGAGTTTCCGGATCGACGACGCCTCCTGGAGTGGGAATCGTGACCAGGTCGGTTTCGAGATTTTCTAAGTAGGTTGCAATGGTGGCGCGGTATTCGGGGTGCAGAGACTCAGGCACGATAACTTTGCCATGCCGACCGGTCGCGCTGATGGCCATCAGCACTGCTTCAGCCGCGGCGCTCGCACCGTCGTAGAGGCTGGCATTGGAGACGTCGAGACCAGTCAATTCGGAAATGAGCGATTGATATTCGAACATCACCTGCAAGTTGCCCTGGCTCGCTTCGGCCTGATAGGGGGTGTAGGAAGTGTAGAACTCGCTTCGTGAGCCGATCGTGTCAACCACTGCAGGGATAAAATGGTCGTAGCTCCCCGCACCAAGGAAGCAGACCGCTTCGCCAGCCGGTGTGTTGTGCGAAGCCAATTCACGCATGTGCTGATCAAGTTCCATCTCCGACAAAGCAGGAGGCAGATCCAGAGGGCGGTCGAGCTTTAGCTCGGAGGGAATCGCATCAAACAGTACGTCCACGGACTCGGCACCAATTGCCGCGAGCATGGCCTGCTTGTCTTCAGGAGTGTTGTAGTGGTAGGGCATAATTGGGGGAAGAACCAATTTGCAATGACCAATGACCAAGGAATTCCCATTGAGCATTGGTCATTGAACATTGTTCACTTAATTCTCCTCTTCGCATTGTTTCTGATACGCGGCGTAGTCGAGTAGGTTAGCCAAGCCTGCATCGTTAGTAATTTTGATCTTGGCGATCCAACCTGCGCCATAGGGATCGCTGCTTAGCGTTTCTAGCGCATCGGGCAGGGCTGTGTTCACTGCGACCACTTCGCCATCGACGGGGGCATAGATATCGCTAACGGCCTTGACGGATTCCACCTCACAAAAGGGTTGTTCGGCTTCTACCTGTTTGCCGACGGCAGGCAGTTCGATGAACACCAAGTCGGTGAGTGCTTCGACGGCAAACGCTGAGATTCCGACCGTGGCGATTTGAGCGCCCCCTTCTTCGGCAACGGCAACCCATTCGTGGGTCTTCGCGTAGTGCAATTCTTCTTGCTTCACAATACTGTCTCCCCAGACGCTAATAAATACTGATGTTGTAGTTGGTTCGCAGACGCACTGAAGTGCGTGCCGCCGTCATCTTTTTTTTACTCTCAACTCTCAATCTTCACCTACTTCCCTCGCTCATAGAAGGGTAGGGGAACAACCTGTGCGGGATGCTCTTGACCACGTATATCGACAGCCAACGGCGTTCCTGGTGCGGCTGCCGAGGTGCATACATACGCCATCGCGATGGGATGATTAAAGGTTGGAGAGAACGTCCCGCTGGTGACATTCCCTGCTTGTTGGTCCCCGAGCAGTACAGTCGCCCCCTCGCGGGCGACTCGCTTGCCCTCCATTTGGATTCCAACGCGAACCGATTGTTTGTGGTCACGCTGGAATCCAACAATCGCTTCGCGGCCAATGAATTCTCGGTCGCGTAGGTTAACCGCAAAATCGAGTCCCGCCTGAATCGGGTTGGTTGACTCGTCGAGCTCATGTCCATAAAGGGGCATCCCCGCTTCGAGACGCAACGTGTCGCGCGCCCCCAATCCGACAGCACGGCCCCCCACGGCAGAGGCTGAGGTGATCAGTTGTTCCCACACCGCCGGAAGCTGCTCCGAAGGGCAAACGATCTCGCAACCGTCTTCACCCGTGTAGCCCGTGCGGCTCACAAAACATTCGACGCCGCAGACTTGGGCCACTTGCCCTGTGTAATAACGCATGGAGGTCAGTTCACAGGAAGTGTGTGGATCAAAAATCTCGATCGCCCGCGGACCTTGCATGGCAAACATGCCGTAGGCTGTAGTAATGTCTTCGAGTTTGACATCGAAGTCGGCTTGTTGGTTTTCCATCCAGGCGAGTATTTTCTGGCGGTTGCCTGCATTCACGACAAGGCCATAGCCCGAATGCTCGCCATTCTCTAGCGTCACCCGATAGCAAAGCACATCATCGAGAATTCCTCCCGCTTCATTGCAAACGAGCGAGTAGCGAATCTGGTGGGGCTTCATATCCACGACCGACCGCGTTAACAAGTGGTCGAGATATTTCGCGGCATCAGGCCCATTGACCAGCACGCGGCCCATATGCGAAATGTCGAATAGGCCGACGGCAGTACGGGTTGCCTGGTGTTCCTCCACGATGCTGGTGTATTGCACGGGCATTGACCAGCCCGAGAACTCGACCATGCGCCCACCATGCGCACTGTGCCAATCAAAGAGGGGAGTGTGAGCCAGTTGATTGTTCGTAGACATGACAAAATCCGTTCAAGAGTCCGGTGGGAAGCCGTATTCTACCGGTTTATCACGGACCTGCCAGGGGGCGAGGCAGGGAAGTACTCGTGGCTACTTTCGCTTTCGCTTTGCTTTCCCCTTGCCCTTGCGGGGCTTTTGCTGGCGAGTTTTCTTATCGGGCTTGTGCTTCGCGGCGCTGCCAGCGGCGCTGCCCCCCGTTTTCTCCAAGAGTCGCATGTCGAGTTCTCGCCGCTCGACGTCTACCGCTGCGACTGCCACCTTCACTGGGTCGCCAAGTCGATAGGTGTTGCCTGAGCGGAATCCGCGGAGGACGTGTCCGGCGCGATCGAATTTGTAATAGTCATCGGCTAGGGACGTGATATGGACGAAGCCTTCGGCGGGGAGATGCGTTCCCATAATGAAAAGCCCAAAGTTTTCCACTCCGGTGACAATTCCGTCCATCTTCATTCCCACTTTATCTTGCAGATAGAGCAGAAGTTTTACCTTTTTAAGCTCACGTTCGGCCTCGGTTGCCCGTTGTTCACGGTCGCTACAATGATCACCAAGTGTGAGTAACTCGCCAAGATGTTGTTCAGGACTCTTCCCGCGGCTCACGGCTTCGACGAGACGATGGATCGTCAAGTCAGGGTAGCGACGGATCGGTGAGGTGAAGTGGCAATAGCATTTGCTTGCCAAGGCAAAATGGCCCTCTTCGTCGGGACTGTACACTGCCCGCTGCATCGACCGCAGGACGGCATAGTTGACGGCATGCTCGCGGGAATCTCCCTTCACAGCGTTGAGCAAATCTTGCAGCGCAAACCGACTTTCTAGACTTTCCGTCTTGAGGCCTAGTTCACCCACGAAATCGGTGAGCGACTTAAGTTTGCGTGGCTCCGGGGCTCCGTGCACACGGCGAAGGAAATGTAAACCCTTGTCGGCCAACATCTCTGCTACCGCTTCATTGGCCGCCAGCATGAACTCTTCGATAATCTGGTGGCTCTCCGTATTTTCTGCTACATGAGCACCCGCCACGGTACCATCTTTGTCGAGATCGATTTCCAATTCAGGCATGTTCAGTTCGAGAGAACCTCGCTTCATCCGTCTCTCTCTCTGCATCATGGCCAACTCGTGCATGCGGCTGAGGAGGCCATGAACTTCCGGAGTGAGCTTAGTTTTCCATAGGGTACGATCCGCAAGGAAGCTGTCGACCTCTTCATAAGTAAATCGTCGACAGCTCTTGATCGCACTCTTGAACACTTCGGTGCCAACACGCACTCCTTCGGGACTGAACTCGATTCGTGCCGTAAGTGCAAACCGGACCTTGTCGGGCTGCAAGCTGGCGAGGTTATTCGAGATGATCTCTGGTAGCATGGGGATCACCTGGTCCGGCAGATAGACGCTGGTGGCTCGTTCCCGCGCCTCCTGATCCAGGGGCGATTTCGGCCGTACAAAATGCGACACGTCGGCAATGTGAACCCCTAAAAGCCAGTGCCCGTTGTCCAATCGCGTGAGCGAAATTGCGTCATCGAAATCGCGAGCCGTAGCAGGATCAATGGTGATGACCGTCTCGGCAGTAATGTCCTGGCGGTGCTTGTGATTGTTTTCGTCAAACAACTCCGCTTGTTCCCTGGCATCTTCCAAGGCAGCTTCAGAGAACTCCCCGGGCAGGTTGTACTCACGAACAATCGAAAGCGTATCGACCCCGGGTTGACCTCTCTGACCAAGGATTTCGATTATCACCCCTTCGCCATCCCGAACATGCGAGGGGAAGCGGACCATTTCCACTACGACTTTGTCCTCGGGTTGGGCACCCTTCGCACCGGGGTCGCCTACGAAGACGGGTTTTGAAAACACTTTCCCGTCGATCTGCACCAGACCCATGCCTCCTTCGACGAGATAGGTCCCTACGAATCGATTGGTCGCCCGTTCGACAACATCGATCACTCGGCCTTCGCTTTTGCCTTGGCGACCTACTTTGCCGCTTAGCCGCAATCGGACGATGTCGCCGTTGGCAGCGTCGCCCGCTCCATTGGCGGGGACAAAGATGTCGGCATCACGACCGGTGCCGGCGGGGGTACCTTCGGGCCGGACAAAGCCAAATCCCCCTTCAGCTCGCCGAAACGTACCGACGAGGTTTTTCTCGGATTTCTTATTCTTGTCCGGCAGTTGCAGATCTCCATTCTCGGCGGCGAAGACCAAGTGGCTCGGGCCATAAGCAAGCTTGCCCTGCTTTACGAGTTGCTTAACGATTTTTTTGGTACGCGCAACATCATCTCCTTCCAGACCCAGTCGCTTGGCAATGGTCGCCGGCTTGATGGGACGATACTTGGGGTCGGTCACATAACGGAGTATGGCGTCTTGGATGTCAGGCATAAAGGGGAGGGGGGTGAGTATCTGGTGGAAGGTCAAGTTAGAATACGAGTTAGCCGCGACTCAACGAGTCGCTGGAAGGTCATCTGCTTAATTTGCCATTTTGATCAGGCTTCCTTATTAAATACATAGATAAAATAACCCAGATTAAATGAATCACAGCGATGGCCATCGTTCCTAGCCAAGGCATGAAGTAGTTCAAACTGATACCCAATGCAATTGCCACTATAGAGCAAATAAGGACAATTAGGATCAGTGAAGGTCCGTCGGAAAATGATTTGCCTTTTCTAAGATTGTCGAGTTTGCAGAACAGCCACAGACCCGTCCAAAAAAGGAAGACGAACAATAATAATATTCTGTTCGGCATCTATTGATTACTTCACATCATGTGGATCGATAACGTGTAGTTTCGGAAATCGCTCAGGAAGTGCTCGTACTCCATGGGCAGTCAATAACCCGAATCACCCTCAGCATTTTTGCCTCACACAATTCGTTTCCGTAAACAGCTCTTCTAAGACACTCCAAGGCGGCCAAACGTTCCGTCGGAGTCTTGGTGGCCCAGAAGGCGCGGTCGTCTCCCTCTTCTTCCAGAGGTACTAGTCGAATAGCAGTCTTGTCGAGACGATGTTTGTCCATGAGTTCAAGAAACTATGATTGAAAGTATGATCTAACGCCTCTCTATTTTACCTCATATTCAAGCTAGGTCTATTCTGACTTATCTAGCTACGAGCATTCTGCCCTCAATCCTCCTTTTCCGGCTTGAACAGCTTCCGGCCGATCTGTGAGAAGTATTGCGTCCAGTTACTTTCGCTGTTGGGGCAGTCGGCCATCAGTTGACTGAAACTTGCCACCTTCGCATCGAGGTTGTCCAAGAGGTGAAGCACGATCGCCTCAAGGGTCATAGGTAGTTTTGGACTGCCGTATTCGTATTCCCCATGGTGGCTGATAATTAGGTGCTTGAGTTCGATGAGCAGTCGCTCGGGAAATGGCTGGCCGTCCTGCTGAACGATTTGCCGCACTTTTTCGTCGAGCATCGAAACGCCGATCACCATGTGGCCTAGCAGTTGTCCGGCATCGGTGTAGCCAATATCGCGATCGTAGAAAAGCTCGTCCGTCTTGGCGGCGTCATGGAGAAACGCGCCCATTAGAAGTTTGTCTTGCGAGAGCTGGGGATACTTGGGTGCGACCGCCAGTACCAGTTCCATCAAACTCAACACATGTTCTAACAGACCACCTTGGTAAGCATGGTGGTTTTTCATGCCGGCTGGCGCGCGGCAGAACTTGTCCATAAAGGCATCGTCTTTGAGAAAACCCTTGGCGAGCCTCGTTAGTGGCGTCGATTGAATCTGTTCCAGGATCTCGGTGAGACGCGTGCGCATCTTCTCTATATCGGCCGATTGAAGGGTGATGAAATCTCCTTCATCGAGTTCATCTGGCCGGGCCTTGCGGATGCGCGTGGCGATGAGCTGCATGTTGCCCTGAAACAACTGCGTTGCACCCTCCACGTGAACGTAATCGCCATTGTCGAATGCCTTGTAGTCGTTGTCTGTGGCATTCCACATGCGGGTGTTGACTGAACCGCTACGGTCGGAGAGATCCACTTGTAGATAGAGGTTGCCATTGCGGTTAGGTCGAAGTTGCTTGTCGGAAGCCAGAAATACCTGACTGACTGGCTCGTTGTGAGCAAGCTGGCTGACAAAGCGTCGAGAATCTGAGGACATAGGTGAGTGGTTGCTTGTGGCAAGTGGTTCGTGAATAGCCGATGATGCAACGCATCGCCTGGCCAAACGCAACATCTTAGCACATTTTCGCCCGACTCGCTGGTGCCATCAGATCCGCAATATTTCTGCTGCGATTCTCTCCCAGTGGGGATTCGACTAGAATGTGACCCTGATTTGTTGATGTTTTCCCTGCGACTCGTTGAGTCGCGGCTATTTCTTAGACACAAGTTCTACTTAACACTATGCCCAAAGCACCGAAAACTGCGATTACACCCACCCGCGCTGAGAATTACCCCGAGTGGTATCAGCAAGTCGTCAAGGCGGCCGATCTTGCCGAGAACTCCGACGTTCGTGGCTGCATGGTCATCAAGCCTTGGGGTTATGCCATATGGGAAAACATCCAACGGCAGCTCGATGCGATGTTCAAGGCCACCGGCCATGAGAATGCCTATTTCCCCTTGTTTATCCCGATGAGTTTTTTGGAGAAAGAAGCTGAGCACGTCGAGGGCTTTGCCAAAGAATGCGCGGTCGTGACGCACCACCGTCTGGAGCCCGACGGCCAGGGTGGGCTTCAACCGGCACCAAGCGCCAAGCTAGAAGAGCCGTTGATCGTCCGGCCAACAAGTGAGACGATCATCGGTGCCACTTTTGCCCGTTGGGTGCAGTCGTATCGCGACTTGCCGATTCTTATCAATCAATGGGCCAATGTCGTCCGCTGGGAATTGCGCACTCGGATGTTCCTCCGCACCACCGAGTTTCTCTGGCAGGAGGGGCATACGGTGCATGCAAGCGAGGATGAGGCTCTCGCCGAAACTCGGCAGATGCTTGAGGTGTACGCGGAATTTGCCGAAGGGGTGATGGCGATGCCGGTGATTAAAGGTGAGAAAACTGCCGGTGAACGGTTCCCCGGTGCGGTGGCCACCTACAGCATTGAGGCCCTGATGCAAGACCGAAAAGCCCTGCAGGCGGGGACGTCGCATTTCTTAGGACAGAATTTTGCGAAGGCTCAGGAGATCAAATTTCAGAACGTGGACGGCGAGTTGCAGTTCGCTTGGACAACTTCATGGGGTGTGTCGACCCGGCTTGTGGGTGGGTTGATTATGACCCACTCCGACGATGATGGGTTAGTGTTGCCGCCAAAACTGGCCCCCGCCCAGGTAGTGATTCTGCCAGTGTATCGTAACGACGAGGAGCGTGCCAATGTCATGCCGTATTGCGAGACTCTGAAAGAGGAGTTGGCTTCCCAGCAATATGCTTTTGAGACGGTTCGAGTGCGGATTGACGATCGTGACCTGCGTGGTGGTGACAAGCGGTGGCAGTGGATTAAACGGGGTGTACCACTGATTATGGAGATTGGCCCCCGAGATATTGCTGACGATAAGGTATTCGTCAAACGCCGCGATATCGAAGGCAAGGGTGAGGCTATCCCGCGTGACGAGGTTGTGGGCACCGTGGCCAACCGTCTTGCCGAAATCCAGCAGGCACTCTTCGATCGTGCAGTAGCTTTGAGGAATGAGGCGACCGTTGAGATTGATTCACTCGAAGAATTTGAGGAGTACTTCGCTGAGAGAGCTCCAGGTGGATTGGCGCATTGCCATTTTGTCGATAGCCCCACGATGGAAGCGAAACTGAAAGAACTCAAATGCACGGTACGGTGCGTGCCACTTGATGCGCAAACGGAATCGGGGAAGTGTATCTTCACTGGAGAGGCGAGTGAGCGTCGGGGGGTATTTGCTAGAGCATATTGAATTTCGGAGGGCAGTGGCCCTCCGGCTGAGGCTTATTCCTATCCCCTTAGCCGAACCGTTACGCGATTCGAGAAAATTATTACATGGGCAACATCTCCTCCCCCAAGCCGGTTCTGTTACTCATAGCGATCAGCAGTCGCTACGATGCGGCCCTTGAATGGGCTCGCGAGAAAATCACGACCGCGTTCGGTCCTGCCGGTGCGACGAGCCCTGCATTCGATTTCACAGAGACGGATTACTATACTTCCACGATGGGGACCGAACTGAAAAAGCAGTTTATCGTATCCGCCGCGCCCATCGATCCTGGCGATTTGTCGGCGATCAAGAGACTCACGAACGAATGGGAAGCTGAATATACCGCATCGGCTGGACATCCTGAGCCGAGGCCTCTCAATCTCGATCCTGGTTATCTCACCCTCGCCAAACTGGTGCTTGCCTCGACCAAAGACCACGCCCATCGCATCTATCTTGCCGATGGGATCTATGCTGAAGTGACACTGAGTTTTCGTGCGAAGTCCTGGCATGCATTCGACTGGACCTACCCCGACTATCAACGCGATGACTTTCAGGAGTTCTTTACAGAGAGTCGCAATTTGTTGCGAGAGAATCCGTTGACTGGAAATTGACGACGTCCTTTGTTCCGCCCTACAATGGAGTCAAGTTGAATAGGGATGCCAAATTGTAGGGGCCGAATATGAAAAGCGTTTTTGGCGTAGTCTTGTTTGCCGTTGTAAGCGGAATCGGGTTAGGAGCTGCGCTTGGATATCTCGAGGGTCGGCTTCCTGAGGGTCCTTCCAAGAACCCGTCCACTGTTGGTGCCGAGCAACCTGAGTCGCCATCCTCTTTGAAGGGGCCAGTCGCCGAAGTTCCCGAAACTACTTTTAATTTCAATCGCATGGAACGTGCCTCTTCGATGAGTCATGCGTTCAAGATTAAGAATACTGGGGACAAGCCACTTCATGTGGAGGTTGCCAGCACGACCTGCAAGTGTACCGTCGGCGATCTGTCTGAGAACGACATACCACCGGGAGAGGAAACCGATATCGTCCTGGAGTGGACCGCTAAAACGCCCCCGGGACCATTTCGCCATGGTGCGACACTTGAAACGAATGATCCACGTCACTCTCGAATAGAACTTGTTGTCGAAGGAGAAGTTGTTGAGTCGACCGCACTTCAGCCTCCTGAATTGCTGTTCGGTACAATCCAGGCAGGCGAATCGAAGGAGGTATTCTGCTACTTGGTATCCAGCATTGAGGAGGATGCCCAGGTGCTTCAGCACGAGTTGAGCAATCCTGAGATAGCCAAACACGTTAGCATTAGCGTCTCCCCCGTTGACGAAGCAGAATTGAAGGCGCTCTCGGCGCTGAGTGCTGTGGAAATAACTGCTGCTTTCCGAGCGGGAAAGACTCAAGGGCCATTTTTTGATTGGCTCACATTGGAGACAAATCTTCCGCGAGCGGAGAAACTTACTGTCCCCCTCACAGGCAACGTCGTGGGCGATATCTCGGTTTTCGGACCTGGTTGGATCGCTACTCAGAACCTCCTGCAGTTCGGCTCGGTTGATGGCAAGACAGGAAAGAAGATCCGACTGCTCGTGGCAGTTCGTGGTGACCATGCTCGTGATACGCAGCTTTCTGTTGCTAGCGTCGATCCCGAGGAGCTAAAGGTGACGCTTGGTGATGCTAAGCAAATGGGTGAGAAACTGGTCCATTTTCCGCTGTTCGTCGAAATCCCACGTGGCACGCGTCCCATGGTACGGATGAGTAAAGTCGGCGAAGACGAGGAGTCGGGCCACGGCGATGGGCTCATCGTGCTCGATTCCACCCACCCCGCCACCTCCGAAGTACGACTAAAAGTACGGTTTTCGGTCGAGTAATTCGTTCGTGGCGCGTAACTGTTCTGGCCTTTGGAGTGTTTAGAGGCTACGATTTTCTACGACCTTTGGTTTTTGGACAATTTACCGAGCAGGCAGTGAGTGATCATGGAGTTCATGGCGGAACATTTTCGGAAGAGGCACCCATTTCTCGGTCTCTCTGTTCTCGTTTTAGCGGTGGTAATAGGGATTGCTTTTTCCAGCGGAATCCGGTCTGCAGAACACGGGAAATTCCCAGATCGGGCGGCAGAGATTGCCGATGCCATTAAAAAGAACGATCGGATATTTGTCGATTGGCCTAAGCCAGAATTCACGCTGGTATTCTCGGGTGATACGGACGGTTATCTGGAACCCTGTGGTTGTGCAGGACTCGACAATCAGAAAGGTGGCATGAAGCGCAGGCACACGTTTCTCAAGCAGCTTGCCGCCGATGGTTGGAATCCGGTGGCCCTGGACATGGGGGGGGAAGTTCGCCGCACGGGCTCCCAAGCGGAGATGAAGTACCGCTATGCACTTCGCTCGCTGATTGATATGGGCTATGCCGTTGTAACATTCGGCCTCAAAGACTTGCAGCTGTCGAGCGAAGCGATACTCTTTGTGCTCGCCAATTTGGATCCAGATAACAATCCACTGGTCTCGGCCAACGTCGATTTATTCGGGATGGCGCAGCCATTCAAGATAGTGGATGCAGGAGGGAAAAAAATTGGAGTAACAGCCGTCTTGGGAGCCAAAGCCCGAACACTTCTCGAGGGGAATGAAGAAATTGCCATACTTGACCCCGTTGAATCGCTTCGGGATGTGATCCCCCAACTGGAAGCTCAAAACTGTGATTTGAATGTTCTCTTGGTGCATGGCGAACCAGACGAGGCGACTGAATTGGCCCGCCAGTTTCCGGTGTTCGATCTGGTCGGCACCACTGGGGGAGCTGAAACTCCTCCTCCCCGTTCACGTCCGATAGAAGGAGCGAATTCTTACTTGATTGAAACTGGCCAGAAAGGGCAATATGTGATCGCTCTGGGAGTCTACGACGATCCTGAGTACCCGCTACGATACCAGCGCGTACCCCTCGATCACCGCTTTGAAGACTCGCCCGCCATGCAAGAATTACTCGTGGAGTATCAAAAAGAATTGGAAACGACCACGCTTGCTGGTTTGGGGCTCACCGGCATCCGCCACCCGGAAGATTCTTTTGCTGGGAGTGCGGCCTGTGCAGATTGTCATACGGAAGCGACGGAGGTGTTTCTCAATACACCTCATGCTCATGCGACCGAGACACTGGTGAATCTGGATCCTCCCCGGCAATTTGATCCGGAGTGTCTGAGTTGTCACGTTACTGGCTGGAATCCGCAGGAGTATTTCCCTTACGAATCGGGTTTTGTGGGACTCAAACAAACGCCGTTGATGACAGGCAATGGCTGTGAGAACTGCCACGGCCCCGCTGCAGCACATGTAGCGGCGGAGTCGGGCGAGGAGACACTCAGTGACGAAGAGATTGAAAGCTTACGAGCCGCACTGAGGATGAAGATTGTCGAAAATGAAGGGAATATCAGCGGTCAGACACCACCGCAAGTTGTTGGTGCGGTTGTCAATAAGTGCCTCGAATGTCATGACCTGGACAATAGCCCTGACTTTGACTTCCAAGAATACTGGCCTCAGGTCGAGCACTACGGAAAAGAATGAACTCCCCCGATGGACTAGTCGTTTCAGCGACCAGTGGGACCTACTCCTCCAACTGCGCCATCGCTTCGTCAGGGATGTTAAAATTCGCGGAAACGTTTTGCACGTCATCGTGATCGTCGAGCGCTTCCATCATTTTCAATACCGAGCGGGCTGTCTCCACATCTAGATCGACTGTGTCTTGAGGGATGCGTGTAATCTCGCGGGATTGCGTGGCAATGTCTGCCGTGTCGATGGCTTCGCACACCGCACCGAAAGCATCGGGATCGGAGATCACTTCGTAGCTGTCGTCAAAGATTTTCACATCTTCGGCTCCTGCCTCGATGGCAAGCTCCAGGAGTGATTCTTCGTCGGTTTGATCTCTTTCAATTACCAGCAGTCCTTTACGATCGAACATCCAGGCCACGCAACCGGTTGCACCCAACTTGCCACCGGCTACCTCAAAAATCTTTCGTACTTCGGGGGCGGTGCGATTGCGGTTGTCGGTGAGGATCTCGCAAAGGACAGCTACCCCGCCGGGACCGTAACCCTCGTACAACACCGAGTCGAGGCTGCCCCCTTCCAGCTCGCCGGTGCCTTTCTTGATGGCCCGTTCGATATTGTCCTTGGGCATGCTAATGGCTTTGGCATCATTGATCGCATAACGCAAACGCAGATTCATCCCTGGGTCTCCGCCCCCGTCACGGGCTGCGACAATGATTGCCTTGGAGAGCTTGCTCCAAACTTTGCCACGCTTGGCGTCGATGACCGATTTTTTGTGGGCGATATTCGCCCAATGAGAATGGCCAGCCATAGTCAGTCAGGTTTCGAGGTGGGACTTGCAGCCGTGATGCAACGCATCAGACGGAATATCTTCTACCGAGGTTTCTTCTTCGTGAGCTTTTTGTTCGAGGTTTTCTTGGCAACCCTGCCCGCGGTCTTCTTTTTCTTCTTTGGAGCAGCCTTCTTGGCAATGCTCGCTTTCTTGCTAGACTTCTTTTTCTTAACTGGTTCGGCAGCCGGTTCTTTGGAGGAAGACTTCTTTTTTCTCTCATCCTTTGAATTGCCAGCGGACTTTTTCTCGTTCGCTGCTTCAGCCTTTTTCGTCTGGCGTTTGGGAAGTCGGTCTTTGCAACTCGGGTCGATTTCTAAGAGAATCTTGCGAATCGTGGGGCCATAAGGACTGCGGTGGAGTTCCACCCCCAACTGATGTAGCAGCGTCCCGACCTCCGTTCCCTTTGTCTTGGGGATCGCTCGTTCCAAACCGGGAACGGATCTCTTGGCTGCTTCCGCATCGGAAATGACTTCCACGACATGCATGGCTTCAAGCAAACCTTGATTGATGGGAATCGAATGACCCCCCAGCCCGTTTTGTGTCACATAGGAGACTGTGAAGGGAGTCGTCCCATGGAAGTTCTCTAATTGCTTGATGGATTGCCCGATGTTTTGCTTTTTAAGAGGTTCCAAGTCATAGGAATAGAGCGTTTCGAATACACTCTGCAAGACCCGCTTCAGGCGAGTAGCAGCTTCTTCGGCATCGTTGAGTGGTTTGACGAGTTCGCTCAATTCTCGCACGGAAGAAACACGCACCTCGTTCCAGTCGAAGTAATCGTTCTTGAGCGCTGCAAATACTTTTTCTGCGTCTTCGTGCAGCGAGTTTTCCAAGCAGCACGCGAATACGAGATGCTCCAATACCGTTCGATCAGCGACGGGCTCGACGGGTTTATAGGTCTTCTTGACGACCTTCAAGACTTTATTGATTTGTGCTGCGCGATTATTGCTTGCCATTGATTGCGTTTCTTAGCCAAAAAAGGAAAGGATGTTAGTTAGAATTGCCAAAAAATGTTTAAATGTCTTCGTGAAGTGAATCGTCATCTTGACCAGCTGTGTCATCTGATTCAGGAGCATCATCCTTGGGGAGCACATCGCCAAGCATCTTGGCAAGGGCAATCGATTTCTTTACTCCCATATCTAGCTCAAAGCGAATGACAGGTGTGTACCGAGTATCGATTCTTTTCGATACTTTCTGCTGCAAATATCCTGCTGAACTTTGCAGACCTTTGAGGCAGAGATTCTGGGCCGCTTCATCACCCATCACCGATACATGGACCTTGGCAACCCGCATATCTGGAGATACCTCGACAAACGTCACCGTCACACCTTGGATCCGAGGATCGTGCAGATCGGTCAGGATCGCCATACTGACCACCTCTCGGACAGCCTCCGCCGCTTTCAATACTCGTCTGGAAGTCATGCAAGTTTCTTTCGTATCAGTTTCTTTCGCACTCGCTGACTACGATTCTAACGACTCCTCGAAGGTACGGCCCACTTCTTCGACCTTATAGACTTCGAAGAGATCGCCTTCCTTGACGTCGTTGAAACCTGACAACTTAATGCCACATTCCAAGCCCTCACGCACTTCTTTCGCATCGGACTTCTCACGTTTGAGCGTATCGATGGGGTAGTCGCCGATGATGGTATTGTCGCGGATGATTCGCGCTCGCCCATTGCGGGCAATTGAGCCTGACAAAACACGGCAACCTGCAATCGTGCCGACGCGGCTGATCTTGTAGGTCTGCTGAACTAAAGCCCGGCCCAGGTCAACTTCCCGTTCTTCCGGTTTGAGAAGACCCTCAAGGGCTGCCTTGATATCTTCGGTGATTTTATAAATGATTTCGTACCGTCGAACCTGAACACCACGTTGTTCGGCCAAAGCCCGAGCGTTTTCGTCCGCGATCACATTGAAACCGATAATAATCGCATCGGAGGCATCGGCCAGAGTGACGTCGGCTTCAGTGACCCCTCCCACGGAGGCTTGAAGCAATTTGATTTTTACTTCCGGATGATCCAGTTTGCCGAGTTCTTTCTGAATCGCTTCGATCGACCCGCGGACGTCTGCCCGCAGTATGATATTGAGCGTTTGGACTTCGTTAGCTCCTTCGAGGCGATCAAACAGGGTTTCGAGGGTGACGTGTTGAACCCCTCCGCTCAAGGCGGTCTTACGATGCGAATCGGAACGTGATTCGGCGATGGTACGCGCATCGGCAATATCGTCGAGAACATAAAAATGCTCGCCGGCACCAGGAGCCGTGTCGAATCCAGTGACGTTCACCGGCGTGCTGGGCCCCGCCTCTTCATAGCGTTGATTGGGTAGCAAGGTATCGTACATGGCTTTGACGCGACCGTAGGATTGCCCACAGACGATGACATCGCCCACCCTAAGAGTGCCATTCTGAACAATAATTTTTGCGACGACACCCCGACCAGGTTCCTGTTGGGCTTCAAGGCATGTGCCCATCGCTTGGCGATTTGGATTGGCTTTGTATTCGTGCAGTTCGGCAACCGTGAGTACCGTGTCTAGGAGTTCGTCGAGTCCATCTCCAGTAATCGCGCTAGTCTTAACTACTTCCACATCTCCGCCCCATTCACTGGGGAGCAAGCCATTCGTAGAAAGGCCCTGCATGGCGCGGTTGAGGTCCACCCCAGGAAGATCCGTCTTGTTTAGGGCGACGACAATCGGCACCTCAGCTGCTTGGGCGTGGCTGATAGCCTCCTCTGTCTGAGGCATCACACCATCGTCCGCTGCAACGACTAATACGGCGATATCGGTCACATTGGCTCCACGAGCACGCATTTCCGTAAATGCTTCATGGCCTGGAGTATCGACGAACGAAATTCGTCGGCCGTCTTTTTCGATTGTGTAGGCCCGAATGTGTTGCGTGATGCCACCACTTTCTCCGCTGACCACATCAATATCGATAATGCGGTCCAGCAGTGAGGTCTTGCCGTGGTCGACGTGGCCCAGGAAGGTAATGACCGGTGGGCGCGAAACCAGATCGGCTTCGTCGTCTTGTCGGTCGCGAATACTGGCCAGCAATTCGTCTTCGACGCTGACCGCTTCTTTCAATTCGAGATTGACTCCGAGTTCGGCGGCGATCAACTCCGTCAAATCGTCGTCGATCAAGGCGTTCATCGTAGCCATGACTCCTTCTTCCATGAGGATTCGCAAAACTTGACTGGCGGGAACACCGGCTGCTTCTGAGAATTCACGCACGGTGCAAGGTAGTTGCAAGGAGACTTTGTCCTTACGAGGGGCCGCGGTACTCACGCCGGTGCGGCGTGGCCGGCGCAAAGAGCGGCGGGGTCGATACTCGTCGCTTCCTTCGCGATCCCTCAAAGTATGACGTTGCCGACTGAGTTGACGTTGCTCACGTCCTCCGAGCATGGGAGCATCATCTTTGTCTGCACCACCCTTGGCCTTGCCTCGACGACCCTTGCCGGAAGCAGGTATTTCTTCACCAGGAATGAGCATTTCCTTGTCTTTGCCGCGTTTCTTGGCATCCAAGGTATCTTCATGCCGCTTCAAGTGAGCCGATAGGGGCTTTCCACTTGTTTTTCCAGGCCGCAGGGCTTCGGCCGGCAGCCGAAGGTCTGGCTTCTGAATCGCCTCATCCTTCTTGGTCGCACTACTGGGAGGCTTCTCAGTGATTGGTATTGGAGCAAGTTTGATGGCAGGTCGGCCGCGTTGGGGAGTGGATCCCGTTTGCTTCGAATCACGGCTCCGTTCTTTGTCTTTTCCGCCAGGAGCAATCGTGGGAAGCTTCCCTCCGACATTCCCGGGACCAATGTAGTCGTCTCGCCGCATCACGTTGGCCAGTGGCCCATGGCCTTCTTCGGACATCTCCATCGGCGCTGCGGCAGGTTCAGCGTGAGGTTCGTTGGAGGTGGCGGAGGGCTCTTCCACCGAGGCCGCTGCCTCTTCACGTTTTTTGCGCAAGCCCGCCAAAGGGGATGCTGGTCGGGGAGTATTGAGAACAGGCATTTTGCCTTCACGCACCGGTTCCTTGGGCCGTTCAGGTGCGGGTGCTGTTGGAGTCCCTTGCGGTGCAGACGGGGTGCCAGAGCCTTGGAAGTGCTCCTTAAGTTTGGAGACTTCCTCGTCTGACAGGCTAGCCAGCGCGGAGCCTTTTCCTCGGATGCCTAGTCGTGCGCAAACATCGACGAGCTCCTTGCTGTCTAATTTCAATTCCTTCGCTAATGAATAAATGCGGACCGCCAAAATCAATTTCTCCGTGCGAGCTCAGTGGGTTGCAGTTTCTGTGATTGCATTTTTTCAACGCTCGCGGTTAATGTAAAAAAACTTAGGAAACCATGAGTATTTTCCTCCTCATACCGTGACTTCCATCAGGCCGCTGACTATGGGTAGTCATTCAGACCATCAGGGAAATAAAACTACTCCGGACCTTTTGCGGGTTCGGGAGATTCGTCGTTTGAGGCATTCTCGACGGGAGCTGCCTCCTCAATGTCGGCGTCACTTTCTTCCCCGGCAGGTTCTATCGAGCCAGACTCTACCGAGACGGGCTCCGACTCCTCCGTGGCCTCAGTTTCAGCCTTGGCTTCCTCTTCTTTGCGAGCTGCTTCGGCTTCTTCTTCCATAGCGGTTGCTGCTGCGATGCGGTCTTCTTCACGTTTTTGCCGTCTCGCTGCCGCTGCCGCTGCTTCGGCTTCTTCAGCCCGTGCTTCGGCTTGTTCGACAATCACGTCGACTTGTTCTTCGGTCATTCCCCCCATTTCCATCAAGGCATCGGGTTCGATGATCGAAAGGTCGTCGTAGCTCAAGAAGCCCTCTTCCACCAAACGTTCGGCCAACTCTTGTGTGACCCCCTCGATGGAACTGTATCCCTGGACGGCACGGTCAATGGACTCAGCCAGCTCATCTTGAGTCATGATTTCAATGTCCCAGCCCGAGAGCTTGCTTGCCAAGCGTACATTCTGACCTCGGCGACCAATCGCCAGCGACAATTGGTCTTCACGGACCAAGACAATCGCCCGGCCTAACATGCGGCAGAGAATCACCTGCTCGACTTCCGCTGGCTGAAGGGCGTTGGGGATCAGCACTTCGAGGTTGTCGTCCCAGCGGACGATGTCGATGCGTTCTCCACCCAGTTCATCGACAATGTTCTTGATGCGGTTGCCTCGCACGCCGACACAGGCTCCGACGCAATCGACCCGCTGGTCGCTGCTCGACACGGCAACTTTTGAACGATAGCCCGGTTCACGTGAGATCGCACGAATCTCAATCACACTGTCGATAATCTCGGGAATTTCTTGTTCGAACAACCGTTGCACCAAATGGGGCCGAGCGCGACTGAGAATCACTTTGATGCGGCTGCCACTCTTGCGAACCTCAAAGACGGTGGCCCGCACACGTTCGTTCACATGGTGGGTTTCGCCGGGAATCTGTTCGCTACGGGGGAGGATCGCCTCGACGTTCGTGAGCGTGACGGTTGCGGCACCCCCTTCATAACGCTGCACAACTCCGCTGACCATCTCGCCAATCAGATCGCTGTACTCATCGAAGAGGGCATCCCGTTCGGCTTCGCGGATCTTCTGGATCATCACCTGCTTGGCAGTTTGGGCCCCAATTCGGCCAACAGTTTCCTCAGAATCGAGGGGTTCGCCATCGCAAGTCGCAGAGATCGCACCGCTTTCGCGGTCGATTTGCACTATGACATCCGCTTCTTCTCCGTAATATTTTTTCGCTGCCGATACGAGTGCGGCCTCGATCCCCTCGAAGACAATATTTTTCTCAATGTTTTTGTCTCGATGGATCGCATCGACAATTCTCAGTACTTCGCCAGCATTCATGTTTGTTCATTCTCCGCGGCGTATTTCGCCCACCGCCAGGCAACCAGGTTGTTCGGATTGTTTTCGATTTATTGGGCAAGTCTAGCTTGGGAATAACCCAGCCCAGACTGGCCGCACTTCAAGCGGCGCCGCCTGTCGGTGAGCAGTCGGCTTGACCAAAACCCTTTTACCAAAGGGACTTAGCGCAGTTTGTAATCCCGTAATGATAACCTACCCAAATGCAGTGTCAACCGGCTGAAACGGGTCAACTGGGAACCGCAGGAGTCTTTTACCGCGACGAGTATTACCTGCGGCAGCCATTCTAGCTGTCTCTTCAGGAACTACACCCGCGCTATTAGCACTGCCGCGGCTTGTGCCTGCGGGGTAACGCTGAGCTTTAAGAAACTGCTCCCCGCGGGGCGATCACCGTCTGCCGATAAATTTAGCGGGCAGGCCGGATCGGGGTTGGTATAGTTGAGTGTGGCAAACAGTCTGCCGCTCGTGAGGGCAAGTGTGCTGGCGATCAGTTCCACCATGCCACTGCCAGCCCCCAGATTGCCGAAGTAGCTCTTGGCTGCTACGACAGGGACAGATTCTGCTGCCTTGCCGAAAACCTCGCCGATGGCGGTAGCTTCTTCGGCATCAGCTGCGGTGGTCGCTAAGCCATGGGCGTTGATGTGCCCACATTGGTCGGCCGTGAGATTGGCCGATTCGAACGCCGAGCGCATGGCGTTGGCGAGAGCTTGGGAGCGGTTGCCTTTCAAGTGGGTGTCCGTCACGATACTGCTGCCCGTCCCGAGGACCTCGCCGTAAATCGTGGCACCACGCTGTCGAGCGGACTCGAGTTCTTCCAACACAATCGACCCAGCACCTTCGCCGACCACCATCCCGCTCCGCTTCGCATCGAAGGGGCGAGAGGCCTCGGCTGGTGGACACTCGCTGTTTGCCAGTTGCTCAGTCTGGATGGCGTGGATCGTTTTGAAAGAGTGAACTCGTGTACCCGTTGCCCCAGCAAGCATGAGATCGGCGTGGCCGCGCTGGATCGTATGCACCGCTTCGCGCACGGCCATCAGGCTCGAAGTCTCGCGCATCGTGAGGGAGTTGTTTGGCCCACGCAGATCATTGATGATTGCAATGTGGCTTCCCGGCATATTCGGCAGAAACTTAAGCATCCAGAGCGGGCTCATTTGCTCCAACCCCATGCTGCCCCAATCGGAATAGCGGAATTCTCCTTCTCGGGCACCGCACTTGACCATGCCATCGACAAAATCATCCGGCGGGCTCAGCATGTAGTCGCTACCAAACAAGACGCCGCTCCGCTCAGGTTCGACATCAGAAACCTTTGCATCGGCCAGCGCCTGCTGTGCCGAGGCGATGGCCATCATCGTTTCACGGCACATGACTTTGAGGGCCTTGCGGATCGCTTTCTTGACATCCTTTTCCAGCGGACCAAAGTTGTCGATGTCCCCAGTAAATTCGCGGCATTCGCCCGCAAATGTGACAAGGTCCTCGATGGGGGGCAAGAGCGTGAGTGGTTCGACGCCACTGCGACCGCTTGCAAGGGATCCCTGCATCTGGTCGACGGTATTTCCCAGTGGCGAGATCAGTCCCAGACCGGTGATAACAACGCGACGTGGTGAGTCAGAGGAATTCATTCAAGCGAAAGAAAGCGGGTGAGAAAGCAGAAACAACGATCCTCCAGGATAGCCGTCTCACGTCGTCAGGGCTACCCGGCCCCGGCACGCGTTCTGCGGGATAGTATGGGTGTCGCGGCGTCTTGTTCCCTCCCGGACCGCGTGGCGGGTCCGGCTAGGGAGGGTGTGGTAGGCAGCGTCGGGCAAAGCGATTCTAGAAAAATCGGCCGCCGCCCTGTTTGGGGTCGATACCGCGTTCTTTCATCCGATTCTGGTACATTTGCATCGTCGTTTGGAACTTGGCTCGTTGTTCGGGAGTCGTCTTATCGAGCATTCCCTTGCGGAATTGGTCAATTTGTTGAGGCGTGGGTGGACTATTACCATCGCCTACACCTGGAGGACCACTGCGACCTTGGCCTCCTCCGCTCTTCTGGCGAGCCAGCATCTCATCGATTCTCTTGTCCAGTTCGGCTTTTTGCTCTTCCGGAGTCTTTGCCAGGAATTGGTCGAGTCGCGCTTCCATCATCTTCATGAAGATCGGGGCGCTGCTCTCGAAAAAGGAGCGACGTTGTTCTTCTGACAGACCTTTCATCTTTTCGCCAAACACCTGGCGGTTGGCTTCCTGTTGTTCCTCTGTGAGTTCGCGCCGCATAGCAAACTGTTCATCCCGGAGTTGTTCTAACTCAACAAGAGCAGGATCTTTGGCACTATAGAATCCCCATCCAATCGCAGCTAACACCAAGAATATCGCTGCACCAATCAACGCGTGTTTCTTGTTCATCGCAATGCTCCCTGTCATTTCTTGAGGACAACTATTCTTCGGGCACGACAACCGCGTCTACATGACCATCCAAATAGGCATAGTTCCGTGCGCCGTCCTCGCCTGGCGAACCATGAAACGCACCAAAATCATAAACGACCCAAACCGTGCTACTTCCCCCATAAGCTAGCTTGCTATCGAGCACTTCAGGACGTGTCTTGCCGGCTAAGCCAAAGGAAGGATATTCGTAGCTCAAACCTTCGCGGTCGAAGTAGGTATTATACTGCGAGAGCAGGGCGTCGTCGTCGGTGTCGGAAGATTCGGGATCGTGCTGGAAATAATCGCTGGGGCAGTGGAAAATCTCTCGGTTCTGCTCGCAAAAATCGGCCAACACGTCGTAGAGTGAGGGGAGACCAGTTGGGTTCAGCGTACGAGGCAACTTGGCCACCTCAGGAAACTTGCCCCGTTCCCCTTTGCGGTCCAAGTATTGGGTGAGTGCCAAGCCAATCTGGCGGAGGTTGTTTTTGCAATGCGTATTGCGCGCCGCGCCCCGCGCTGCTTGCACTGCCGGAAGAAGCAAACCTACCAACACACTGATGATGGCTATCACCACCAAAAGTTCAACGAGCGTAAAGCCGAATCTGTGTTTCATACCTTGCAAAGTCTCTCCGTCCAATGACCCTCTACGACATCTATTACGCGATCGGGGGCTCTGGCATTACAACCCGGCATGCGGGGAAAAGTTTTGCCCCGCCAGCACGGAAATTTTGCGTATGCTTGCATTTTATTCAACAGGGTGACCTGGGTGCAACGGTAGATGCGTTATTCGGCCAAAGTGTCCAATAATCGAGCATTTACTTCTGCTGGCATAGACACTGCAGGATCAGGGCGAGTGGCAACGACTCTCGACTAAGAACAATAATAGGGTTCCCGGCAGTGGGACAGCTTTTGCCTCCGCCAATATTCCGCTAGGAATGTTTCACATGTAGTTGAATATTGAGAAGCGTGGGACTAGCCAAATAGATCATCCCAGGCGGATTCCACCAATTCTGCGGAGAGAGAGGAATCTTCACTGCTATTAGAAGATTGTGCTTCGTGGGTAGGTGCGGATGTGCTACTCGTTGACAGAAAAAGTTGATTTGCAGGAATTGGTTCTCGCCTGATTGCTAGTGATTCCAACGCTACCTCGATGGCAATGGGATCTGTCATGTTATTGTCCATCTGAGATACATTCCAGGCGGCTAGGGAAGCAAGTTCGCTAGCCGAAAGATCAACGCTTTCAGAAATGCCGCTATAAGTTTGGACCGTGGCTAAGAGAGGCGTTGTGCCGTAGTTCGTTGCCCAGAGATCTAAGTCGAGGTTGTCGACTTTGCCGTCTTCGTCGGCATCGCCGTCCGCTGGTGTGGCTCCGCTTTGGATTCCATAGCCGCGTTGCCAAGCGAGGAAGTCACGTCCATCAATGTCGCCGTCTCCATCAAAGTCACCGTTGTTGGTCGTGCCAATGTAGCTGGCTGAGTCGATTTGAGCCCCCGCCGAATTAGCAAGTACCAAAGCACCGCCACCGTTGGCCAATCTTCCCGTGTAATTGCCCTGGGTAAAGAGCTGTTGACCACCCCTTGGTCCCGTACTGCGGGCCTGGAAGCCTTGCACGTCTGCCACTAGATACAAAGATTCGCCGGCAGGAATCACCGTGCCAGGTTTGAAAGTATGTTCGATCGCACCTGTGATCGTCCAGTCAGAAAGGTCTGTGGCATAGGTTTGGTTGTTGTTGGTAAGGACGATGTACTCTTCGTCCTGGTTCCCTGAACCGGGGGCATACTCGATCGCTCCAATCGAAATGTCCTGCACGTTACTTTGCGACCCGACAGAACTATTGATAAGATTTCGGCGAGAAACGATAAAGTCGTTCTGGATTTGATCGACGGCTTGGGCTGGTGTGTGGGTGTAGTTTGGATGGATGCCCCACTCGTTCATGTCATTGATCGCTTCATCGGCAGTGAGAGTGTCCCAATGTTCAAGCTGTTGGTAGGCCCAACTCGACGCAGCCGAAGTGCCTGTCGATCCTAATAACTGATCAGAGACACTGAGAACCCGACGCAAATACATCTCGGTGAGTCGAGGATCGAGATCGTTGTTGACAAAGTTCCGGACAATGTTGGCTTGCTCGGAAAAATTGAAATCCAGTGCTATATTGGTGAATAGGGTGTTATTGAAATATGGTGGATTGGCATTTCCCCATCGGTGTCCAAAGCTGAGATCGACGTCCCAAGGTAAGATTTGCCAGAGCTCTGTATTGTTCGAATCTCGATACCAATACATGTTCTTGTGGCCATAATCGCTGTTCGCCATCACATTTTGGACAGCAAGATAGTTGACGATGTCGGCAATATCTAAATTGTCATAGTACCATGTTCGAGCTTGCGTACCGGAAAGTGAGTTGGCGTCTAATACGTCCTGAAAGTCGCTGCGGTTTTCATAGTTGCGAGTAATCTTGTCGACTTCATTCAAGGCACTTGTAAGCCCGTTATTCACTTTGTAGAGTGCTCCGTGGGGATCGAGACCTAATCTCTCTAGGTATTCGGAGTCACCTTCTTCAACGAGGTCGTACAAGGCGTAAAACTGCCCATTGCGATGAACTGATACTGGTTGGGCTAGATGGGTGGCTCCACCAGCTTCAGCAAAGGAAGCATAAGCCAGTGTGTTACGAAGCTTCGACTGGTCGGCATAGTTGGTGAGCAAGTTGAAATCACTATGCCTTCCGGTGTCATCACCAATGTCGAATTTCTCGCCTGAGTTGGCGTCGAAATCAAAAGAGTGCTTCAGGAACTCGGGAGCAGCTGTCGACTGCCCATGCAAGTCAACTTGTATATTGTCGTAGAACTCTCCACCAAAGAACAAGGACGCGCGAGTCCCGGCACGTGTTTCCGCTGCTGCTTCGTCTTCTAAAAACCAGTACAGTACCGGTATGTCTGTCGAGGCCGTAGGATCGAGGATCACGGTTCCAAAAAATTCGGCCGAATCGAGGGGGTCATTAAAGCGAGGTGCGCGGGTTTCTGTTCCATGGGTATCACTGGCGGTGATATACCAGCGGACCATGTCGCCTTCGGAAAATGATGAAGCAGGAATCTGACTTGTATAAACCCCGTCACCCGCCTGCAAGTCACTTCCTTGGCCATCGTCCGTGAACGCTGCCTGCACTTCGGTGCCAAACCCAATCCGGTAATAGAACTTGGGGGAAGCGAGATTTACCGGATGGACCGACTGGGATATGGAAGCAGTGACGATGATATTGTCGTTTCCTGTGCCACTTGTGGGAGTGAATTCAACATCATCGATAATTGGTCCCAAATCGATCGTTTGAGAATTCGATGAGCCCGGTGTAGGAGTCAGGTAGCCTATGGAGCCCTCTGCGACACTACTTTCCTTAGCCGTGAGTTCGGCGGTGATAAGCATGTCGCTGCTGTTGGAATTGTTCAACGCGTGAATAGCAAGCACGTTCGTGCCATTTTGCAACAGGTCGAGGTAATTGTTCAGTGAAAAAGCGACTGGTTCAATAACTTCGCTGTCGGCTCGACTTCCTACTGCAATCGAATCATAGGCTAACGGAGTCGCCGGTTCATTCTCTCCGAACAAGTAGGTGCCGTTCAGGTAGACCGCAAAACCATCGTCATAACGAAGTGAAAGTACCAATTCTTCGATATCGGTTGCCGAATTAACGTTGAATTCATTGCGGATATATACGGTCGTGGGTTTAGGGTCTGAATCGGAATTGATCAGATGTGTGTTGAGGTAAGGATCGTAATCATTGCTCGCGGCGAGTTCATAGCCAACGCCATTGATTCCATTGGAAAACCCGTTCGAAGTTGCATTGAATCCGACCATCGTCCAACTGGTGCCTAGAGTATTACTCGTGGGAACCAAATAGGTCAGACCATAGTTTCCTGCGAGCAACGATTGGGAAACCGGCCCTGCCAATCCATAGGAGATATCGGTTACTTGAGGAGGGTATTCTCCACCTGAAAGACTTATTCCGAGGTCGCTGATGATGGTGCCGTTGGGGTCGGCCAGCCCAAGGTATTCTCCTCCCGCACTGAGCTTGAAGTTGGTGTGCCAATAACCTGCAGGATCGACCGTATCCAGGTCGGATGCAAACACAACGAGATACTCCCTCGAGCCAAGAATAGTTTCAGCAGTGAATTCCCACTTGGTAGAGTTGTCTGCATTATCTGTGAGGTAATAACCCTGGAGATCGACGGCTGCATCGCCAGCGTTGTAGATCTCGATCCAATCATTGTCTTGGCCGTATCCATCGTTCAGCGACGAATCATTACTTGCCAGAAACTCGGACAAGATCGGTTGGGCTGCGAGCATGTTACGCGATTCAAGAGTCTCAAAGCGCGCGGATCGACTCTTCAGACGTGAGGTCAGCTTACGACGCGATCTATTTGCCATCTACTCTGTCTCGGGAAAATGCTTGTGGGTACCGCTACACCCTATCCCCGCGAAATGCCGAAACGGTAAAAGGATGAACAAGGAAAAATGCGATCAGAATGCCTCTATCTAAACAGGCTATCACGCGATGTTCGCAAGATCAATGAATTTGAGACGAGTTGAGAAGTTAAATTCTTGAGACTGCGAAGAAACCCTAGTATCGAGTTGGTTCGAGTGCGTGAGAACGTCCGGCATGAAAATTTGTTTTAGCTCGACGCATCAACAGACCAACTGTTAAGCGAGCTGCGCCAGGTAGCCGCAGACGGACGCATCGTGCGTCGAAGCTCCTGCCTTAGTATCGCCCATGAAAAGTCGAGCTTGCTCGACTGGCCGTCTGAGGGGGGGGAGTCGATCCGTCGGTTGGCACCGAAGTATTCGGGCCGCGGCTTTCCACGACAAGCAGCGCGTCGGCTCGCGGGGCTGATTTTAAGATGGGGATGTTGTCGGTGATGAAATTTGGTTTCGAAGGACCGGGCTTGGCGACCACACCGATGCTCAAGACCAGCACCTGATCGGTTGGCCAGCGGAATCGCTCATGCAATTGCACCATGGTCAACTGGGGCACCTGGCACTCAGTGCGTTGGTTTTGAGCTACCTGAGTAGGGACATCGAGCGGAACTGGCAACATCTTCTCTACCTGGGTGAGTTTCAGTTTGATTACCGCATCCACGGTGCGGGTATCCAGGGCCAACAGTGGGCTAAATTCCAAACTGAACCCCTCGTCAAACTGCCCCATCTCGGGTTGATAGCCAGGCCAGGTTTGATCTGTACGAATAATTCCTTTGGTGTAGTTCACGGGGCGCATCGTAGAGATCACCAACGATGATCCGTTCTGCACCATCTGATGGGGGGCTGTGTGTTCGTGATAGTCGCTACGACGTTTCAGATCTGAAAGAAGCAAAGCGGCGTCTTCTTTCGCCAGGATCCAACCCTGTACCCCTGGCGATTGGACTGGAATCGATTTCATCAGCGGCAATGCTCTCGCCCGCCAGTTAGGACTATCGATCGTGAGGATGCGTAAGCCAAACCCATGCTGTTCCGCGATGCTATTGACGAATCGATCAACGATGTCTGCGACAATCGCTTGCATTTGAGGCGTATGGTAGACACGTAGGGTCTTCTGGTCGGCGCTCAGCAGGCCAACGGGTTTGGAATGCCACGCTTCATAGCCCGTTTCGCGCAGGATCCAATCGACAATTGCCTGTTCGGGAGCGGTCGTGTTTTGAACTCGCAACGTGTAGGGGCTGATATCGTACTCTCGCCAAACTTGACCATCATCATTAGGCAACGTCCCGCTCCCCTTGGAAACCTGGGCATGGCTAACTTGAGCCGCACCACCGAGAGGAACACTACTGCCTGGTGTGACGGGACTTTCCTCGACGCCGGCGGGCATGACCGAATTGAGCGGCGTCGCTTGCGCTTCAGAGTTGGAAGCTTGCCAGCCTGTTGCGCCGAGTCGCTCGGAATCATAGGTTTGTGCGGTTCCCAGTTGAGAACCATGGATAGCGATGAGTGCGACAAACGCGATGCGAATGAGCATCGGTGACCTCCTAAGCAAAACGGGCGACTAGAAGCGGGCGGGGAGTATAGAAACGTGCGCCAGCGGTCACAAGTCCACGTCCCTGCCAAGGCCGCTAGCAAACCAAGTAAAGGTGCCAGTTTCCAGTTCCCACCCTCCCACCGTATTGCAGTGACAGCAAGATGCCGCGATTGTCACTCTTGTTGGATTATTCTAGACTTGAGGCAAATGCTAGCGCGATATTCCGTTCAGATAGGTAAGTTCAATGGCAACCTCGATTGGACTTGAATCCCCCCGAGAACCAGGGGCGGACTCCGTTCAAGTTCAGAAATTTGAATCGGTGCTCTCCGCTGCGCTGACTCGCATGGCCCTGGCTGCAGGGCAGACGGTCGATGAACTGCTCGTGCGGCAGTGGATTCGGGAGGCGCGTGCTAGCTTTCCTGGCGATGTTGAATCCCAGTGGTGGCATTGGTTGAGGATCGCTGCTGCAAGCACGGGATTGAACGTTCGCGTCGTGGAGTTGCCCCGGCAACAGGTCTTCGGTCTGGTGGACAATGGAATAGGACTCGTCACCGTTGTGAAGCAAAAGGGAGAATTGGCGGCAGTTCAACTTGTTAACAAGAAAAAGAAGCTGACAGCAAGCTACTCCACAATTACTGGCAACAAGCTCCTCGACGAAGCGGCAGTTGATGGCCTGTTGCGTGAAGCAGAGCAAGACGGCAAAAATCGCTGGCTAGTCTCCAATGCCGTTGACTATCGAACCAATCTGTTGCCCAAGGGAAAACCTTGGAAGCGCTTGCTGGCCGTATTCAGCGCCGAAGCCAGCGACATTTGGATCGTCATCTTATTTGCCTTCTTGGTAGGCTTATTGAGCCTTGCCACACCAATCGCGGTCGAGTCCTTGGTCAACACGGTCTCCTTTGGCCGACTCTTGCAGCCTGTGATCGTGCTTTCCCTCTTGCTCTTTGGTTTCTTGACCTTCAGAGGAGCGATGCAAGGTCTGCAGACCTATGCCGTGGAAATCATTCAAAGGCGGATGTTCGCGCGGATGACTTCGGCTCTCAGCTATCGCCTGCCGAGAGTCGATCACGAGGCACTCGACTCCACGGATGGTCCCGAGCTGGTCAATCGATTTCTGGATATTGTCACCGTCCAAAAAGTCATGGCTAATCTGTTGCTTGATGGAGTCGCGATAGTGATGGGAACCCTCATCGGCATGGCGGTGCTCGCGTTTTACCATCCATTGTTGATGGTATTTAGCATCATGCTGCTGTTTATGGTCATCTCGGGTATCATCCTTCTCGGCCGCGGAGTAGTCCGCTCGGCAGTTGAAGAATCGAAATACAAATACCATGTTGTCTCTTGGTTCGAGGACATCATTCATTCCCAGTTGGCACTCAAACTCGGTGGCGCTTCCGATTTTGCCTCAGAACGATCCAACCACTGGACCAATGCCTATTTAGGGGCTCGCCAGAAGCATTTTCGAATTCTCCTGCGTCAGATTTTGTTCGTGCTTTTTCTGCAGGCAATCGCTGCGACTGTTCTGTTGGGACTTGGTGGGTGGCTGGTAATTCAAGGTCAGTTGTCTCTGGGTCAGCTCGTCGCTGCGGAGATTATCGTCTCGGCGATTCTTAGCTCGCTGACAAAACTGGGTAAACATCTAGAGGGGTTCTACGATGCCCTCGCGGCCGTGGACAAGCTGGGATACCTTTTTGATTTACCACTCGAATCAAACTCTGGCCTGATTCAAACCTGGGCGCCGGGTGCGATGCCAGTCGATGTGTCGGACATGAACTACGAGATGCGAGAGAAGAGAGTATTCTCAGCGCCGGTCAACTTCAAATTTCGTCCTGGCGGGATCACGGCCATCACCGGTGTCTCTGGTAGCGGCAAGAGTATCTTGCTTGATTTGCTTTACGGTCTTCGTAAACCGTCTGCAGGACACATCGACCTGGCCGGTTTCGAGCCTCGGGAAGTTCGCCCCGAAACGTTGCGCGAAAAAGTCGCTCTCGTACGATCTGACAATTTCTTGACTGGTTCTGTCGCAGAGAATGTCCATCTGCATCGGCCCGAAGTTGGTACAAGCCAAGTACGTGAGGCGCTGTCGGATGTTGGGATGGTAGAAGAAATGAGACTCCTTCCCGAGGGGTACAACACGCACATTACCCAGCAAGGAGTCCCGCTCACGACATCTCAGCAACAGCAGATCTTGCTCGCCAGGGCCCTGGCTGGAGAACCTAGCTTACTTCTCATCGATGGCTCCCTAGATCTCTTGCCAGCAGAAAAGGTTGTCCAGATCATGGGTATGTTGAAAGATAAAGACATGACCGTGCTTGTGGCCACAAACCGACCGGATGTGATCACGCTTTGTGAAGACAGGTTGAAGTTGCAGCCGGCGCTCAGTTTTTGAGTCGCCGAGTCGTCCCGACATCCCCCCCGAAGAGACAGGTTAATGAGTACTGTTCCCAGAAACTTGATCGGAACCAATGTAGACGACGAACCCTTCGACATTGCCGAGGACATGTTCCCCACGTTGCAACTGGTGCGGCTCTCTAGGGGTGTCCGAGTATTGTCCAAGGTGTTATTTCTTCTCCTTTGCCTGGGAATAGCTGCGATGTTTTTCGCTCCCTGGCAACAAACGGTCACCGGTAGTGGAGATGTAACGGCATACAATCCGATGGATCGTAGGCAAACTGTGGAAGCCCCGGTCAAAGGAAGAGTCATCCGCATCGGTGAGGGAATTCAAGAAAATACCTTTGTCAAAGAAGGAGAGATGATTCTCGAACTGCAGGACATTGATCCCAATCTCACGGCTCGACTGGAGTCCCAATTGCAGCAAAGCGAACGGAATGTCCAGGCAGCAGAGGATCATATCAATGCCTCCAAGAGACAATTGGAAGCTACTGGCACGATTGTGGAATCCTATGAATCAAAAGTGAAAGCATTTGAGTCGGTCAGGACCGAAACAGTAGGTGCTGCTGAGGAGTATATTAGCATGGCCGAAAGCAAGGTTGCTGCGGAACGCAACAACCTGACTGCTGCCGAAGCTGCCTATAGGCAAGCTGAGGCCGATTTTTTGAGACAAAAGGAACTCCACGAAGAAGGCTTGGCCTCCCAGCTCAAAATGCAATTGGCAGAGCGCAAATACCGTGAAGCCGAAGCGAAAGTGGAACAAGCAAGGTCCTACGTCGAGGCGGCGATGAGCGACGTCTCCGCTAAGCGCCGTGAGCGCGATGCAAAAGAACGTGAGGCCCAAGCGAAGATCGATTCGGCGAATGCCGAACTGCGAAAAGCTCGTGGAGATATAGCAAAGGGAGAGAGCGATGTAGCCAAGGCCAATTCAGAATTATCAAAGGCACAAAAGGAACTCTCCGAGGCCCAGATCAAACTTTCGCGTCAACGCAGCCAGATTGTGCGTGCTCCCCGCGACGGCTACATAGTCCGTTTGGTCGCCAATGAAGGGAGCGGTGTGATCAAGGAAGGACAAGCTCTCTTCGAAATCGTTCCCAGAGCCGAAAAGCTGGCAGCACAAATTTGGGTTGATGGCAATGATGTTCCCCTTTTGTCCGAAGGCCGACTCGTCCGCCTGCAGTTTGAAGGTTGGCCTGCGGTGCAGTTTTCTGGTTGGCCGTCAGTTGCCGTGGGTACATTCGGAGGGAAGATAGCCTTGATCGACTCGACGGATACGATGGACGGAAAATTTCGGGTCGTAGTACTACCTGACGAAAATGAACCTCCCTGGCCCGAGTATCCCTATCTCCGACAAGGCGTTCGTACCAATGCCTGGATTTTGCTCGATCAAGTCAGATTAGGGTACGAAATCTGGCGGCGAATGAACGGATTTCCTCCTTCGCTTAAAAGCAAGCAGAGCCAGCAGGAGGGGAAGAGTGATAGCAAGGCACCGAAAATCAAGATTTGATGCCAGCGGTAAACTCTTTGTAGTGCAGTCGTCTCTTTCGGCTTGCCGATCTAGTCTGATGTGAAGCGGTATCGACTTGCAATAGTGCGATTTGCCGCACTTTTCTTGCAGCCTCTCTTTTGGGATTCGGACTTGTCATTGCGTCTCTTACTATTGATGTCGCTGACAGCACTCTTGCTGTCTGCTCCTGGATGCGCTACCTCCCGCTCCAAGGACAAGGATGGGGCTGCGCTCCAAGAGACATTTCCCAATGCCTCAATCGATCCCACTGAATCTGAGAGCCTTGCACAAAATGCTGACCTGCGTGTCCTCGGATCAGAAGAGATTGTTCCTCCCGAACCTCCTTCGCAAGAGCAATCTGCGCCAGAGGTTTCCACAATCACGCTTACCTCCGCCGTCGAGGACTTACCTCCACTACCCGAGTTCGATGAGGAAATCGAGTTATCTGACGAGGTATTGAAGCAAGTCGATTTGGAAATGGTAATTCAAGCGGTCTATCTGCATTTTCCGCTGATCCGCGCCGCTCAAGCGGCAAGGGGAATTGCTGCAGGAGAAACTCAAGCTGCGAGAGGCGCCTTCGACCACAAACTAGACAGCGGCTCAGAGAACCAGGCCTTGGGATTCTACGAGAACTATCGCCAGGAACTCTACGTCAAGCGGCAGACTTATTGGGGGGGAGAAGTTTTCGGCGGCTACCGAATCGGCCGAGGAGATTTCGAGCCTTGGTACTTAGAGCGCCAAACCAATGCAGGGGGAGAGTTCAAGTCCGGAGTGGTTGTGCCTCTGGCACAGAACCGCTGGATCGATGAGAATCGGGCTCAACTTTGGCGCGCTCAGCTGGAACGCCGACGTGTGGAGCCAGCCATTCAAGCAGAAATAATCGCGAGTATTCTCGACGCCAAAGTTGCCTACTGGCATTGGATTGCAGCAGCAGAGAATCGTACCGTTGTACAGAACCTGCTAGACTTCGCGCTCACGAGAAACTCGGCCCTTAAACGTCAGGTCCAGGCAGGTGACCGCGCCGAGATCGAACTTGTGGACAATCAGCGACTGATTGTCTCGCGAGAATCCAAACTCATAGAAGCCGACCGAAAGCTGCAACAAGCGGGTATTAAACTTTCGCTCTTCTTGCGTTCTGCTGATGGTGCGCCATTGATTCCTGATGATTCCTGGATGCCTGGCGGGTTTCCTGACTCGATCAATAAGATTGAACAGCCGATTGTTGAAGATATCGCGGTGGCTCAGCAGAACAGACCGGAAACTCGTGAGCTCGATATTATCCGCAGGCAGCTTATCGTCGATCTCGACCAAGCCGAAAACCTTTATCTTCCTGAGGTTAACGGTGCAGTGATAGCCTCTCAGGATGTTGGTGCTCCGACCAGCTTCAAACGAGATAAGTCCCCTTTCGAACTCACCGCGGCAATGTTTGTGGATGTTCCCTTGCAGCGCAACAAGGCGCTTGGCAAGATTCGTGCTACGCGTTCCAAAATCGCCCAAGTGACTGCCAAACGTCAGTTCACTTCTGATAAAATTTCTAACGAGATTCGGTACACCCGTGCTGCCCTGCAAGCGGCTTATGAGCGCGTCGGCAAGATTCAGGAAAGCGCTGATTTGGCGGTTCGCATGGAGCTAGCCGAGCAAAAAGCGTTCGAGCTTGGGTCAAGTACGTTGTTGAATGTCAATCTCCGCGAACAACAAGCAGCCGACGCCGCAGCAGAATTGGTGACCGCCAAACTAGACTACTTTGTCGCTTTGGCTGAATATCAGGCCTCTCTCGGTTTTTCTGATACTTTGGCGTCTGAAACCATGGAAGCCGAGGAAATCGCGTTGCCGGCCCAGCCAATTGAAGAGTAATGTCTCTCTCTATTTCCAGACTAATAATCGTCTGAATTTGAGTATTCAGCAGGGCTAGAGGGCGTTTTCGAACTCCGCATAGGGAAGCTCTCATTGGACGAAACGGCCTTTGCTTGCTATCCTCAGGGAAGAGAGTTCGCTGCTCCTGCCTGCAACTTCTTCGCTTATAGGCTCTCTTTCTACAGTTAATGTTTTGCTAGTAGCCATGACCAGCATGCTCATTTCACAAAGAAACAGATTTTGTGCCGGTTGCTGCATTGCACTCTTGGTGGCCTTTTCACGGAGCCATGCCAATGAGCCTCTGCAATACAACCGCGACATCCGCCCAATTCTTTTCGACAGTTGTATTTCTTGCCACGGTCCCGATAGTGCGTCTCGTGAAGCTGATTTGCGACTTGATGTCCGTGATGCAGCGATCGATGCAGGCGCAATAGTGCCCGGTGATCCCGAGTCGAGCGAGCTTATTCGCAGGATTCATGCTGAGGATGACGAGCGGATGCCTCCGGTGGAGACGAAGAAGACGCTTACCGAGGAGCAGTTGGATACGCTCTCTCGTTGGATAAATGAGGGGGCAGAATACGAGCCTCACTGGTCCTTCATCCCACCAGCAAATCCTCCGCTACCCGAGGTCAAGAATTCCTGGTGGGTGCGAAATGAGATTGATCGATTTGTCGCCGGCAAACTAGAAGACGCGGATCTCGCGCCGGCTCCTGAGGCAGATCGCCGGACGCTTGCCCGCCGGTTGAGTCTTGATCTGACTGGACTACCGCCCGCGACTGAGGTAGTCCAAGACTTCGTCGACGATACTTCTGCCAACGCCTACGAGAAACTAGTAGATCGGTTGCTGGAGTCACCGCATTGGGGAGAGCACCGTGGTCGCTACTGGCTTGATGTCGCCCGTTATGCAGACACGCATGGGATCCATTTCGACAACTTCCGCGAAATCTGGTCTTACCGCGAATGGGTGATCGATGCATTCAACCAGAACATGCCCTTCGACGAATTTACAATCGAGAATCTCGCTGGGGATTTGCTCCCCAATGCCACACTCGAACAGAAGATCGGCTCGGGTTTCAATCGGTGCAACATAACGACCAACGAAGGAGGAGCAATTGCTGAAGAATACAATGTGCTCTATGCCCGCGATCGTACTGAGACGACGTCCGTTACCTGGCTGGGACTGACTGCCGGTTGTGCCGTCTGTCACGATCACAAATTTGACCCTCTGACACAAAAGGAGTTCTACGAACTCTCGGCATTTTTTAATAACACGACACAAGCTGCCATGGATGGCAATATCAAAGACACGCCCCCTGTGGTCGTTGTGCCGCAGGACGAAGATCTCGATCGCTGGGATGTGGTACACGAGTCACTCGCCGATATTCGCAAGAAATTAGAATCTCGTCGTCAGGCAGCACGACCAGAATTTGACGCTTGGGTTGCCTCGGGGCAGAAGATTGAGGCAGAGGGCGAAATGCCTCGAAAAGGGCTCCAGTTTCACGCCCCTCTTGACGAGGGGAGTGAGAAGTTCGACTATTTCGTGAACGGAACGAAGCGCGAGGCTGTGACCCCCCCCAACCTCATTTGGCGCGAAGGCCCCGCGGGTAATCAGGCTGCCTACCTCGAAGGAGGGCAAATCCTGGAGGTCGACGACGTCGGAAGATTCAATAACGAGCAGCCTTTTAGTGTCTCGGTTTGGGTCAAACTTCCCGCTAATGATAGTTCTGCGGCATTGCTCGCCCGCATGAAGGACACGGATAAACATCAGGGCTGGGATTTATGGGTCCAAGGGCGTCGCTTGGGATCGCATTTCATCCAGAAATGGCCGCAAAATGCCATCAAGGTTTTGACCAAGGAACAACTCCCTGCCGACGTCTGGACCCATGTTGCTCTAACTTATGATGGCAGCATGAAAGCAGCTGGTTTCAAGATCTACCTCAATGGACTTGCTCAGGAAATGCGAGTTGAGGCCGATACACTCGTTGACGATGAGAAGGCCAAGACGGGCGTATCTTTCAAGATTGGCCAACGAGAGAATGGCTCACCGATTTCTGGAGTAACCCTCACAGACGTGCGTGTCTATGAACAAGAGTTGTCCTCTCAGGATGTGACGAGCTTAGCCAGTCGCGTAATTTTCGCGGTGTTGGATAAGCCCGCGAGTGAACGGACAGCTGCGGAACTCGATGCCCTCTATGCTTGGTGGTTGGGGAATCGCGACAAACAGTACCCACAACTTGCAGAACAGAATGATGCACTCCAGCATGAGGAGCAGGAGATCGTTGCCCGTGGCACGGTCGCCCATGTTATGCACGAGCGCGACGAGCCGGCTACAGCCTATATTCTCAACCGAGGCGAATACGACCAGCGCGGCGAAGAGGTTCAACCTGGCACACCAGCCATGCTCCCTCCATTCGACGAGGATTTACCGCGCAATCGTTTGGGATTGGCCAAGTGGTTGCTTGAGCCAGAGAATCCTCTTACTGCAAGGGTCACCGTCAATCGATTCTGGCAAGAGGTTTTTGGAACGGGACTGGTCGAAACCTCTGGAGACTTTGGCGTTTCGGGCGCGCTTCCGTCGCATCCGGAATTGCTCGATTGGCTAGCGGTAGATTTCCGAGATTCCGGTTGGGATGTGAAACGATTCTTCAAACAATTGGTGATGAGCGCCACCTATCGACAGAGCGCAGCTAATACACCTGAAAAGCTCGAACGTGATCCCGACAATCGCCTACTATCCCGCGGGCCACGGTTCCGCATGGATGGCGAGATGGTCCGAGATTATGCCTTGGAAGTGAGTGGTTTGTTGGTTGATACAATTGGCGGGCCGAGCGTGCGACCTTATCAGCCTCAAGGCGTCTGGGAGGCCGTGGCAATGATAGGCAGCAATACGCGGGATTACGAGCAAGATGAGGGAGACTCACTCTATCGGCGGAGTATGTACACATTTTGGAAGCGTTCCGCTCCCCCGGCTTCGATGGATATATTCAATGCTCCCTCGCGCGAGCAATGCACCACATTGCGCGAGCGGACGAACACGCCGCTGCAAGCGTTGGTGACTTTGAACGACCCGCAATTTGTTGAAGCGGCGCGCAACTTGGCCAGCAACGCCCTTGAGCAGGCTGGTCAAGAGTTTACCGATCGAGTGCAGTGGATCGGTGAGCAACTTGTCAGTCGTACTTTCCGTGAGGATGAATTAGCTGTCATCCGTGAATCCTACGACCAATTGTCAGCACACTATCAGTCTCACGCCGATGAGGCCGAGGAATTGTTAGCCGTCGGTGAGTCTCCAGTCGATGAATCATTGCCCACTGAGGAATTAGCCGCGTGGACAATGACGGTCAACCAGTTGATGAACCTTGATGAAGTGCTCAACAAATAAGAGTATCAGACTGCTATGGAAACCTTCGAAGAATATCGAACGCAGGTCACCCGTCGCCATTTCTTGTCGCAGGGGGCAAACCTCTTGGGTACCGCTGCTATGGCATCCCTGGGCGGAAGCCTCCTGGGCGGCAGCGCTTCTGCAGCCAGTACGTCGGCGAGTTCCCTGGCTGGTAAGCTTCATTTGCCACCTCGCGCTAAACAGGTGATCTATCTACACATGGTTGGCGGCCCTCCGCAGATGGACATGTTCGACTACAAGCCCGTAATGAACGGCTGGTACGACAAGGATCTACCTGAATCGGTCCGCATGGGACAGCGGCTAACGACAATGACCTCCGGCCAGGCGCGGTTTCCTATTGCACCTTCCAAATACCAGTTCGAGCGAGTCGGACAAGCTGGCATGTGGATGGGGGAATTGCTCCCCTGGCTTAAGCAGTCGGTCGACGACATGACATTCGTCCGCAGCATGCATACCGAGGCGATCAACCACGAACCCGCCATCACGCTCATGCAGACGGGCAATCAGGTCACCGGCCGCCCTTGCTTGGGGGCCTGGAGTTCCTACGGACTGGGTTCACTCAATGAGAACCTACCAACTTTCGTGGTAATGGTTGCACGGCCCACCAACACCGAACAGGTGCAAGCCATCTCGGCTCGCTTGTGGTCCTCCGGTTTCTTGCCGGGACAGCATGCTGGGGTGAGCCTGCGTTCGGCGGGGGACCCGATACTCTACATTAATAATCCACCCGGGGTCTCGCGCGAGGTACGGCGGACAACGCTTGACGGGATCGAAGCCCTCAACGAGATGAATTATCAGCAGCTTGGCGATCCGCAAACCGAGACACGGATCCAGCAATACGAAATGGCTTTTCGCATGCAGGCGAGTGTGCCGGAGCTGACCGATATCGCTACTGAATCGGAGTCCACCTTCGATCTCTACGGCGAGGCTGCTCGTGAGCCAGGCACGTTTGCCTACACGGCGTTGATGGCCCGGCGCATGGTTGAGCGCGGTGTGCGATTCGTGCAAATCTATCACAACAATTGGGATACGCATGGGAACGTCGCTGGTCGGCTACCCGACCAATGCCGCGACGTCGATCAACCGTGCCACGCCTTGATTCAGGATCTAAAACAGCGCGGCATGCTGGAGGACACGATCGTGATTTGGGGGGGCGAATTCGGTCGCACGATCTATTCCCAAGGGGGCCTCACTCACGACAACTACGGCCGCGACCACCATCCTCGTTGTTTCACGATGTGGATGGCTGGCGGGGGTTTCAAGCCCGGCACGGTTTACGGCGAAACGTGTGACTTTTCGTACAACATTGTCAAAGATCCGGTTCACATCCGCGACTTCCATGCCACAGTGCTGCATCAACTCGGGTTCGACAACGAGCGTTTCACGTTCAAGAGCCAAGGTCTCGACCAAAAACTAACCGGCGTCCTCCCAGCGAGAGTCGTGCGAGAGTTGCTCGCGTAGCGTTTTTTTGTGTAAGCCGCGATGCGGAGCCCCAGCGCAGCAGAGCGCGACCTCTCCATTCACCGCACCACCCGCGCTCCACCGCCGCCCATCAACTTCTCGACTTCTTTCACCGTCGCCATTGAGGTATCCCCCGGCGTGGTCATCGCCAGCGCCCCATGCGCGGCCCCATAGTCCACGGCCTTCTGGCCATCTCCCGTAGTAAGCAGGCCATAGATCAATCCACTGGCAAAACTGTCTCCGCCGCCAACTCGATCCATGATTTCTAGTTTCGGGTAGGACCGTGATTCATAGAACTTGCCGTCGTACCAGACGATGGCACTCCAATCGTTGACGGTCGCGGTGTGAACCTCCCGTAAGGTGGTCGCTGTGGCCACAAAGTTGGGGAACTCGGCTACGGCTTTCTCGATCATCCGTTTGAAGTTCTCCACATCGATGTTGCCTAGGTTCTCATCGACCCCTTCAACTTCCAGCCCAAGACATGCAGTGAAATCTTCTTCGTTGCCGATCATCACATCAACCGACTTGGCGATGGCTCGATTTACTTCCTGTGCCTTGTTCTTCCCGCCGATGCCTTCCCACAGAGAAGGGCGATAGTTGAGATCGTAACTCACAATCGTGCCGTGCTTTTTGGCACACTCCACCGCCGCAACAACTGTCTCTGGTGTCGTCGCGCTGAGCGAGGCAAAGATCCCTCCCGTGTGCAACCATCGCACTCCGAGTTTGCCGAACAGATGCTCCCAGTCAATGTCCTCTGGCTTGAGTTGGCTAGCTGCCGTCAGGCCCCGGTCGCTGCAACCAACCGCGCCACGAAGTCCGAATCCACGTTCGGTGAAGTTGAGACCGTTACGGACCGTGCGACCGATGCCATCGTACTTCACCCAGCGGATGAGTGAGGTATCAACGCCCCCTTGGAGGATGAAGTCCTCGACCAACCGCCCGACGTCGTTGTCGGCAAATGCCGTGACCACCCCGGTTCGCATCCCAAAGCATTTGCGCAGCCCCCGCGCGACGTTGTACTCGCCGCCCCCTTCCCAGGCGCGAAACTGCCGTGTGGTGCGAATACGGCCTTCCCCCGGATCGAGTCGAAGCATCACTTCGCCGAGCGAGACGAGATCGTAGTGGCAATCCTCAGCTGGTCTAACTTTAAGTTGCATGCTTTTTCTCCGTGGTTGTTCGGGGCAAGTCTTCTTGTAGGCCGAAACGAGCGGTAGTGCTGTTCTGGCATGGTGTCGCGAACCAACGCACCCATGCCGGAACTGCGCACGGCTTGTTTCGGCTGACGTGGCTGTATTGACCTGCTGAACGATTGTTCGCTCGGCAATGGGCCCTAAATTGTAGCGGTCTTATTGGGTGGTCTCAATTGCTCCCAGAAGGAGACCGTTCTTATTCGGGGTAGGCCGGAACCAGCGGTAGCACTGTTCCGACATGGTGTCGCGAACTAACGCACCCATACCGGAACTGCGCACGGTTTGTTCGCGGCCTACGTGGCTCGATTCTCTTTGAAAACACAGAAACAAAATACAAAACTAAATCCTTTTCGACTGGTCTAAATTGTTTCAACTCGTTAACGAGCCTAGACTTACGGGGATCACGCCGCTTCGGGCGGAGAGGGGTTTTGTAAAGCAATATTCTCCCGCCTGGCCTCGGCCGCGCGGCGATCGTAGGCTTCCATCCCGGCGATGGCCGTCCGGACATCCTTGGCGCTGACGTCCATATCAACTGCACCTAAGGCCTCTTCGATTTCGCGCTGCAGCTTGTCGTAATAGCGCTCGTCGGCCGACTTCGGTGCGGGGTCTCCTTGGAGTGTTGCGCGGTACTGGCCAAAGCGTGCTTTCTGCAAATCGTCGAGCCGAGAGCACATCCGCTCAAGTTGGGCGTCGTCGGTACATTCGTCGGCCATGATATTGGCAACCTCGTCAAGTAGTGTGCGGACGTCGCTCGGTGAGAGAGATTCGGGTTTGCGGAGGGCGAAGCGCTGAGGGCAGGTCCGTTCGAGCAGCCAGGCAGCAGCCCGCCAGTTGTTATTGACGGCCGAGCGCAGGGCTCGCAGCGGGGACAATCCCGAGGCCGTTTCTGCGGAGGCCAACTGCTCGGCAAACGCCGGATCGCGGTCCGCCTCCCGACGCAGGGTGGCTACGGAGCAACCGACGTGCCGCGCCGCTTCGTCGTAGCCTGCGCCGATTCCAATCAACGAGCAGACTTCGCGTCGTTTGTACGGATCGGCAAGGGAGCGCGGGCGACCTACTGATCGCGGTGGGTTTGGTGAGTTCATGGCAATAACTCCTGGGGTTGTTTGGGGGACAATCCAAATACCCTCCCCGGCTCTAAGAGGCCGACCCTCCCGCAAGCGGGAGGGTATCTCAATTACATCCTCCCTTGGGAGGGTCGCGAGCTATCGAGCGGGGAGGGCTTTGAGTGGGAATTGAAAATATATACACATGTTCACCATAGCAGAATGGGTGGCCAAAAACGAGAAGAAAAGTCGAGAAGATCTGGAGACACCCACTTGCAGAGGTTCACCTTGTTTGATGCAAGTTACTACGCTGGCTTGAGTTACCTCGCTTCAATAGATGGTGTCTCTTTCGCTCGGAATTGGCGTGGCTGTTTCTGCAGGTGGGAGCTTGTTTGGGGGGAGTTGAGTCTGTAGCTTCAATGCAGTGGATTCCTGACCACGAGTGGTTGGGATCGATAATTTAGGGTTTAACCGCACGCGTCAGGCTCGTGAGGGTGATCCTGTGATCTTTTGTTTTGAAGGTACAATCTTAAAAGTTTGGGGTATTCTGTTACAATCGGTAGGTAGTTTCTACCTTGGCTCTCATCCGGAGATTATTCCCCTCGAAAGAACCGCCTAATGAAGACCACCGGAACCTTGATCCTCTTCACTTTGGGACTCCTCTCTACCGCCGGCGCTCAGGCCGACATCTTCGGCAGCGGTGCGAACCAGTTTGCGATCGAGTTCGTTACGATCGGCGATCCTGATAACCCAGGCGACACGTCGGGCGAGCCCTACCGGGCAGGAAAGGTTGAATACGCCTATCGTATAGGCACCTACGAAGTCTCCGAGGACATGATTAACAAGGCCAACGCCTTGGCTGGCCTGGATATCTCGCATGACGGCCGAGGCGCGAACAAGCCGGCCACTTCCATCAGCTGGTTTGAAGCAGCCAGATTTGTCAACTGGCTTAATACTAGTACAGGCAACGTTACTGCATACAAGTTCGATCTGAATGGCGATTTTCAACTTTGGGATCCCGGCGACGACGGCTATGACGCAGCGAATCGTTATCGCAATAGCTTGGCAAGGTACGTTCTACCCAGTTCGGACGAATGGTTTAAGGCAGCTTACTACGATCCGAATGAGAACCTCTACTTCGATTTTCCTACAGGCAGCGATAGCCCTCCTGTGCCAGTTGCAAGTGGTACCTCCAGTGGCACTGCCGTTTATGGCGGACAGATGGAGCCGGCAGACGTAACTCTTGCGGGGGGACTGAGCGTCTATGGAACCATGGGACAGGGGGGCAACGTTTGGGAGTGGGAAGAAACCAACTGCTATCTAATTAACGATGAAAATGCTGGCGCGCCTTGCCGCGGTTTGCGGGGGGCAAATTGGGATGTCACCGTTGCTCAACCGATGAATTCGCTAAGTCGTAGTTATATTGCACCAGATTTCGAGCATGGTGCTAATGGTTTCCGCGTCGCAAGTATCCCTGAGCCCAACACGCTGCTGCTGGGAGCTTTGGCTACCGTAGGGCTGTTGGTTCGGAGAAGACGGTAAGCGAACCCTTAATTCTTTTTCCCTTTTCGGCAAGTAGGATGGGGACATGCATCTCTGCCGGTTTGGTAACTCTTGGAATTGCAACGACTTGAGTTCATCGAATCGGAATAGGAAGATGGGTGGGGCGTCGTTGAAAGAGTCCTCCGTAATGGGCTCAAACCCGACCGCGTCCATCCGATGGTACCGGTCGTCATGGATGAGATTGACATCGATATCTCGGACCAGTATTCAAAGAATGTGAGCGAGTACCTGGGGCGATTGTCGGCCCACTACCTAATCGTTGTCTGCGAAAACGCCGAAGAGAACTGCCCGCGGTTGTTTCCTGGTATGGGGCAGCGGCTCTTCTGGCCCTTCGACGACCCGGCCGCGGTTGAAGCCAGCGAAGAGGAACAGTTGTCCGCCTTCCGCCGAATTCGTGACGAACTCGACGAAAGGTTGGCGGCCTGGCTGACCTCGTTTGCCCGGCCTCAGTCAAACGCTAGCACAATGCCTTGAGCAAGGCATCTTGACCGTGGGTGTTCCGCATCGTATATTTGTATAAACTTGCAAATAAGCAACAGTCGATAGGATAAGCAATGAATCGAGCCGAGAAAGCCAAGTACGAAACTCGCACCAATGTGCTCAAAGCACTGGCCCATCCGGCTCGGCTGAAACTGGTGGATGTGCTCTCTGAGCACACCGAGGTGTGCGTTTGTGACCTGACCGAGGAGATCGGGATGGATATGTCGACCGTTTCTCGACACCTGACGCAGCTCAAGAACGCCGGCATCGTCGAAAGCGACAAACGTGGCCAGATGGTGTTTTACAGCCTGCGGGTGAAGTGCCTGAAGAACTTGTTCGGCTGCATCGAATCAGTGGTCAAGTGTAACGTGGACCAACAATTGAAGGTGCTTTCGTAGCTGCAGCCTGATGCAGCTTTTTATTTGGCCTGATATTTGCACATTATACCAAATACGCAAGAAAGTGTGGCAAGATGAACCGAGAATGGAAAATATTTGCAGCGTTTCTAGGCGTGTTCTTGTTCGCCTACTTCGTGCCGCTAGCGACACCGCAGTACGATGCGCATGCTGACCCTCTCGCAGCAAAGACTACCAGGGCCATCGTCGAGGCGTTCCTACTCCTTCAGTGGTACGCCCGCAACCACACGCTTGCCTGCGTTGTTCCCGCTCTCTTCATTGCCGGAGCCATCACGACCTTCCTGTCCAAAGAGTCAGTACTCAAACATTTAGGGCCAAAGGCCAACAAGGTTGAAGCCTATTCGGTGGCTTCGATCTCGGGCACCGTGCTGGCGGTTTGTTCCTGTAGCGTGCTGCCGATGTTCGCAGGCATCTACCGCATCGGGGCGGGGTTGGGGCCAGCCTCTTGCTTTCTCTACGCCGGTCCGGCAATTAACGTGCTTGCGATCTTTCTCACGGCACGTGTCCTGGGATTCGAGTTAGGTGTCGCCCGCGTGGTTGGCGCCATGGTTTTTGGCGTGATCATTGGCCTCATCATGGCAATGCTGTTCAGTCGCAGCGAAGACGAGCGGAGCGAAGTCACGATGGCTCAGCCCGACCCACCTGCTGCCAGCCGACCGCTTTGGCAAAACGCTTCGATGCTGGCCGCCATGCTGGCATTTCTGGTGTTCAGCGACTGGTTCAATCCTGGCGACAAGATAGTGCAAATGGCTGATGGCCGGCAGTTTGAAGCAACACTGCAATATGAAACCGAAAACAGTTACGACCTGCGACTCAAACAGGCATTGCTTGGGCATGAAGCGACTGAGGTTGTACGGCTGGCCAAAACCGATATTACGAGCATCGAGGACGTCGATACCTGGGTGACCCGTATCCATCACTACCGCTGGTACTTGGCGGGAGTGATGGCCGTGCTGGTCGCCGTGATGAGCCTGGCGTGGCTCAATCGTCAAGACTTCGGCGAGTGGATGGGCAATACCTGGGAGTTTTCCAAGCTGCTCGTGCCGCTCCTCTTTGGTGGTGTCTTCGTCGTCGGATTCCTAGGAGCCCTTATTCCAGAGAAGCAGGTGGCGGCGTTCGTGGGTGACAACAGCATCCTGTCAAACCTGATTGCCTCTTTGGTTGGCTGCCTGTTCTACTTCGCCACACTCACCGAGGTCCCGATTCTGGAGGCGCTGATGCGCAACGGCATGCACAACGGACCGGCGCTAGCGCTGCTCTTGGCGGGACCCGCCCTGTCGCTGCCCAGCATCCTGGTGATTCGCAGTGTCGTCGGCAACACAAAGACTGCGGCTTTTGTCGCTCTTGTGGTTGTCATGGCGACCATCGCTGGGATCGGATTCGGCGAATTTTACCCATCCGCAACCAATTCACCTAATCAACCCGCGACCGCTGCCGTCGCAGCAATCAATCCATAGGAGATTCGCAAGATGACCACCATTCAAGTTCTCGGCACCGGCTGCAAGAAGTGTGTCTCGCTGAAAGAGAATGTCGAAGCAGCCCTGAAAGATTTGGGCGTCGAAGCCGACGTCCAGAAGATCGAAGATATCAATGAAATCGTTCAATTCGGCGTCATGTCTACGCCAGCCTTGGTTGTCGATGGCGAAGTAAAAATCGTCGGTAAAGTCGCGACGCCAGAAGAGATTAGAGCAGTCCTATCAAAGTAACAAGCGACAGGACTAACGGGAAGTTCTAGCCCCTGATAAAGGAAGGAAGTACACGGATGAATGCCAAAAACCTAATCGCCGCCGCCTTGCTACTGTTTGTCGCGGCTTCCGTGGCGATCCTCCTCGGACGCGAGATGCGGGAGTCAACGACGGTCAACTCAGACTCTGCTGAAGAGCAACTCCCGGAAAACGCCCTGGTCGTCTACTACTTCCACGGCGACACGCGGTGCCCGACCTGTCGGAGCATCGAGAGCTACTCACACGAGGCTGTTAAGTCGGCATTCGCTGCAGAATTGGCCGACGAACGGGTTCAGTGGAAGGTCGTTAACTACGAACAGCCCGAGCACATCCACTACGCTACCGAGTACGAGATCGTCTCGCCCACTGTCGTGTTGGTCAGTATGGCGAATGGAGAAGTGGCCGACTGGCGTAATTTGATGCGAGTCTGGGAGTTGATTGGCGACCGTGACGCGTTCACCGCGTACATCCAAAAAGAGATTCTTTCCATGCTCGGATCATGATCAGGCGGTAACAAGTACATCTCAACAAGGAGAATAGACGATGGCGACATCAATGATATTCGCAGCCGTGCTGGCCGTTTGCAGCGTTGTGACACCTGATACAACTACCAGTGACAAAGAACAAGGGAAGTCCCCGGAACATCAAGTGGTTGCGATCTACTTCCATCGAACCCAGCGCTGCCCGACCTGCAAGCGAATCGGCGCAATGGCCGAGGAAGCAGTGACGAAAGGCTTTGAAAAGGAAGTCGAGAATCGCACCGTCGAGTTTCATTACATCGACTTTCAGGACGAGAAGAATGCAGAACTTGCCAAAAAGTACGGCATTGAAACGCCCACCCTCGTGATGATCAATGTCTTCGAAGGTGAAACCGTGTGCTTGACGAGCATGCCGAAAGTCTGGCAGTTGGTCGGCAAGCCGGACGACTTTCGGGCCTATGTTCAGGACGGCGTCGCCCGCTACTTGAGACAATCCAAGGAAGACGCCGAGCAGGAACGCGACGAATCGAAGGAGTCCAAGGAATGACTGAGTTTCTGCTGGCCGCCGGTTCGGCCTTGTGGCTAGGGTTGTTGACTTCGATCAGCCCCTGTCCCTTGGCGACCAATATCGCCGCAATCAGTTACATCGGCCGCCGAGTCGATAACACGCGGTACGTCCTGCTGGCTGGGCTGCTGTACACGGTGGGCCGAGTCGTAGCATACGTTGGGTTGGCGTTCTTGCTGGTCAGCACGGCCCTCTCGGTCCCCGGCGTATCGCAGTTTTTGCAGAAGTACATGCACCTGCTGCTTGGGCCGACGCTCATCGTGGTGGGCATGTTCTTGGTCGGCCTGATCGAAATCAACATCGGGGGCGGTGGCGTTTCCGAGTCGGTCAAAAAGAGGGTCGACCGCTTGGGTATTTGGGGTGCACTGGCTCTGGGAGTCCTATTCGCACTGGCGTTCTGCCCTACGTCGGCAGCGTTGTTCTTCGGCAATGTGATGGCGTCGCTTTCCGCCGGTTCGACGATTCTGCTCCCACTGCTCTATGGCATCGGAACCGCCTTGCCCGTTATCGGCTTCGCAGTGCTGATCGCCCTTGGCTCCAAAAAACTCGGGGAAGCGTTCAATGCCGTTAGCAAAACGGAGCGGTGGGCTCGCCTCGGAACTGGCGGCGTGGTTTTAGTGGTTGGGTGCTTCTTGACAATCCAGTCTCTGCTATGACCAAGGACACTGAGGAGAGGCGTTGTAACTGCGAACAACTTGAACTCAACGCGTTTGGGCGGTAACCAGGCCTACGCTGCTGCAGCGGTCGCCTTTACCGGCCGCATCTATTAACAATAATCGCAGTCAAGCTGAGGATGCCCAGCGGCCTATGAAGGTTTGCGTTCGTAATCAATGTCTAACTGTCCTGAGGCGTCGATGGGGGAAAAGGACGTGCCTTCATCATTCCGAGCAAAATACCAAGCGAGCTTAGAACCTGTATTCTCGTAAGCATTTACGACAAGAATCAGTGGAGCTTGATGGATAGTTCGAAATGTGCGTGTCCTTTTCCCGCCCCTTTTTCTGGGCCTACGGTTGGGGCGGTTTGGAAGGGAGTTATCAGTTCTCGGCCATACTTTCAATATCTCTTCATGCGTTGGCTACTGCAAAAACGGGGAGTACTTAGGTAGATTGAAGATAGAAGGATGAATTCCTTGGCACGGTCCGTTCTAATCTCGCATAGCAAAGAACCTCATGGCTGACTTACCCGAACTTGGTCCGATCAGAAGCTATATTCCCGTTCCAGAGGTCTTTCATTCTTTTATGGATAAGAAACCTTTTTCCAAGTGTCTGGTTTGCACAAAACTCTTCTTGGACGATGGCACGGAGTTTCGAGCATCACCAGACATGCCTCCCGTGGTGTTCCTATAAGAATGAACAATCTCAGGTAACGGGAGTCATTGGTTGAGAAAGACTTCCGATCCAGTTGAATCATGGAACTACGTATGCGACTTGAAATTGGCAAAAGTTATCTCTGGCTGTTTCTTACATTCATGGGAGTATTCGTTGTTTTGGCATTCGCACCGTTTGGGCAACCACTTTCTGCCTCAGTCTGCTTGCTTCCCCTATTCATGGGCTTCCTACTCTATTCACAAGTACGCTCGAAAGTCGCGTTAGACAGTTGGTGGCACGCAACGCATCCTGCAGGGTCACGCATTTACACCGCTCTAATTGTCTGGAACACCTTGGGAGTTGTAGGCATGTCGGGTATGGCACTCTTTTTCGTCATGAACGGGTTTTGACCTCATCGACAAGCACCAGCAGATGTGCAAACAAGAGAAGCGGGGATCATTGTTTGAAGCCTTGACTATGGCCTTCAGCCAAAAAAAGTTGTGACTGAAACCACGACCTATGGCGTTTCAATAAGTTACGGTGAGTGTAGACCCTCAGCCAAGAATTGTGGCGAGACTATACACAGTCGAAATCGTGTTCGGTGGCGGAAGTTTGTTCGAGGTAATTCTCTCCGCTGCGACGAAGATAATTCAAACTGAAAAGGAGAACCACGGATTGCACGAATTTCACGGATAAGTTGAGACGGAACCGTACATTTATTCATCGAGTAGGTTTGAGCAGATGGTGGGTGTGATTTTGAACAATCGAATGAATTTCGTCCCGTTTTCGTGGGACTTGCTCTATCCGAGAAATCCGTGCTATCCGTGGTTTCCGTAGTCTTGCATTTCACTTTGAGAAGATAAGTTCTCGGGGTCAGTTTAGATCAAAGTCTCTCGACCACATTGAGTTTACTAGGCTGCGGCACCGATTCCTAACGCAACCAGTACGAAAAGCACAATCGCGATCAGAAGGAATAAGCCAAAGAGGACTCTTGCGATCGTAGCTGCGCCCGCTGCGATCCCTGTGAATCCCAAGGCTCCTGCGATGAATGCAACGATTGCGGCGATTATTGCCCACCAAAGTAAGTTCATGATATTTGCTCCGAAAAAAGTTCTGTCAAGTTACTAAAGAGAAGGACTTTCCCCACGGGAGCTCTTTATTGTCACTCGCGCGGAGAAAGTCACTTCGTGATTGTCAGATAGGTCAGGTTACGACTACGAACTGGACTTCGATTTCTTGTTCATTGCAACCCGATCAATCTTCGTCTGCTCTCCGTCCTTTGTGACGGATTTGGCGAGAATGAGAGAGCGATCCTTCACCTTGACAGGAATACCGCTGACTTGGATCTGATCACCTTCGGCAATCTCGGTGTCAAGCTCATCCTTCGGCCCCAGGTCTACCAATGCCTTTTTGCCGGAATCCGTTTTCAGGATTGCCAACTGGCATTCATGACCCCGTATCTTTGTCGTCTTGACTTTGGAGACTTCTCCTTTGAGCTTTAAGGACGAACGGTCAATTTCATTCTCGTTCTGATTACCGATCTTAGCGGTTTGAGCGACCAGCACATGCTTGTCTCCGACCTTCATCATCGGACCGCTGGATGAGATCTGATCTCCTTCTTTCACTTGCAGCTTCGTTTCGCCAGAATCCTGGCTCTGCTGGTCGTTACTCTGGCCCTGTTGGTGAAACTGGTCAGCTCGACCTAGATCGACAACATAGGTCTTTCCCTGGTCTGCAGAAACTTGGGCAATCAATCGTTCGGGACCCTTGCGAACTTGCAATTTCTTGGTCTTTTGGACCTGACCTTTAATCTGATGCTTCTTCATATCTGAATCGCTTTTTTGATTGCGAGCTTGCTTATTTGAGCGATCATCGGATTGGGAATCCCTAGCGTTCGAGTAATTCTTTGCGTTCTGACTGTTCGAATCTGAACCCGCGGGAGTTACGGTGAATAAATACAGTACATAACCGTCCGACAGACCCTGCTCTCTGTTAGAGTATTGAGACGATGTAGCATCGTAGTAACCATCTTTGTCATAGTCGTAGTATTGATTGGAGTGACTATAGCGACCACTTTCGTCAGCCGTGCCGTAATCGGCATGGGAATTGTCGTCGGAATAGTCATAAAACCAGTCGTCGGAACTATTGGCGTTGTCGTATCCATATTGGTCGTTGTTTGCATCGCTATCGCTCGTGTCCCAGTTGTAGGTCTCATCATCCCACTCTCCTATGGTCTCATCGGTGGGATTATAGTCGTTCCCGTCAAGCCATTCGCTGACGTCATACCAGGCGTCGTCCTCGTAATAAGGGGTTTGTTGTTCCCACTCCTCTGCGACCGTAGCGGGTTGCAGGAAGCAAAGTGCAGCCACTGGGGCTACTGCTAAGAGGGAATTCAAGAAAGGGATGTGTTTTAACATGATTAGATCCTAATTGCTGGTTGTGAAACTTCCGAGTCACAATTTCCAAGCCATCGACTTCTGTACGCTCTCCAAAAGCGCCAGTAGATGGCAAAAAATGAACAAGTAGCAGGCATGTCATCTGGATTGACTGCTATAAAATGGCCACAGAAATGTGTGGCACTGAAGAGCGGCAGTACACTACCGAAAACCAACTCCACAAGAGCGTCCGGAAGATACGCGTCACTCCAACAGGCAAGTTTTGCAAACGGCATGCCGGTTGGCTCAATGCTTCAACGCGCATCCGCTAAAAGAGACCTGTAACGTATCGCACGCGCTTGAAGCAATCATTGAAGCTTCAACTTTATTATTGAGCAGGTCAGTAATCAGCCAGCTTGGGTAGATTTTAACCGCATCCCATTTTTGTCTTCCAAAGCGTCAAAGTGTCGTACTATCACCAGACGTACGGGCTTTAACCTCAGGTAAGGAAAGCTTGAAAGGAATCTGTAACACTCCAGCGATTTCTCCGCTTCATCGGGTAGAAACTTACTAACACGCCCCATTTCAGGAGAAATCCCGATGAATCTTTCTGCCGTACTCAGTTCGCCGTTTTTGCCAACTACTAGCCCGCGTTTCACCTGGTCGCAGTTGACCGTTGCTCCTTCGGCGGCGAGTATTCATGCCGTCACCACGCGGCGCGATGTGGCCGAGTTTATCGATCTTCCGAAGCGGATTTACCAAGACGATGCCAACTGGGTTGCGCCACTCGACATGCAGGTCCGTGAGTTTCTTGACCCGCGTCGCCATCCTTTTTTTCGCCACGGCCGAGCACAAGCTTTCCTCGCCCAACGCGAGGGAAAAACAGTAGGTCGCATCGTTGTGAGCGACGATCCTGCCTACAATCGGGCACATGGTACGAACGTCGGTTGCTTCGGTATGTTTGAGTCGATCGACGACTTCCGCACCAGTCGGGCACTATTGGACAGGGCCAGTGCCTGGCTGCGATCGCGGGGACGAAATCAACTGATGGGTCCGATCGATTTTTCCACCAACTATCCCTGTGGGCTGCTTGTCGACGGCTTCGACACTCCACCCGCCGTGATGATGAACCATCAGCCGCACTACTACGAACGACTGTTCGCTCGGTATGGACTCGCAAAGGCCAAGGACCTGTACGCCTGGTGGTTCGATCGCCAGAACAATATGGATGCCCGTTGGAATGGTCGGGTACGGCGACTATCAGAACGCTATGGCGTGGCCGTGCGTCCAATGAACTTTGCAGATTTCGACGCCGAGATTGCTCGTTGCAAGACGATCTATCACGAATCGCTCGAACAGAACTGGGGTTTTGTACGAATGAGTGACGCGGAGTTTGATCACCTGGCACGCGACCTGAAGCGGCTGGCAGTCCCCGAGTTGGTGCAACTCGCCGAAGTTGATGGTCGGCCTGTCGGGGTGTCAATCATGCTGCCGAACCTCAACGAAGCGATTCAGCCGTTGGGTGGTCGTCTCACCACCGCAGGTGTGCCGATTGGCCTCATGCGATTGGCCAGACGACTACGCAAGATTCGCACAGGTCGGCTCGCAGTCCTGGGCGTGATTCCCGGCTATCGCAAACGGGGTGTCGCCGAATCGCTGATTCAGCAGACTTTCCTCAGCAGCTTCAAGAAGCTCGACTACCACGGGGCGGAGCTAAGCTGGACTTTGGAAGACAACACGTTGGTGAACCGCATGATTGAGCGCGTCGGCGGTCGGCGGTATAAGACGTACCGGATTTTTCAGAAGGATTTGTTTTCGGAGGGGAGGGTGGGGATGCGGCGGTAGAGGAATTTCATCTTGGCAGTCAGGATCGGAGTCCATCCCTGCAATCGAAGATACGCCAGATGCCATTAGGAGGCTTGCTTTTTCGGAGGAACTGCAGGCATGCCATGAAGCATTCCATGCACACTGATATCCTCATCGACGTCAGGCCAGTGAGCCCCTACGCCATTACCGATGAGCTCAAAGTTGTTGCGTTGCTGAGGGGTTGCCTCTGAGAGTCGCCATGACCAAGCGAGTGGCACGCTAATAATACGTCCATCCTCAAGCTCAGCGACGATTAGATCTTCCGTGACTTTGACCGTCATCATTCGCGATTCGCTATTCACCACAGTGCTCATTCCAAGCCTCCACAATCCTATCCAAGTTATCGAAAATCAAGTTTCGAATGCGGTTGAGTTCGTTTGCTTTGAATCCCTTATTGTAGCCGAGAGTAACTGGTTCAATCCAGAATTTGCAAGTCATCGACTCACGACGGACATGGACATGTTTTGGCTCATTGCAATCGAAACTGTAAAAGAACAATCGATGAGGTCCAGGGATATCCGGGATAGTCGGCATTCTAAAGCAATCCAAATAGGTAAAGCGTCGGATACGAACTACCTGATAGATTCTACACTACGAAAGGTTTTCCGACCAATCATTTCGATTGGTTGTGGGACGAATCTCCTTGCTGCGAGCGAGAATCCAACCATTCATTCCGCAGGAAGAAGACAGGATGTAGCCGCAAACCGAGTTCTTTGCGAAATAGTCTGCTGCGTCCTGGCTTGATTTGGCCCACTCACCAGGCCAACCGTATCGAATACCGGCTTGGAATTGATCCACCTGTTGCTCGTAGATATCAGAAGCTGGAACGTCGGTAATCTCGAAGATGATAGTGCCGATTTCTGAGTCGTACCTAAAGTCGTAGGCGACTACACCGGTAAACATAATGTCGGTGAATTCGTATGGCTCGCCTCGGTCTCGGAATTCGGTGTGCAAGCGAATCTCGCGTCGATTACAGAGTACCTCGTAAGATACGAGAGTGTTGTCGTGAATCGAGATTTCTTTACTTGCATTCACTTGCGTTGGAGTACAACCTTATATTGTTCTCTCCTACAGCTTCCCCACCAAAATCGAAGCATTATGCCCACCAAACCCGAAGCTGTTGTTCATCGCGCGGCGGATGGGGCGTTCTTGGGGGGTGTTGGGGGTGTAGTTGAGATCGCAGGCTGGGTCGGGCGTGTCGAGATTGATTGTTGGCGGGGCGATCTGGTCGCGCAGCGCCAACAGGCATGCCACCATCTCCACGCCGCCGCTGGCTCCGAGGGTGTGGCCCAATTGGCTCTTGGTGCTGGAGACGTTTAGTTTGTAAGCGTGATCCTCGAAGACCCGCTTGATGGCGATTGTTTCGGCCTTGTCGCCCAACGGCGTGCTGGTGCCGTGGGCACTGATGTAGTCGACTTCCGTGGGGTCGATGCCTGCAAACTCCAGGGCATTGCTCATGGCCCGGGCGGCGCCAGTTCCTTCAGCATCAGGCTGGGTGATGTGTCCCGCATCGGCGCTGGCACCGAAACCGAGGACCTCGCCATAGATATTGGCTCCGCGCGCCTTGGCAAATTCCAGCTCTTCGAAGACCAGGATTCCGGCTCCCTCGGCGAGGACAAAGCCATCGCGGTCGGCGTCGAAAGGGCGGCTGGCTGCTTGGGGGTCGTCGTTCCGCATGGAGAGGGCCTTCATGTTGGAAAACCCGGCGAGCCCCATTGGTGAGACCGCAGCTTCGGCACCGCCGGTGACCATCACCTCGGCTTCGCCGTAGCGGATCGCTTTGAACGCATCTCCCATGGCATTGGTGGCGCTGGCACAAGCCGTAGCAACGGCATGGTTTGGGCCGCGCAGTCCAAAGCGGATCGAGATATGCCCGCTGGCGGCGTTGAGCATGAGTTTGGGGATCGTGAAAACGGAGACCTTGTCCGGCCCCTTCTTGATCAGGCGGGCTTCCTGTTCTTCGATTTCGTTGAGTCCACCGATTCCTGAACCGACGATTGCCCCTAAACGGAACGGGTCGTACTTAGCGAAGTCGATGCCTGCGTCTTTCACCGCATCGACGGCAGCCACCATGGCGAACTGGGTAAATCGGTCGAGCCGTTTTTCCTCTTTGGAATCGATGTAGCCGTCGACCGACCAATCCGAGATATCACCACCAAACTTGACCTTGTAGTCGGTCACATCGAAGTGAGTAAGAGCGTGGATGCCACTCTGGCTATCGAGAATCTTGCTCCAGAAATCGTCAACCTTGCAAGAGAGCGACGTAACGACGCCCATCCCTGTTACGACTACACGTCGATTCATGTCTCTTGTCCGGCCGCTGAGATGTCGAGAAAAATGGATTCAAAGAAGACCAATCGAACTGCCACCACTGAAAAACTCAGCGCAGGAAAAAACGAGTTGCTATTTCCATCCGAGCAATTCCGCTAAAAGAAGCCGCCCAAAAGGCTCCCTATCTATTTATTCTGCTCAATAAACTCAACCGCCTGTCCGACGGTTTGAATCTTTTCGGCAGCGTCGTCAGGAATGTTGACGTCGAACTCTTCTTCCAACTCCATGACCAATTCAACCGTGTCGAGCGAATCGGCACCTAAGTCGTTCACAAAAGAGGTTTCGGGAGTGATCTTGTCTTTATCAACTCCGAGTTGCTCCGCCACGATGTCTGTCACACGTTCCAGTACTGAGGCCACTTGAATGGTCCTCCATTGTCTCTGTAAAAAATATGCCCATGTGTCGCAAGAACCGTGGTGAAGCATTTGCTCACGTTCTGTTCATGCGACAACAACTATGTAGTTTTGCCTAGAGTAGCACAAATCTCCGAGTCGCCATTCAAGAAACATACGACTCGGAGAGTCGTGCTACTATCGTCGCAGGTTCACAATAGACCGTCCCTGCGAAGTTGGTCAAGATATACCGTTTCTCCAGGTGGTTGTCTAGGTCGCTCTGGACGATTCCAGCGGCGGCAACCTCTGACAGGCTAAGCAGTTAGGCCTCCATCGACCACCAGGGTCTGGCCCGTTATGTAGGCGGCTGACGAACTAGCAAGGAAGAGCACCGCGTCGGCAACTTCCTCGGCTTCCCCCTGTCGCTGCAGAGGTACAGCCGCCTTGATTCGCTCCATGACCGCCTCTTCTCCCGCAGCTTCCATCAGGGCAGCTGTCATATCGGTAGCGATAAAGCCGGGGCAAATCGCATTCACGGTGATTTTCCGACGCTTGCTGGCAAGTTCGCGGGCCACGGTCTGCGTGAAGCCGATCACGCCCGCTTTCGACGCGGAGTAGTTGCTTTGTGCAGGGTTGCCCATAATACCTGAGGTGCTGGAGATATTGATGATCCGGCCAGACTTGGATCGCATCATTGCGCCTGCTGCCCCACGTGTGAACAGGAATACGCTCCGCAGATTCGTGGCAATCACGTCGTCCCATTCCTCGTCGCTCATCCGCGGGATCAAGGTGTCGCGGGTGATACCGGCGTTGTTGACCATAATGTCGAGCTGGCCCCACTCGGCGACGACTGCGTCGACCACTTTCTGTACAGCTGCCGAGTCGGCCACATCGCAGGCATAGACGGCGGCAGTTCCCCCCGCGTCGGTAATCGCTTTAGCCGTCTCGGCAAGTTTGTCTTCACTGCGAGCTACGCAAGCAACCTTCGCACCGGCGGCACCCAGCGTGATGGCAATCGCTTTGCCAATACCGCGTGAGGCACCTGTGACGATGGCCGACTGGCCAGAGAGATCGACTTGAATTCTACGATCGTTTGATTCACTCATAATTTGTTACTCGTTTCTTTCTTGTCATCCCGAAGGAGTCGCGTATCTGTCATTCCGAATGAGCCTAGGCGACTGAGGAATCTAGTTCGCCCCTTCGCTCACCTACCATACGTGTTAGTGCTGTATGCCAGATCCCTCTGGTCGCGGAGTTCCCATCGGGATGACATGACTTCTTCTTACGCTTCAATATTCTCACACGGCAACTTGCGTGAGATTCGTTTTAGCAATCCTCGCAACACGCGCCCGGGGCCGATTTCGTAGCAGCTCTCGATGCCGAACTCGCCGATGAGCCATTGCATGGTATCTTCCCACAGCACAGGTTCAACCACCTGTCTCTCGAGCAAGCTGCGGATTTCTGCCGGGTCGTCGTGAGGGCGGGCATCAACATTGGAAACCACAGGGATTCGGGGAGCGACGATCTCCACATCCGCCAGAGCCGCCTTCAATCGTTCCACCGCTGGCTGCATAAGTGGAGTGTGAAACGCACCAGCTACCGTGAGAGGTATCACTTTCATTGCCCCAGCGGTCTCGGCGAGGGGTGCTATCCGCTCACAGGCCGCCTTGCCGCCAGAAACGACAATGTTGCCCGGGCAGAGGAAGTTTGCCAACTGCAAGACGTCTTCCTCTCTCGCTTGTATCACTAGTTCTTCGACTTTTCCGCGCTCGAGCCCCAGCACACTGACCATACCGCTCTGGACAGCATCCGCGGCATCTTGCATCGCCTGACCTCGCACTTGCACAACGCGCAAGGCCGCATCAAACTTCATCGCCCCCGCAAAGACCAATGCTGTGTATTCACCCAAGCTCAAGCCAGCCGTTGCCGCACAACTTTCGACGACATCTGGCGAGTCTTGTTTCAATTTTTCCAAAGCTGCCAGGCTGCAGACGAACAGTGCAGGCTGACTATGAACCGTGGAATTGAGTTTCTCAGCAGGACCCGAGGTGCAAAGGTCCAAGAGGTCGTAGCCCAGGATATCCGCAGCGCGATCGAAGAGTTCCCGAGCCTTGGACAGTGAATCGGCCAGCGCTGCACCCATGCCAACCGACTGGGCGCCTTGGCCAGGAAATAGAAACGCAGATTTTGTCACGACGGCACTCTCTGAGTGTTTTCGCGCAACAGGGAGAGTCGCACGAGTCGAAGGGAAACGCGAGGGCTATTCCTCGGTTTCGACCATCACCCGGCCCATGTACTGCCCACAGTTGGCACAGACGGTGTGCGTGGGACCTGGCGTGCCGCACTTGGGACAGGACTGCAACTGCCGGGCTGTCAGCCGATCGTGTGAACGACGCTTGCCACTTCGAGAATTGGAATGTTTACGCTTGGGAACGGCCATGACTCACGGCTCCAACGAACCTGTTATTACTGACGGGGATCACTATTTGGGAAGCCCCCCAGAATACAGGCTTGCGGGGCGTTATGCAATGGTCGGCTGGGGGCAGTCGGGAGAACGGCAATGTCGAGATACACGGAATAACAAATGCCCAATTTCCAAGGACCAATGACCAAAGCAGTTGAGATCCCTGCCAAAAATTGGTCATTAGTCCATCAATGCCGACGTACTTTGCAGTTCTCTTGAGGGGGGAAGTTTAGCTCCCCAGTTGGCCCAGAAAGTCTGCTAGACTTTAAAGGCTAATGGTGATATCATGATATCGAAAGTGAGGTTATTGTGGCACAATTTATCGTTCGCAATTTGGAAGATGATGTCCGAGACAAACTGCGAGAATTGGCTCGTAGCCATGGTCAAAGCATGGAAGAAACGGTCCGCGAGATTCTGCGGAGGGCTGTCATGAAACAACATGCTTCTCAGCCCCATCTCGGATCGCGGATTGCCAAGCGTTTTGAGGGGGTTGGGCTGGAACAGGACATTGAAGAACTGCGTGGTCAGCCAATCCAGCCAGAGAACTTTGATCGATGATTGTTCTGGATACCAATGTAATCTCGGCATTGATGCGATCCACACCGGATGAGCGAGTTGTCAACTGGCTCAATGCACAACCTTCCGAATCCATATGGACTTCAAGCATTTGTGTATTCGAGATCATGTTTGGCCTCCAAACTATGGCAAAGGGCAAGCGGCGTCGAGCATTGGAGGATGCATTTGAGAAGGTATTGGAGCAGGACCTGGAGGGTCGTGTCTTAGACTTCGATGCGACTGCGGCTTTTGAGGCGGCAATTATTTCGGCCAAGCTGCGTTCTATTGGACGCTCTGTTGAAATACGAGATGTTCAGATCGCGGGGATAGTTGAAGCGAGACATGGCACTCTCTCCACACGTAACACCCAGCATTTCGTCGATACAGGCATTCCACTAGTCAATCCATGGGACGACTTGCCCGCGTGAGTCGTCTTCCTGACACTCGTCAATTAACTCACTAGTGAATCTTCTATGAGCAAAGTCGTTTCCCTACGCCACTATCAGCCCTCCGACATCGATGCGATTTGGGAGGCCGTCGAGGAATCAAAAAGAGAACTTGCTCGCTGGTTGGCATGGTGTCACGACGAGTACTCTTGCGAAGATGTTAGGGCATGGGTGGAAGGGCGCCCAGCTGCTTGGGACAACAATGAAGAGTGGGGCTTTGTGGTCGAAGACGAAAACGAGCGCTTGTTGGGGGTCTGTGGGATCCACCGCATTGCAATGAAACATCGAGTCGGCGAACTTGGGTACTGGGTTCGGACTTCCGCCACGGGCCAAGGAACTGCCACGCAGGCTGCGAGACAAATCTGCGAATGGGCATTTCGTGAGCAATCACTCCATCGTATCGAGATTTTCGTCGACGTCGAAAACCTACCCAGCCAACGCGTGGCCACAAGAATTGGCGGCGTCTGCGAGGGCACCTTACGAGAACGTTTGTTTGTTCAAGACCAGCCGCATGACTGCAAGTTGTTCGCGGTTTTGCGAGATACGCATGTCGAGTCGGATTGATCGCCAGACCGTGGGGCAGCCATTTTGGCTGTCATGATTTATTAGCCACGAAGAACACAAAAAGTCGCGAAAAAGATAAGTAACAAGCACTTTTCGGTATCCAACGCTTCTTGTGCATTATTGTGCTTTTTGTGGCGACCACCTTCCCGTCAGATCGATTTTCATGAACATCCTCGCTCAAATCGAAGCTTTGAAACAAGAAGTGGTTCAGCTTTCGTCGCAGCTCGCTGAGGCTGAACAGCATTCTCGCGTCGCGCGGAAATTGCTGCGAAAGGCGAAGCTGCGGGCTCTCTATCTCCGTTTCGCTCAAGCCCTGCGTGCTCCTGCGAAGGAGTACTCGCTCTGGTTTCCAGGGGTTCTAATCGTAGGGTCGTTCCTCGGTGCCGCCATTGCGTTTGTCTTGTTGTTTCTCTTAGGCCTCTCCGCGACCAGTCTTGCGATTGGCACAAGCCTCGCCGCCGTTGCCATGCTCGGCTTCTTGACCAGAGCAATTATCTCTCCAGCTACGTCTACTCTAGCGAAGCTCATCGCCGAGCAGCAAACAATTAAGGCACAACTACGACAAGACCTTATTCAGTGGGAAGGCGAGTCTGAGGATCGTCGGCGGCGAATCGAAACCACCAAAAGCACAATCAACGAACTGGCCGACTCAAACCGCATCGAACGAGAGCAACTTCTCAAAGAAAACTGGAAGACGATGCAGGGTACCGAATGGCAAGAATTCCTCGTAAAGGTATTTGAAGCCCTTGGGGCAAGTGCCCAAATGGCACGTACCACAGGTGACGAAGGAGTCGATCTCCTCGTTCGCTTCGGCGAAATGATGATCGCCGTTCAAGCAAAAGGGTTTGTCGGCAGCGTCGATAAAGAAGCCATTCAACAAGTCGTTGCCGGCAAAGCACACTATGGTTGCGATCGTGCCGCGGTAATAACGAATAGCCGCTTCTCTGCGCCTGCCCGATCGATCGCATTGGGCCATTCGTGTTTTCTCATCGGCGAGCAAGAATTCCCTGCATTCGTGATGGGGAGTAACCTAGAGATGTTTCAGTGAAGTAGGCAAGCGTAACTCAATGTAGTCAGTGAGGCTGTCGTGACAGAACAAATGATTGTGCACCTCCTAGTCTTGGTAGTAGCCGGGTTGGTGGCAGGGTTTGCTGGGGGACTTTTTGGGATCGGCGGGGGAGCCATCCTCGTTCCTACCTTTCTTTCACTGTTTCCACTTATGGGTGTGGGGCAAGAAGTGGTGATGCACTCGGCAGTGGGGACTTGCCTGGCGCTCGTCGTCCCTGCGGCGATCATGGCCACGAAGACGCAACATAAACTTGGCAATCTCGAAGCTCACATGCTTAAGACCTGGATCCCTTGGATTCTGCTCGGAACAGTGGCCGGGACGCTTACGATTCAACTGCTTCGCACGCACGATCTCAAGGTCCTCTTCACACTCTACTTGTTCACGAGTGCCATCTATGTGGCTCTCAAAGGTGCCTCCGAAACGGGTGACGAGGGAGAGCCGCCAACTGTTGCCAAGGCTGGTGGTGGCTTCGTGATCGGCATGTTGTCCGTTTGGCTCGGCCTTGGGGGGGGCACGTTTGCGGTTCCCTACCTTCGGGCATTTCACTACCCAATCAAGAAATCCATCGCCATCGCCTCCGCAACAGGGCTCGTCATTGGTTTGGGCGGCGCAATTGGAGCAGCAGTTCACGGATGGGGCGAACCCGGGCTGGCGAAATTTTCACTCGGCTACATCAACCTGTTAGCGTTCGTCATGATTGCTCCGCTTGTGATGACCTTCGCCCCGCTCGGTTCAAGAGTGGCGTCCAAAGCACCGGATCGCGTACTCAAATGGATCTACGTTGCACTGCTCGTCGTGATTAGCAGTTACATGGCATATCGCACGTTTTTCTAGGCTTCTCAACGAAACTCGCAAGAATTCCGATAAATAGTTTGCGAATGTTTTGCAAAGTCTTTACAATCCAATCGAGATCATCTGACCTCATGGTTGGTGGTCCATGAGGTGCTTGCCGTGCACTCCTATTTGCGGCTGAGTCAATATTCACTCTAGTTGGTTTCTTGCAATACCACAGGCTTGAGTGGTTTGTGGCCCAGAGTTGCGACTAATGATCAATTCACCCGTTCTCTTTGGTGCATGTCGCAGATGAGACTTTCTGCTGCTTGAGTTGCGCAGTAGTTGGCCACAAAAACAAAGTTTTCAGTTTGGCTCTAATTTCCCAGCTGGACTAGTAATTTGTCGCCAGTCAGATCTTTATTTATTACGTTCATTTATTCCGTTCATCTCTTTTTTGATCTGGCAGTGAATAGTCCACGCGTGTGCCAACGCAAGGAATCGTAGCCGTAGGCTGTTGGCGATAGTCTCGCCAGTTCTAACGGCTGCAAATCGTAATCAATTTTTTCTATCATTCCTGTTCGGAGATTTTATCATGGGCCTATTTTATCGCTATGTATTAGTTATTATCCTCATTCCCAGCTGTTTGGGATTTAACGTCGCTTCTTGGGCGACTACGCTCCGCTCTTTCGACGGAACAAACAACAACTTGGCTCACCCCGAATGGGGATCAGTCGGATCAAATTTCGTGAGAGTTGCTCCGGTTGCTTATGTGGACCAAACTTCGGTTCCTGATATCGCTGGTCGACCGAATCCCCGCAGTGTGAGTGTGGCCCTTTTTCAGCAGACAGAGCCCCATCCAAACGCGCGGCGGCTCTCAGGCTATGTTTATGCCTTTGGTCAATTTCTGAGCCACGACATGCAATTGACGCAGACTGGGCAAGACGAATTCATTTCGTTTCGTATTCCCTCCAATGACGACATATTTTTCCCCAATCAGACGGTAGCTTTGACCAGATCAGTCTTCGATCCCTTAACGGGCACCGGACCAGACAATCCTCAGCAGCAGGTGAATTTCTCAACTTCGTTCATTGATGCTTCCGTAGTTTATGGAGCCGACGAGGCAAGTGCGTCGGTTCTTCGAGGCGGACCAGTGAATCCCGGGGCCAGACTGAGGACCAGTAATGACATCAACGGAGATGGCCAGAATCTCTTGCCCCGCGATGCCTTCGGCCCGCGGCCCGACGCAGATTTCGTAGCAGGTGATAGTCGTGTTAATGACAACGTCGTGCTCTCCAGTCTACACACACTATTCATGCGTGAGCACAATCGATTAGTGGACGGCTTGGCCATTGAGCATCCCGACTGGTCCGAGGAGGATTTGTATCAGCGTGCTCGGAGGATGGTGGGTGCCCAGCTACAGGCAATCACTTACAACGAATTCCTACCCGCTTTACTTGGGCCTCTTGCGCCAAGCCCTCACGGGATCTACGACCCTAATATTGACCCTTCGATTATTAACGAATTCCCTGCCGTTTTTCTCCGCATTGGCCATTCAATGCTTACGGATTCATTTTTGCGGATTGAGAATGACGGGCAACCCGCCTCCGAGGGGCCAATTCCACTAGAAGATGCCTTCTTCAATCCCTCTGCTTTGGCTACTTCTCGTGAACTGGAGTTGTTTCTCAAAGGATTAACTTTCGAGATCCAGGAAGAAACTGATCTGGAGATGGTGTTTGGGATTCGGGCAGCACTATTAGGAGCAATCGATATCCAGCGGGCACGTGACCACGGCCTGCCGGACTACAACACATTTCGCGAGGCTTATCAACTTCCGCGTGTTACGTCGTTTACAGACATAACTCCCGATGTGGCTATTCAGCAAACATTAGAAGCCATCTATGGTAACGTCGATTCGATCGACCCGATCGTCGGGGCTCTTGCAGAAGCTCACCTATCAGATGCGAGTGTGGGACCACTCGTGGCAGCCGTCTATGCGGAACAATTTAGACGTCTAAGAGACGGAGACCGATTCTGGTATCAGAACGATCCGGATTTCACGCCCGAAGAATTGGACGTCTTGCAGCGGACCACATTGGCCGACATCATTCGCCGTAACACGGGCGTGCTGGAAATTCCCGACAACGTATTCTTCTCAGTAATCCCGGAGCCGACAACATTCCTCATATTGGCGGGAGTAGCTAGTGTCTTGCTATTCAAGGCTCGCACCGGCTTCACTGTCAGAAATCACCAACAGGTCAAGCAGGCTTTTTCAAAGACCGACTAGAATAGTTGATGGACTCCGCAAGGATTGGCTATAGGGGTGTCAAATCGTCAAACCGATGTGCTGCGGCCCCGTTTTAGTGCTTAGTAAGTTTTTCGAGGTACTTAATCAATTGGACGCTGATGCTTCGTCCATTTTACGCTAAGCGGAAAGCCGCAATACCTGGGCAGCAATCACTCGAACAATCGATCTTGCTCCGCATCGAGCGGCTCGGCATAGCTGCTGCGGAAGTCGGCTGGCGGGGTGACGCCCAGATGATGATAGCCGGCGGTGGTTAGTTTGCGGCCGCGGGGGGAACGGACTACCAATTCAGCTCGCAGGAGAAACGGCTCGACCTCGTCGGTGAGGGTGTCGGTGGCCGTGTTGAGGGTGTGGGCAACGGCTTCCACTCCGACCGGTCCACCGTGGAATACCCGCAAGATTGTTTCCAGATATTTGCGGTCTTGCACATCGAGACCCATCTGGTCGATGCCGAGCATCTTCAGGGCGGTCTTGGCAACGTCGAGGGTGATCTTGCCGTCGGCCCGGCTCGTGGCATAGTCGCGGACCCAGCGGAGTCGATTGTTGGCCACCCGGGGAGTGCCTCGACTGCATGAAGCAATCTTTTCAGCGGCCGCATCGTCGATCTCGATGCGAAGCTTGGCGGCGTTGCGACGGACGATCTCGGTCAATTCCTCGTCGCTGTAAAACTCTAAATGCTCCCGGACTTGGAAACGATCCCGCAAAGGTGCCGAGAGCAGGCCGCTACGTGTGGTTGCGCCGATGATCGTGAACGGCCGTAGTGACATATTCACCGTGCGTGCCGAGACTCCTTCCCCCAGCGTGATATCGACACGGAAATCTTCCATGGCTGGATACATGAATTCCTCAACCGATTTGGGGAGGCGATGAATCTCGTCGATGAACAGGATCGAACCTTCCTCGGCATTGGTCAGATAGGGCAACAAATCCTTTGGTGCCATCAGCGTGGCCCCACTAGCGATTTGTAGCGGAACATTCAGCGCCCGGGGAATGCAGGTGGCGAAGGTCGTTTTGCCCAATCCGGGCGGACCATCCAAGAGAACGTGGCCTAGTGGTTCACCGCGAATCAGCGCCGCGTCGACGGCAATCTTGAGACGCTCGTAGACTTCGCGCTGCCCGACCATGTCCTCCATCCGCTTCGGCCGTAGGGCGACATCCTCCTCGCGTTGCTCAGGATCAATGACAGGAGCGACAGTCGGGGGAGCAGTATCTTCGGCGGAGAGAATCGGTTCGCGGGCCATAGGATCTCAATCTGGAGTGTGAACACATGTATGCTATTAGTGCGCCAATATAACAAATCGTGTGATATCGATGAAACCGCGAATTCCAGCGAGCCGAGTCGTCCCCGACCCCCGACTATCGGTGGAGCAGCACTGGTTCAAAGGCAGAAGTACCGGGGTCGGGGACGACCCGGCTCGCCGTTTGGCTCGCGAAATGCGATAATCTCACCCATGACATGGCAGCATTATTTGCGTGTAAAATCTCGTGATCCCGCTTATCTCTGGCGGATGGTGATTGGAATCATCGCGGCCGGCGTGGTGCTTGGCTGGCTAGCTCATCAGTTGACTGGTGGGCTAGGGTTTAGCGGACCTGCACTTCGTGCCGGCCGCGACCGGCTCGAAGAACTGGCCAGTGGCGGCCAATGGTGGCAAGTTTGGTGGGAGATCCCGCAACGGATGTTTGTCGATTTCAGTCCCGGCGTGATCGCATTGGCCTTGTTGGCAGGTTGCTGCTGGCTCGTGTTTCTGTTGCAGGCGTTACGTTCGGACACTCTGCGCGATTGGCGGGTTTGGGGAGCTTTGGTTGCAATCGCTCTGGGGGGCTTGAGCGTTTGGCCGACGCGATTCTTTTCATTGTGGCAGGAATATCGCTGGCATCTCGAATTCAGCCCCGAAATGTTGCCGGGTCTGCGCTTCTTTGTGTTGGGTGTGGGACTCCGCGAGGAATTGGCCAAGCTACTCTGTCTACTTCCGCTGCTGGCACTGATAGTGCGGAAACGAGATGAGGCGGCAGCGCTCATCCTGTCGGGATGCGTCGGATTGGGATTCGCCATAAACGAGAACATGGGATACCTCACTTCGAGCCAGGGAAGTGATACGCTGGGCCGTTTCTTGACAGCCAATCCATTTCACATTGCTCTGACGGGATTAATTGGCTTGGCAGTTTATCGTGCCTGTCTGGATTTCCGCAATCAAGGTCCACAGGCCTTGGCCGTGTTTGGCGTGTTGGTGTTTGCCCATGGACTCTATGACGCGGTTATCGTGTTGCCTGATCTGGCCGAGTATGCCATGGGAGGACTGATTATTTTTGCTCTGGTGATGTACCAGTTCTTCCACGAGCTACGCAGCCTGCGACCTCAGGGTGGCGACACGATTAGCCTGACAGCGACATTTCTCGCAGGTGTCTCCCTACTGACTGCCGGGACCTTTATCTACATCAGCGCACTAGCAGGGACTGCCACTGCCGCCGACAACTTGATGACCGACGTCATAGGTCTGGGAGTGATGGTTTACCTTTTCCTGAGAGAAATGCCCGAGACGATGGTCAACGTGTGAGGTTTCAAAGGGAATTTTAAACGCAGAGATCGCTGAGGCGCAGAGAATTGCCTATTAGTGTTGTTTAGGGACCTCTGCGTCTCGGCGAGCTTTGCGTTTAACTTTCTTGCGCACCTTTGCCGGGACTATTTGGACGTTTCAGATGGCTCAATCCCAATAAGAAATTCGTTCACGACTTCGCAGAAATTGGCAGCCAAGGGGTCGTTATGTCGGCCGCCAGGGATCTCGACGAACTTCTTATGTTTGTTTGTCACCGCTTCGTAGAGTGGTCGGGCATATTCGATCGGGATTAACTCATCCGCTGTTCCGTGGAATTGAAGTACAGGTCCAGTAAAATGCTTCATCCGCTGCAGTGAACGAAAGGGATTCCTCATCAACCATCGCACGGGGATGAACGGATATTGGCTCGCTGCGATATCGTCCATGTTGGCAAAGGTGCTGTGCAAAATGAGCGCTTTGGCTCCGAGTTGCTCCGCGGCAGCCACGGCCACGCCGCCACCCAAGGAACGTCCGAACAAGATTACTTTGCTCGGATCGAGATGGGTCTGTTTGGCGAGCCATTTTTGAGCGGCTACGGAATCGCCGATGATTCCGTCTTCATCGGGCGTGCCTTCGCTGTGACCGTAGCCCCGATAGTCGAATACAAGAATCGAGGCATCTAAACAGTCACGTAAATAAGCACCTAAATCAACGTTTTGATCTGCATCTTCACCATTGCCATGAAAATAGACAATCGCTCGCTTCGAACCGCTCTTGGGAAAGTACCAACCGTGGAGATTGGTTTGATCCTCAGCTTGGAACCTTGCTTCTTCACCCCCTAATCGCTCGGCCTCCACATAAGCGTCCCGAGCGGGAGGCGGGATGTAAATGAGCCGGCTCTCCATCACCATGAGGAGGAGGCAAATACCGAGGTAGATGAGCAGCACAAGACGGAGAACTCGACCTCCCGTTCTTGCTATAGGATTTGGCTTCGGTGTACTCGTTTGTGAATTCGATGGATCCATTGTTCGCAATAGTGTTAGCCAAATGGTAGCCGGATTCGCAAGAATTCGAAAAGTTCCCAGCTTGTCATTCTTTCGCCTGAATTCTTGCAGCTACAGTTGGAGTCTTTCTCCATTCGGCTAAATTGTTCCCATTTTTCTAATGCTACCGGTACGCATTCCCCACCGGTTCGAGCGAGTCGATAAATTCTACCAGTGCTTCGTAGCAATAATCGGGAAGTGGACCGCTATGGTCCCCGTCGGGGACTTCGATAAAGCGTTTGTTCTTGCCGGGGGCTGCATCAAATAATTGCTTCCCCATCTCAAACGGCACGATGTGGTCGGCTGTGCCGTGGGTCTGCAGTAGTGGTCCATGATAATGTTGAATCCGCTCAAGAGAAGAAAAACGATTCTTCATAAGCCAGCGCACTGGCAACCAGGGATAGTTGTGTGCCGCCGCGTCGACCAGGGATGCAAATGTTCGATCGAGTGCCAAGCCTCGCACTTGGTATTCGGCTGCCAGCTCTACCGCGACGGCGCCTCCAAGCGATCGACCAATCAGCACAATATCAGAGGGTTTGAGTCCTGTTCTTTCAGCAAGCCACATGTGAGCCACACGGGCGTCCGCAACAACATTCGTTTCATGAGGTTGGCCCTCGCTGTGGCCATACCCACGATAGTCCCAGGCGAACACGGTGACTCCAATCCGTTCGCGCAGAACACGCAGCCGATTTGCGAGTTGGGCGACATATTCGCCGTTGCCGTGGCAATATAATACGACTGCCTTCGGCTCAGGGTGGGGCACGAACCACCCATGCAGTCGAGTGCCATCTTGTGCGTGGAAGTAGATGTCCTCAAACGGGAGATCGGGGACATCCCAGTCATCTTCATTCACCGGCGGGGCAGGAAACACGAGCAACCGTTCGAGAATGCTTAACATGGACCTGCAATTTAAATCGGGAACCGAGTGCTTTGTCAAATTAACTTTTTTGGGATCGCCATCTCTTTTACGCGTGCACATTGGCTTTGAGAACGAGATGGCGATCCCAAAATCCAACGTTGCCAAAGCACTAGGAAGAAATCGGTTGCATGTAGGCTATTGTAATCACGTTGGCAAAGGGACGTCGACAGCATCGTCCTGGGGCCAAATTCTAGCGATCTGGTAAGCTGTTACGTTGAAAACCACTGCAATGTTTCACAAGATACTTGAGAATTGCCCTCTGAAAAGCTTGGCGCAGGGCACTAACAATAGTTATTATAGGGGAAGCTGCCGTGAGCTCATCGAGGCCATAGTCTTCTCACCGGCGGAATCTCTTCATGCGGAGGGCGGATGATGCGAGTTCTTATAAGCGGATTGATTGGCGCCGCAGCCAGTGCGGCTGCTTGGTTTTACCTGGAACATGCCACGGGGCATGAGATGGGTTGGCTAGCGATCGCCGTTGGACTCATCACCGGTCTTTGCGTCAATGCGGCCGCTGGTCCATCAGCGCGCGAAAGTACAGGCCGAGCGGCCTTGGCAGCCATTCTGGCCTTGGCAGCCATCGTGGGTGGCCGTGTGGTTTACGCGAAAGTGATGCAAAACATCAGCCAAGTGAAGAACGTGGGAAACGTTGTAGCTCAAGTGGATGAGGTAGAAGCCGAAGACGATGCGGGCGACGAAGTTGCCGCCGTAGAAGTGGATGAAGAGCCATTGGAACTTCCTGCCGCAGGTACGGGCAAAGCGATTCGCCTTGAGAAACCCACTGTTGATACGGTTTCGGAAGTAGACTTCCTTTATATGGGCATCGCCGCCTTAGCAGCTTATATTACTGGAAAAGGTCGAAATCCGGTTGGTCCCGTGGATGCAGAAGCAACTGAGCCGCCTGTTGAACCGGATGGCGAACCATCATCCGTGTAATTTAAATTCGAGCATGCTTAGCTCTGACGTTGCTCGTAGACTGCGTGGAGCAGTTCTTCCACGTCTTTGTACTTCTTCTTGCGAGCAAGTGCATCGTCGAGCAGGGTCCGAGCATGCGATTCGCTGTGGCCCAACGCTCTGAGAACGTCGAAGGCTTCGCTTACGACGTCGCGAGGCACGTCGGCATCTGCAGGAACGTCTCGCCCAACCAATAGGGCAAACTTCGGCACCTTGCGACGCAGTTTCGCTATGATCCGCTCTGCTGTCGCAGGGCCCACTCCAGGCAACGTGCTGAGTCCCTTGGCGTCCTGATCTTCGATCAGTTGTGCTACGTCTTGCACCGGACGCACCATCGCGCGCAATGCCTTGCGCACTCCCACTCCATCGACTTGGCAGAACAGCTCAAAAAATTCGCGTTCGATGCCGCTCAAGAATCCAATCAAACGCGGCGTCATGCGGCCTTGCATGGGATTACCTTCCAGGTACTCAATCGTATGGAGGCTCGTTTCCTTGCCGATTCTTTCTTGCAGGTGTCGCCGAGCGAATTCCGGGACGAGTACCTCATATTCAAAGGCCCCCACTGCAAGAGTGAGCGTTTCGCCGGAGACGGTCAGTGGCTTACCGGTAATTTTTGTGATCATGGGGGCAACTAGTTTCCAGTTATGAGTTTCAAGTTGCGAGAATCGTGTAGCTGCGATCCTACGGATCGGCAGACTGATTGGCAACGCGTTGTCCGCGCCACACGCAATAGTGGCAGAATGCAATTGCCAGGGCATCGGCTACGTCGGCGGGTTCCGGGAGATTGGCCAGATTTAACTCATGCTGGATCGCAAGTTGCATCTGCGTCTTGGGTGCTCGACCATTGCCAGTGAGGGTTTTCTTAACCTGCGTGGCGGCATAGTCCTCGACTTCGATTCCGTGCTCCGCAGCGGCAAGACAAATCACCCCGCGGGCATGCCCCATCAGAATCGCCGTCGTGGGGCGATCGTAGTGTGCGTAAAGTTTCTCAAGGGCCAGGACTTCGGGCTTGAGCGAATCAATCGCTTCGGTAACACCGTCGTAGATTTCCTGAATTCTCTCCGAGAGCGTGCCAGAGGGTTTACTGCGAATGATGCCTGCTTCCACCAGGCGCAGTTTGCGGTCATTGATTTCCAGCACACCGTATCCAGTGGTGTTCAGTCCAGGGTCAATTCCAAGGATTCGCATAGTTGGTAAGTCTCAAGAGACCGGGCCGCTAAAGCGGCACGGCCGTCAAATATTTTCGACCCGGAATGAGTTACGCCTTCACCCACTCGGTCCCGCCCGCGCGGTCTTCCAGGGTAACCCCCAGAGCGGCAAGTCGATCGCGAATCGCATCAGAAGTCGCAAAGTCTTTGGATGCGCGTGCTGTTTGGCGTAGCTTGATTAGCAATTGCATCACTCCATCCAAGGTATCCGCACCTCCCCCTGACCACTCCGTGCCCCCGGCACGGTCCTCCAGCACAATGCCCAAGGGACCAACACAATCGCGAATCACATCAGCCGTGGCAAAATTTTTCTTCTCCCGAGACTCCGCCCGCAGGTCAATCACCAATTGCATCACATCACCCAACAAAGAGTCGCCACCAGCCGCTTGCGGCTTAGCGTCTGCATTGACAAACAGACCCAAGACATTCGTCAATTCCTTGAAAGTCGTGAGCGATTTTTCAAGCGTTGCAATTGCCTCGGCATCCTGCTGGCCGGAGTCTTCCAGTTTGGAATCGTCGCAGTGCTTGTTGATGACTTTGGCTAGTTCAAACAGCTCACCAATTGCTCCACCTGTGTTGAAATCATCGTCCATGGCCGCGATAAACTTTTTCCGACAGTTGGCAGCGGCTTCGAGGACGGAATTCCCGGCTGAAGTGTGCTCTTCATCGCGGATGGCAGGAGCGTGCAGATCGTAAAAGCTCTTGCCGGTGATTCGCTCATAGCGTTTGAACAAGCGATAAAAGCCATCGAGCCCGCTGCCCGCCTCTTCGATGGCGGGTTCGTTGAAGAGTACCGTGCTGCGGTAATGGGTACGCAGGAGGAAAAAGCGGATTCGCTCGCCTCCTTGTCGTTGGATGAGCTCGGCGAGACCACCGGCGCCTTTGGAACGGCTCATCTTACCTGAGACGGATTCATCGCCCGCTGAAGCGGGCTCGCCAGCGCGATCGCTTTTGCCACCTACTTTGCCTGCGGCACTGGAGGCACGCAACAGTCCGTTGTGGGCCCAATACGTGACCATCGGTTTGCTGTGGCAACATTCGCTCTGGGCGATTTCATTTTCGTGGTGAGGGAATACCAGGTCCAACCCACCGCCATGGATGTCGAAGGTCTCGCCGAGTAACTTGCGACTCATGGCAGAGCATTCGATATGCCAACCGGGCCGCCCCTGGCCCCACGGGCTCTCCCAGGAAGGTTCGCCTGGCTTGGCCGTCTTCCATAGGGCAAAGTCTGCTGGCCCCCGTTTGCGAACCGCCGTTCCGCCTCCTTCACCCTGCATCTGCTCTACATTGCGGTTGCTGAGCTTGCCGTAGCCTTGATCCTTGGAAACCTCGAAGTAAACATCTCCTTCAGACTCATAGGCAAACCCTTGCTCGACCAACGATTCGATGAGGGCAATAATTTCGTCCATGCAATCGGTTGCCCGAGGGAAGTGATCGATCGTATCGACACCTAAGGCGCTCAAATTAAAGTTGTAGTCGGCAATGTTCTCCTCTGCCACTTCGAGCATCGTGATCCCGCGCTCGTTGGCCTTCTTGATTAGTTTGTCATCGACATCAGTGATGTTTACGACCCAAGTCACCTCGTAGCCACAATATTGGAGATAACGCTTGATGCAGTCAAAGATGACAGGGCCGACCATGTGACCGATGTGAGCCTTGTCGTACACCGTGGGTCCACACAGGTAGATACTCACCTTGCCCGCTTCGACCGTGCGGAAAGGCTCTTTCTTCTTTGAGAGCGTGTTGTAAACATGCAGCGTGGGATGGGGCGCAGAAAGCTCGGGGGTCTGTAATTTCGATTCGGTCATGGTGCTCATAGATTTTCTTACCGGTTTGCTTCTAGCAACGCTACACAGCGCGCCTGAATAATTTCTTGGTTTCCGACAGGGCCTACTCCCTCGCCGGTCTTGGCCTTCAAATTAATCTGTTCGAGGTTGAGATCGAGGATCTCAGCCATGCGTTGCCGAATTGCCTGTTTATGCGGGGCTAGCTTCGGCTGTTGGGCTCCTACGACACAGTCGAGGTTGACCACATGGTAGCCCGATTGCTGGACATCCTCGTAGGCCAGTTTCAGGATTTGAGCAGAATCTCGGCCACGGTTTTCCTCCGCATGGTCGGGGAACATTTCGCCAATGTCGGCCAATCCTGCCGCCCCCAGCAAGGCATCGGTCACCGCATGCAGTAGGACATCGGCATCACTGTGTCCCACGGCATGCATATCGTGAGGGATTTCGATCCCCCCCAGTCGCAACGGCCCCCCAGATTCCAGCCGATGACTGTCCTCACCCAGCCCAATGCGCAAGTTCGAGGATGTGGCTGCTGCTGGCATCTTCCTAGCCGTCCCCAAAAGGGGAGGGTTTTGCTGGTGCGTACCATCCCCTTCCGGGGACGGCTATTAGTGGGGTGACTCCGCGCGGATTATACTGTGGCTCCAAGCTGCGAACAACGTGGATTGAACTTGTTGTCATCCCGAGGTACTCCGAGGGATCTGGCCAGATTTCTCGGAGTACCTCGAAATGACAGAAAATGGAAATCCTTGGCACCTTCAATTAAGCGTTTGATGCATCTGGATTGCGGGCTGCCAGATCGACAAAAACTTGCGTGGGGCCTTCAGCCACCCTAGCCAGTTTTAGGTCGATCCGCGCTCCATGTGACAAGGCTTGCACGATCTTTACTTCTGCTTGAGGTCCTTCATAGGGATCGGCCTCGATTGTGGGGCGATAACCTAGGGGAGGACAAAATCCGACATGTGCCGTCGCGTGTCGCTGTCCGGTTTCGAAATCAACCCGCAAGGTGGCATAAATCGCTTCCTGTCCATCAGACTCACGGACCCGGAAGAGCTGCTGAGTGCAGTTGCCAGGAACAGACTGAGTATCCGTAGGTACGGTTTCCCAACCCATCGCGTCCTGAAGTGCTATGGCCTGCGGAACCCTTCCGATCTGGTACTCAGGGTACCCCCCGTCAAAAAAATTCTGTCTCCATAACTGATCGCAGACCAAGAGTGGTATCCAGATCAACATCTCGCTGAGGCGATCACCAAGAAAGGAGCACCCCACCATCATAAGGAGTGGCACTAAAGAGGATCCCCACCCAACAAACTGGTCACTCCAAGAAAAGGAGTCAACATTTTCCAAATCAAGCGGATAAAGTTGCCGCCAAACAATCCGGCTAGACGCCGCAATTGCCACGGAAATTATTGCCGTCAAGAAAAGTGTGCTCCGCGGTAAGTCGGCTGAGAAAGCCCCTCCTAATCTTCGCACGGTCAACAAGAGTCCGATCGAGAGCATCAAACTGACCACAGCAATCACTGCGAGCGCTCGAGGGTCCCGATGAGACAATTCGTCGTTGTGCTGGCGCGTTGGCCAGACTTCGCTGGTAAGCGCAGACATGGTTGTAGATCAAGGTTGAGAGGAATTGGATGATTCCAAACCTAACCTGTTGTCTCCTCAGAGTCCAACACGAATTGATGGCTTCCTAGGAAGTTTGTCTTTGAAGATCAAATTGTCAGCTTACTTGGCGGCAACCGCGGTTTGCTTGGCAGCGGCCGACAGCTTGCTAGCCATGTCGGTTTTCTCCCAAGTGAACTCGGGTTCGCTCCGCCCAAAATGGCCCCCTGCAGCCGTCTTGCGGTAGATGGGACGCCGCAGATCGAGGTGCTTGATGATCCCTGAGGGATTGAGGGGGAACAATTCAACGACCAATTCACAGATCCGATCGTCGTCGATGACGCCCGTTCCTTCGGTATCCACATAAACACTCACGGGATCGGAAACCCCGATGGCATAGGCCAACTGCACCTCGCAGCGATCAGCCAAGCCAGCGGCCACGATGTTCTTGGCTACGTAGCGGGCCATGTAGGCTGCGCTGCGGTCCACCTTGGTGGGGTCCTTACCACTGAAGGCACCACCGCCGTGCCGTCCCCAGCCGCCGTAGGTATCGACAATAATCTTGCGACCTGTCAGACCACAATCACCATGGGGACCACCGACTACGAATCTGCCCGTGGGATTGATGTGGTAGATGATGTCATCGTCGACCAATTCCTGAGGAAGCTCAGGCTTGATGGTTTTATCGATGATGAACTTGCGAATCTCTTCGTTCTCCACGTCGGGGCCATGCTGAGTGGAGACCACGACCGTGTCGATCCGTAAGGGTGTATTACCCTCGTATTCGACCGTGACTTGGCTCTTGCTATCAGGGCGAAGCCAGTCGACCTCTTTGTTTTGGCGGGCCTTAGTTAAACGATTGAGAATCCGGTGCGACAATGCGATGGGCAGCGGCATCAACTCTGGCGTGTCGTTACAGGCGTAGCCAAACATAAGGCCCTGATCTCCCGCACCAACGTCTTTGCCCTTGGCAGAGTCGTCGTCCACACCCATGGCGATGTCGGGAGACTGCTCATGCAAGGCGACCATGACGGCACAGTGGTCGGCACTGATGCCCATGTCGGCTTCCGTGTAGCCAACTTCGCGGACCACTTGGCGAACAACCTCCTGCATATCGACGGTGGCCTTGGTCGTGACTTCACCAGCGATCACACAGAGACCCGTGGTGACCATCGTCTCGCAAGCGACCCGGCTCTGCGGGTCTTCAGCAAAGAGTGCGTCCAACACGCCATCGGAGATTTGGTCTGCCAGCTTGTCCGGATGACCCATGCTGACTGCTTCGCTAGTAAATAAATATTTGCCTGATGCCACGAGTGAACTCCTGAATTGTAATGCTACCCTTAGCCGCACTTGAATGCCGAATTATCGGTCGCGGACCCGAATCTGCTAGTATATTCACAGACTATGCTGGAGGGCAACTGCTGGCTTGTAGGGAAATGACCAATTCACAATGAGCAATGACCAATCGCTCATGTTCCCCGACTAGTTTGGTCATTGCTCATTGTGAAATTGGACTTTGAACAGGCCCTAGCCAACATCCCTCCAGGCCCGGATAATATCGGTTTTTTGGCGATGAACCCCTAAGTGAATGTCAGATGGCACGCTGGCCCCGGCACGTTTGGACCTCTCTGGTGACCTACGCAATCATCTTTCTGTTGTTTCCAGCTTTGTGCCTGCTGGCTTACGCCTGGGTGCAGCAGTGGATTTTTTAAATGACCAACCAAATGAGAGAAAAACAGGACCTTGAAGAGCGGCTCAAGCCTTTTGGCCAGGAGCACTTGCTGCAGTTCTGGGACGAACTCTCCCCACCACAGCGACAGGCATTGGCCTCTCAGATCGAAGCGGTGGATCTAGGGCAGATCAACTCTCTCTTTCGAGGAGAAGTCGATCAGCCCGATTGGGCTCAACTTTCACGCCGAGCGGAGCCTCCCCCCGCAGTTCGTTTGAGTGAACAATCGGGAGATCGCAATCAGGCTGCGATTGAGCATGGGATCGAGGCGCTGCGTGCTGGTCAAGTGGGAGTGATGATTACGGCGGGAGGGCAGGGGACCCGTCTCGGTTTTGAGCTCCCCAAGAGTCTGTACCCTATCGGACCGATTTCCCAAGCGAGCCTCTTGCAGATTCACATCGAAAAGGTGCGCGCCACTGCCCAGCGTTATGGTGTGTCGATCCCACTCTACTTAATGACAAGCCCCGCGACTCACGAAGATACGGTTCGCTTTCTGAATGAAAACGATCGATTTGGCTTGGCTGCTGACGATCTACTCGTGTTTTGCCAAGGGACCATGCCGGCGGTAGATATCGAGACGGGGCAACTGCTGTTGGCTGAGCAGGATCGCCTGTTCCTCAGCCCCGACGGCCACGGCGGCACCGTGGCCGCCCTTGGCAAGAGCGGTGTGTTGGAGCGCATGCAGAAGCGGGGCATTGATCAACTCTTCTATTTGCAGGTCGATAATCCCCTCGTGCCGATTTGCGATCCACTTTTGATCGGCCACCATCTGCTTGCCAACTCGGAAATGACTTCGCTCACCGTGCAAAAGAAACATGCCATGGAGAAGTGGGGTAATTTTGCCATGATCGATGGCCACATGCATGTGATCGAGTACAGTGATCTCCCGGATGAAGTTGCCAACCAGTGCGATGACCTGGGCAATCTAAAACTTTGGGCGGGCAGTCTGGCCATTCACGTATTCGAGCGAACTCTGTTTGAGCGGGCTCTGGAGAAGACCGATATCTTGCCCTTTCACATTGCCCGCAAGAAGGTCCCCTTCGTCAACCCGGACGGCAAGCAGGTAACGCCCACCGAGCCGAACGCTTTCAAATTTGAGCGATTCATTTTCGATCTACTCCCAGCCGCAGAACGACCGCTGGTCGTCGAATACCGCGAAGAGGAGTGCTTTGCCCCACTGAAAAACGCCCCTGGCGCCGAAATCGACACCCCCGAGTACGTCCAGCAGATGATGCTCGCTCAGCACAAGCGTTGGCTCACCGCCGCGGGGGCAGAGGTGGCCCCCGGCGTCGATGTGGAGATCAGCCCTCTGTTTGCCCTCGATGCTGAGCAGGTTGTCGAGCGAATTAAACCGGGACAGCGTTTTGAGAAGTCGCAGTACCTTGCCGAAGGAACTTGAAATGCCGATTGAAGTCGAACAAAAATATCGTGTAGCAACCCATGCTCCCACAGTTACGGCGTTAGGCGCCTGGGATGTGACGCTCGGTGATGCGGTTGAGCAAGTCGACACCTATTACCGGCACCCCCAGCGCGATTTTGCCCAGACGGACGAGGCCTTTCGCCTTCGCTCGGTCGGCAAACAGAACTTCATGACCTACAAAGGCCCGAAGCTCGACGCCGAGACCAAAACGCGCCACGAAGAGGAAGTCCGCCTCGCCGACGGCCCCGAGGCCCGGCAAACATTCGAGGCAATTCTCCGGCACCTGGCTTTCGATCCCGTCGCCACCGTCACCAAGCACCGGATCATCTGCAATTTGGAAAGGGACGGTTTCCATGTAGAAATCGCCCTCGACCAGATCGAGGAACTCGGCCCCTTCGTAGAAATCGAAATCACTATCCCCGCCACCCGCGATGCGGAGCGCAGCGCAGCAGAGCGAGTCGACCCCGAGCGCGTCACAGCCGCCAAACAGGTCCTCGCCGCCCTGGCCAACGAACTGGGCATCAGCGAAGTGGAGCGTCGCAGCTATCTGGAACTGCTGCTTGAGGAACGAAAATAAAGCCGCGACCGCTGGTCGCGAAACTTGGATATGAGTTTTTCAACGCAGAGTTCGCAGAGGCGCAGAGAAGAGCAGGCTGCCGGTCAATATCAAGAATATGGGTGACGGTTTAGGGACGACTTTGCGGTACAGCCAGTAAGGGCCGAAGTTTGCTGCACCAGGATCAACCTCCAGAACTAGGAATTCTTCATCAATAACGGTAAAAGGTTCGGAAGTGAATACACCACCGCTCGTTCGCGAAAAGATTGGACAATTTACAGACCCCGGCACGCAAGCAGGCAGATTCATCACGATAAAAGCAGTATCGTAAGAGAGCAAATCATCATTTCCAAGACTCTTGACAATCTGGCCATAGGAAAGCTCAATATCCACAATGATATGTGACAAATCATAAATCTTACCGATAAGTTTAACAAGTTCTTCAGCTTCCGTTCCATAGTTGGTAGGAAAGCTCCACGGCTCAATCCAGTCCACTTCTGCCGAAGCTGCCAGGTTTGAAACATCTTCCAACGTCGCGAAAGAGAAATCTTCCCACTTCTGACCAGGAACCATGTTCGCCTTGATTTCGGCAAGCTCTAACCCCAGCGTTTCGGTCAAGTCTAGCCTCTCTCTCTGGTTCACATCGTCGAATGTCAGAAGTCCATCCTCGGGTGTGAGAAAGTCCCGCTCGATTACTGCACTGTACAGAGAGGGTGTAATAATCAAGCAGCAAGCGATTGAGAGAAAGATGCAAGTTGTTTTTATGTAGCTGCTTACCACTGGTGTCCTCGTTGATCAGAGCAATCTTGCATGATGCTCCCAGAAATGCCCCCTATGGTCAAGCAAAATCTCCTCTGCGCCTCCGCGAACTCTGCGTTTTAAACAGTTTTCTTATCCGCGCGACCGGCGGTCGCGGCTTTATACCGAGAGAATTGAACTTCCCCTCACCTACCCAATCTGCCATACTTCGCCCCCGTTTTTTCCAACAGGGTTAGTGGTATGCAAATCTTCTTTTCCGTGGGTGAGCCGAGTGGCGATCTGCATGGGGCTAATCTCATTCGTGAGCTCCGCGCGGAGCATCCCGATTGGCAATTCGTAGGCTACGGCGGACCGAAGATGGCCGAGGCGGGTTGTCATTTGCATTCCGATCTGACCCAGCTGGCCGTGATGTGGGTTGCCCAGGTGATTGCCAACTACGGCAAGTTTCTCGGCCTCCTTGCGGCGGCGGATCGGTACTTTCGCGACCACCGGCCCGACGCAGTTGTGCTCATTGACTACCCTGGATTCAACTGGCACATCGCTCGCAAGGCGAAGGCACATGGCATCCCAGTCATCTATTACGGCACACCCCAGTTGTGGGCCTGGGCTTCGTGGCGGGTGAGTAAGATGCGTCGATTCGTTGACCACGTGCTTTGTAAACTCCCCTTTGAAGAAAAGTGGTTTCGCCAGCGGGGGTGTGCGGCAACCTTTGTTGGCCATCCCTACTTTGACGAACTCGAAGCGCAACGTCCCGATGAGTCTTTGCTCAGGTCGCTCGAAGCCGGAGATGCGCCACTGGTAACTATCTTGCCTGGCTCGCGCACTCAGGAAGTGAAGAGCAATTTGCCCGAGTTTCTCAAAACGGTACGACTGATTCGCCAGCGTGTGCCCCACGTTCGGTTCGCGGTCGCCGCCTTCAAAGAAAAGCAACGCGAGTTGGCCCAGAAGATCATCGATGAAAGTGATACCGAGGTCGAACTCTTTGTCGGCCGGACTCCGGAGTTGATTCAGGCGGCTCGGTGTTGCCTGGCGTGTTCTGGGTCGGTGTCCTTGGAACTCTTGTTTCATACCAAACCAACGGCGATTCTGTATCAAATTTCGCGTCTTGGCTATGTTGTCCAGAGAGTTTTCCGCAAGGTGCGCTACATCACGTTGGTCAATCTACTCACTGCGAAAGCCCCTTTTGCTGAGCACAGGGCAGGGCACTACGACAAGAATGAGCCCTGCGACCGTCATGTGCTCATGCCTGAGTACCTTACCTGTGGAGACCGTACTGCCGAGTTGGCAGACCATGTCGTCGAGTGGCTAACCTCGGAGGAAGAGTTTGATAAGAACAGACAAGGCCTGGCGGATCTCAAGGCCCACATCGGCCATGGTGGGGCTTCCTCAAGAGCAGCAGAGTACATCTCGCAATTGCTTGACGAATCAGAGGAGAACCCAGGCGAAATAGTCTCGGCGGCATGATAAGATGCTTCAAAAGAACCGTCCACAAGTTTCTCCCTGCAATTATCTTTATCAATGTTCTTAGCCGAACCCCCAGCAAGCCAAGGCGACTTACATTTTCGTGTGGGGGGAATTCCTGTCCGGATTCATCCTTTTTTTTGGCTGGTCACCCTGTTCATGGGGATGCAAGGTGATCCTGCACCTGCGGCGGTACTGAGTTGGATTGTTGCTGTGGTTGTGTCGATCTTGGTGCATGAATTAGGTCATGCCGTTTTGCAGAGATACTATGGAGGTCGACCACGAATTGTCCTCTATGGTTTGGGGGGCTTGGCAATCTGCGAGGACTGTGACCGCTCGACACGCTCCCAAATTCTGATTTCCTTGGCGGGACCCGGTGCTGGATTCCTCTTCGCGCTAGTGATTGCCATGCTCGTTCGCCTAGCGGGCCATGGTGTGGGGATGTTGGTTGGTAATGGGGCCAAGATTAGCAGCGGATCGATTGTCGATCCGGCGGGGCTCAGTGTGTTGGGTTTGACCTTGTTCTGGGAACGATTTACCTCGCCCCAAGTCAACGAAATGTTGCTTAATTTGCTGTGGATTAACCTCCTGTGGGGTGCGGTGAACTTACTGCCTATCTATCCGTTGGATGGTGGGAGAATTGCTCGCGAAGTATGTCAATCGGGTTCGCCACGGCAAGGGATCATCCTTTCGCTACGCATCTCCATGGCAGCCGCAATCATGATGATCTTGGTAGGGTTTTCATGGCAATCATGGTTCACGGCCATCTTTTTTGGTTATCTGGCTTATTCAAATTACCAAACTTTGACGGCGTATCGTGAAAGTCTATGGTGATTCAGTACTTCTCTTGATGAAACGACAAGTAAAGATTCCTATACAACATCTAGCACGTTAATGCCTTGAATTTGGAATTGAATCAACATATATGGTCTCAGTTTGAGACCTTTCCGACGAATGATCGCGTGATCTTCTTAGGTGCGAGTAACCTTTCGCGATCATTTCCAACTGCCGTTTCCATCGCGCGCGCTACCTTGCGCGCTCCGTTGTCGATTCATGTCGCAATGGGTCCCGGTCGCTCTTATGGCAACGAATCGGGGTTTCTTAGAAAAAAATTCCCAAAAATTTTTTCTTGTGGAGTTTGGCAATCTTTGCGACAAGAAAACGTCGATCGAACGGTCGCGTTTGTTACCGATGTGGGCAATGATTTGGGATATGAAGTGCCTGTTGAGACCATTCTTGATTGGGTAACGACATGCGTTGATCAGCTTCAGATCTATCACGCGAAAGTGGTGATCACGGCGTTGCCGATCGCTGTTTTGGAGCGACTTAGCCAAGTCAAATTTCGAGTTCTGAGGGGGCTCCTTTTTCCTACATGTCGACTCACACAGACCGACTTGCTAGATCGAGCCCACCAGCTGAATTCGGGCTTGGAGGAGCTGACGAAAAGTAAGAATACCTCTATTTTTACAGTGCCAATTGCCTGGTACGGATTTGACCCTATCCATCCTCATATGCGTCATATGACTCAGTTTTGGCGAGAACTTTTCACACTCGTTGGTTGTTCAGGCATCGTGTCAATCCGATCAAGAAACTCATTGATCCTCAATAGTTATTTGCGTTGTTTGACACCGCCAAATAGTCGCTGTGCCTCATCGAATGAAGAGCACCCTATCAAGCGAATTCAACTTTTTGACGGAACTCGCATCTCTCTCTATTAAGATCCGGCAATCTGCGTGATGGCCGTTCGATTCGAACCACTTGAACACATCAATTCGATGTCTTTGCTTCCTTAAAAACCTTCGAAGTTGGAATTTTTTTCCAAAAATGTGTTGCACTATTTTGACGAATTCGTACAAATACGATCAATGGAGCAAGGAGGTCTCATAACTTTTTTATAAATTCACAGTGCCCGAGTCATCTTTGCAAACGAATTTTGATCATCCAATTGGGTACCAGACAACGAAGTCAATTACTAAGTGTGTAAGTCGTGACACCCTGGAAGGGTGACATGTTTTTCTTTCGGGGTGACAATTGTTCTGTGTTCAATTGAGAATTGAATAGAACAAGTTACCACTGACCTTTGTGTTATGGAGGATTTGTTGTGGCGAAAAAGAAGAAGAAGAAAGCTGCCCCTAAAAAGAAGGCAGCCAAGAAGAAGGTAGCCAAGAAGAAGAAGGCCGCCAAGAAGAAGGTAGCCAAGAAAAAGAAGACTGCCAAGAAGAAGGTAGCCAAGAAGAAGAAGACTGCCAAGAAAAAGGTAGCCAAGAAGAAGAAGGCCGCCAAGAAGAAGGTAGCCAAGAAAAAGAAGACCGCCAAAAAGAAAACGGCGAAGCGAAAGACTGCGAAGCGAAAGTAAACAGGAGTACTTCGTCTCGTGAGTACCGGCAGCACATCGGCTGCCGGAGCATGTCGAATGGGACCGCTCTCCACGTTAGGAGAGCGGTCTTTTTTCTGCGCTGCCCCGATTAGTCCTTGCCTGAGGCACACTTGCCTCCGGGAAACCCGGACCGCGTGGCGGGCCGGCTGGGAGCAGATTCATCCTCTTGCTCTCTAAGGAGTTGTGACTTGGGCAATCTCCCAATAAGAGCAACTTGTCGACAAGTTATCCCCATCCAACAGTTTGTTAAGTGTGAGCCTAACAGTTCAGAGAACCGAGAGACTAGGCAGCGGTGGATTGGAAGCTTTTTGCATCGCGAGATTTTTTGTCAGGCTGTAGCAAATGCGCTCGAAATGCGGAGCAGCATCTTGATCGGCGAAGTTGCCAAAGCTATCGCCTGCGTCGCCCCTTTCTCGAATCGCAATCTGAATCGGAACTTCCCCCAGAAAGGGAACGCCCAACTCTTCTGCTTTGCGTCGCGCACCTCCCGAACCAAAGATGTCGTAACGTTTGCCATTGTCAGGGCAGAGAAAATAACTCATGTTCTCGACAACACCGAGGATGGGGATATTCACCTTGTTGAACATGGCAATGGCCTTTACGGCGTCCAACAACGCCACGTCTTGTGGAGTGCAAACCACGACGGCCCCGGTGAGTGGGATGAGTTGCGACAACGTAAGGGAGATGTCGCCAGTACCAGGCGGCATGTCGATAATCAGATAGTCGAGGTCGCCCCAATTCGTGTCACGCAAGAATTGTGTGATTGCCCCGTGCAACATCGGACCGCGCCACACGACTGCTTCTCCAGGGGGTACCAGAAGCCCCATACTCATCATCTTAAGGCCCTGCACATCAATTGGCTGAAGCTTCTTTTCAGTCGCTGTGGGCCGCTCTGTGACTCCCAACAAGTGCGGCACACTAGGGCCATAGACGTCGGCATCCAATAAACCGACCTTACATCCAGCCTTTTGGAGTCCACAGGCGAGTGAGACAGCGACAGTACTCTTGCCGACTCCACCTTTACCCGACCCGACAGCAATGACACTCTTGGCAGTGAGTCCGATTCCGCCGATGGGCTCAGCAGGTCGATCCAGGGGAACAATGTCTACCTTAACCTTACGATTGCCTGGGAGTGAGCTTTGCAAATGCTCGGTAACGTGCTGACGCGTATCTTCCCAAAGGGGGGCCGAGTAACTGGTCAGTGCGATGGAAACATCGACATCGTTGCCCTCAACTGAGACATCGCGAATCTGGTCAAGTTGAGACAGCGGTCTGCCCGTTTCAGGATCTGCAATTGTTTTCAGGGCATTTTCAACTTGATCACGATTGATACTCTCAGCAGACATAGGAATTTGGTCTCGATGGAAAGGGGTTGTTCTCGGGCAGAAACGGAGCAATGGGGCAGGAATTTGGTCTAGCAGATTAGGCTTGCTGTGAGGTCTCAGCAACAAGTCCACTATCTAAACCATATCGCTGAGAGATAGGTTGCCAAGGCGTGAAGTACCAATAGAAAGGATTCGACCCGATTGACCCTGCTTAGGTACATGCCTTGCATGGATACAGAGATCCGTTGCCAGTACAGTTGTATGGCCTCGACTAGTAGCCTGATTTGGGTGAAAAGCTATAGAATTGCTAAAACCGAGGTATTCAGAGCCTGAGAACCCAAAGTCAAAAAGCAAGAAAGCCTTAAAAATGCGCATAAAAAATCCCCCTGTGGGTGGGGCAGCAACCCACAGAGGGCGAACAACGTAGGAAGCCTACGCATAGCCCGATTCTAGCGTTGCCGAGCGAGATAATCAAATACATTTTGGAGATTTTCTTCTTGAAATCGTGAAATATCGAAATAATCACGTTTCGAAGTTGTATTCCCCCCAGACCACCCGTTTAGGCAAAAAGTTTGTATGTCCCTATCTGCTAAAGACTTACTGCAAAAATTGTTGCAGATCCCGAGTATTAACCCCTCTTTTGGCGAGGATTCGGGTTCTGGGACCGGGGAGGCACGAATTACCGATTTTCTCCAGGATCTGGCTGATCGATCTGGCTGGAAATGGCTCCGACAGGTGGTTCACCCCGGGCGGGAGAATTTAGTAGTCCTGATACCCGCGTCGCAGGGGCGTCCTGGAGAGCCAGTAACACTCTGGGAAGTCCATCAAGATACCGTCGGAGTGGAGGGGATGAAGATCGATCCCTTTGCGGCGGAACTGCGGGAGGGACGAATCTACGGACGTGGAGCTTGCGATGTGAAAGGGAGCATGGCGGCGATGATTGCTGCGATTTCCCTGGCAGCTGAGCAACAGACTTGTCAGGGGACGACATTACTCGCTTTTACGATCAACGAGGAATGTGGCTTTACCGGAGCCAAGGCTTTGTGCCGCCTGTGGGACAAAGAGCAGTCCTCAGGGGAAGATACGCACGGCACATTGTCGCTTGAAGAATTGCAGCAACTCCGACCCCAGCGGGCCATCGTGGCCGAGCCTACCGACCTCGCGGCAGTCGTTGCCCATAAAGGAATTGTACGTTGGAGGTGTCATACCCGTGGACGCGCTGCACATTCCTCGCAGCCCCAGTATGGCAAGAACGCCATCTACGCCATGAGTGAAGTCATCACTGCAATCCGCCGGTTCGACGAGGAAGTGCTTCTCGACCGTGGTCGCGATTGCATTTGCGGCAGGCCTACCGTGTCGGTCAACACGATTGAGGGTGGCACAGGAGCCAACGTGGTTCCCGATCACGCCGTGATTGACATCGATCGGAGGTTGATGCCAGGAGAGGACCCGATCGAAGCCCATCAGGAGATGATTGATTACATCGCTTCGGAAGTTTCAGGGGAGTTGGAAATTGAACACGATCCGCCATGGAATCAGAGTAGTGGTTTGCAGGCAGGCGAGAATCAGGCTTGGGCGGAAGAGGTCGCGGTAATTGCTCGCAGCACGGGCATCGCAAGCGACATCGTAGGCGTCCCCTACGGCACGGACGCCTGGGTGATCGCAGCCCACGGGATTCCGACCATCGTCTTTGGCCCAGGGAGCATCACCCAAGCCCACACCGACGATGAATGGATTTCAGTCGAGCAGCTAGAGAAGGGCGTGGAAGTCTATCGGAGAATTGCAGAAGCTTAGAAACTCTCACCTACGGCAATCTTGCTATGCGCTTCACAAAACACTCAAGAGAGCAAACCGCTGGTGCGATTGCTCTCTTGAGTGTTGAAGCGCGTGTAGGAGATGATTCGTAGGTGGCAGCAAGTGAGTCGCTACTACCTCTGATCAAAACACATCGAGTTGGAAATGATGGCCGCTATGGTATAGGCGGCGATTGGGATAGTAGTTGTGCCAACGCTGGTTGTAGACCGGAATCCGCATCTCGGGCGGATAGCGATAGTACAGGCTGTCAGCACTCCGATAGTACTCGTTCCCATAGAAGTTCTGTGGGTAGTACACGTACGGATAGTGGTAAAAGCGTTCCCAATCCTGAGTTGTGTAAGTTTGGCCCCAGGAACGCCCATAGGCCTGTTGGGCCGAAGCGGTCTGGGATTGGGCCAGGCAGCAGGCGAGAGCCCCTGCGCAGCAAAAAGCGAATGTAAGCCGGCGAACCATCGAATTCCCCCCTCGATCGTCGTGCGGGTAAGCGGGAAGCCACGGCGCAGTTGCCGCGAGCTTGTTTGTCTCTACGAGTAAGAATCGGCTCTGGGGAAACTCAAGATTGAGGGAATATCCGGCAGAACCGTCAGAATTGGCACAATCGGTCCCCACATGGAGCTGTTTGCTCAGTGCCAGACTGGGGACAATGGCCGCTAGCTTGGCTGCTTCCCCGCCACCAATTCTTTTTCCCACTCGTCCATTAGTGGCCAGTCGAGGGCACAGGTGCCGAAGTCGGCCATGTGCAGGTAGCCTTCCAAGCGGGCGATGGTCTTGTCGATCATCGCATTCTCTTTGCGGAAAGCTGGTCCGTGACTGGGGAGCAACCATTCGACATCGCTCTCACGAATTCGGGTCAGCGACGCGATGAAATCGGTAATACTACTGCCGTGATGGGCATCGATCGCCCCCACACAACCATCGCGAAACAAATTGTCGCCAGACAGCAGGAGATTATCGAGTCTCAAGGAGAGTTGGCCGTCGGTATGTCCCGGGGTGTGCCAAACTTCTAGTTCCAAGTTTCCTAGCTTGATCTTATCTCCATCGTTCACTTGGTGTTCCACTTCCACAGCGGGCATGGCCATGTGGATATCCTGAGCCGCGATTTCGGCAAAGGTCGCCAGTTTGTCCCCCGATTCCAAATGCTTGGCAGAAAGGGGGTGAGCTGTCACGGTTGTTTTGAGGATTTGCTTCGCCTTGGAGAGGCCCTGAATATGGTCCACATCCGCGTGCGAGGCGACCAACGTCTGACACTTGCTGAAAGGGAAGTCGAGCTGACGGATCAGCTCTATGCATTCGTCGACTGCATCCTCGTAGCCAATGTCCAGCAAGAGCCAGTCGCTCTCGTCGTAAACCAAGTACACACAACAACTAATGCGTCGATGAGCCTGATGATTGAGTTCAATCACGTGCGGGAATAAGGGAGTCCGTTCAATCATGGTGGCTGCAGGGGAGACTGTGGAGGATAGGGGACACGAACACGGATTCTAAAGGGCGCGGCTATCGGTACGCAACCTGTTGCATCGTCATTGTGTCGAATTGGCATTCAATCCCCAGCCGGAGGCACCCCTGTCTCCGAGGATTACCGATTCGGGAGGTAGGTAATTCGTCCTGTTTATGAATCGATAATGAATCTCAACAGGTTTCACTCTCCGAGAATTGCGGCCAGCCCTTCTCGATAGGAAGGATACTTTGGCGTGTAGCCAAGTATCTCGTTCAGCTTGCGATTGTTGATTCGCTTGTCCGAACGAGCCCTGTGGGCGGCTGGGGTATCGGTATCGGGGCTGACAAACTCAGGCTCGGCAGCGCCGATGAGCCGCGCGACTTCACGGTAGTAGTCACCTCGCACAACAGGGCAGCCGTCACTTACGCAGAATATTTCTGGCCTCTCCGCCGGAGAATTTTTGCTCGCCCACCGGTCAGCCGCCAACACAACAGCCGCTGCATCGTCGACATGGATCAGATTTAGCCAACCTTCGCTCGGCACGGCCAACGGCTCGCCTGCGCTGAGCTTGTCGAGAGAGGGGACCCGTCCGGGTCCATAGATGCCTGCCAATCGCAATATTACGGACCGCAAGCCAAGCGGGTGGGATGCGAGCACCTGTTCGGCTGCGAGCGAAGCATGGCCCCCTGCTCGCTGTGGGTTGGGTGGCGTGTGTTCGTCTACCCAATCTCCTTCTGAAGGACCGTAGACTCCGGTGGTACTGATATAGATCACGCGACCAGTCTCGGCAGGTAAGACGTCCAGCACCTTGGCCAAGCCAGGTGCATAGACCTCGGTAATCGGCAAGCAGGAATTGCGATCGTATCCGACAGCAGATAGTACCGTGTCGAATAGTGGTAGTTTGGGGAGGGAATCTTGTGTCAGAATATCGCCCACCACCGGTTGAAATCCGTGTTCAGCAAATCTCCGCGCGCGTTCTGCAGAACGTGTGACGACATGCACTTCGGTACCTGCTGCTTGCCATAGTTCAGCAACGCGTTCGCCCAGATACCCACAGCCGACGACAAGAGCTTTCATTCCAACCCCTGAGGATTGCTTTGGTTCTTTGCACCTGACTCAAGATAAGCCGTTAGCATGATCTGTGCAGCAAGTTGGTCGAGCCGCGCCTTGCGACGCTTCTTCGTAAAATTCGCTTGGCCCAGAATTACTTCCGCCTCAGACGAAGTAAACCGCTCGTCGAAATAGTCGACCGGCACTGTGGTTAGCTCACCGAGCCACTTGCCAAACTGCCGGGCCTCGTGCGATTTCTGGCTCTCCTGCCCATCGAGATGCACCGGTAGACCGACAACGAAACGCAACAGCCGCTCGGCGACAGCTAGCTCAGAAAAATACTTCGCGTCGAGTTCCGCATTGCGGCGCGTGTAGGTCTCATAAGGCGAGGCGATACCAATTTCCAGGTCCGCCATCGCGATGCCAATCCGCACGGTGCCGTAGTCAATTCCCGCGATGCGGCCTGTGGGCTTGTTCATGATTGATGCTCGGAAGACCCTGCGATCCGTTGGATCGCGGCTACTAGTTCTTCATTCCGAATTCCGCAATTAGAATTCCGCATTCTAGAGATACTCCGTCATCCCGCGCTGCTCGAGCAGTTTTACGATATTCCGAATCGATTCCTCATCATTCTTATTGGCAACCAAAGTTGCATCCGGCGTATGAACCACCAGGCAATCTTTGAGCCCCAGAGTGACCACCAAGTGATCGTCGGTCGAGCGGATGATCGTTCCCTTGGTGTTCATGCCTAGATGCTTGCCGACGATCGTGTTCTCGTCACGATCGGTTCCCAAGAGGCGGGCCAGCGACAACCAGCTACCCAAGTCATCCCAGTCATAGGGGGCCACGATCACCGCCACATTCTTCGCGTGTTCCATCACCGCGTAGTCGATCGAAATTCCTTCAATTGCGGTAAACTCTTTCTCAAGCACTTCGTCTTGCTTGTCGGTTCCCCAGGCATCAACGATTTTCTTGAGATGCTCCAGCATCTCCGGCTGTTGCGCAGCGAGCGCGTCCAGGATGGTCTTCGCTTTCCAGATAAAGATCCCGGAGTTCCAGAAATAATCTCCCGAGGAAACATATTCCGCGGCAGTCGACGCATTCGGTTTTTCGCGAAAGTGCTTGACCACGTAAGAAGGTGCCGAGTCGCCGCGGGTATCGATGGCCGCCCCGCGATGGATGTAGCCAAAAATCTCCGCCGGATAAGTCGGCTTAATTCCAAAAGTCACAATCTCCGCCTGGGATTTTCCAACCATCTCCACTGCCTGCTTCACAGCCGACTGAAAATGGTTGCGGGAACGAATCACATGATCGGCCGGCATCACGAGCATCGTGGCGTCCGGGTCCTTGCGACTTACCAACAAGGCTGCCAAACCGATGCAGGGAGCCGTGTCGCGTTTGCAGGGTTCCCCCACAAGCTGCGACACCGGTAGTTCAGGGATTTGTTCTGCAATGGGTTCGACAAGTTGCTGATTAGTCACAATCAGCGTTTGCTCAGGAGGCACCAGCCCTTCTAGTCGTTCGTAGGTCTGGCGAATCATGGTCGACTTACCCACCAACGGCAAGAGTTGCTTGGGCGAGGCGGCACGACTAGCGGGCCAAAAGCGAGTGCCGGTACCACCGGCCATTATTACAGCGTGAAGCATGGGAAACTAAATTCGGAATGGGGAATGCGGTTTGCGGAATGGAAACATAGACGCGACCGGAAGCGTAAGCGCCCGGAGATGTCCCATCATACCGCATCGCGTTCACGGCGCGCAGGGTAGGGGGATGAATAAAACGCAGAGTTCGCCGAGGCGCAGAGAAAGAAAGCAGAGTTTCTCTGTCTTTCAAATTCCCGTGACCAGCGGTCGCGACATTATGGCAGCATCTCATTGAATGCCCGCACGGCCGCCCCCGGATCGTCCGCACTAACTACCGCAGTGCTCACCGCTACGCATTGAATTCCCGTTGTAAGTACCTTAGGCAGATTCTTCAACGTGATCCCCCCAATTGCAAACGACGGAAGCGAAATCTCCGCTGCTACCTCTGCGAGCAAATCTGTTCCGGGGAATTCATCGAACGATTTCGTCTTCGATGGGAACGTTGGTCCCACGCCGATATAGTCTGCCCCGTCGAGCACTGCTGCGCGAGCCTGTTCGATGTTGTGCGTCGAAACACCGATCAGCTTGCGCGGACCGAGAATCGCGCGTGCCTCTTTGACTTTCAAATCGTCCTGGCCAAGGTGAACGCCGTCGGCATTCGTGGCGGCGGCGATGTCGGTCCGGTCATTGATGATTATCAGGGGAGGGGAAGGCAGCGAATCCTTCAGTTTGCAAAGAAGGGATGCGCGTTCGACCAATTCTCGGTCACTTGAACTCTTGTCGCGGAGCTGGATCATGTCCGCGCCGGCATCCAATATTTTCTGAACTAACTTTGTGAATGCCTCGATGGAGTCACGGGCATCGATCAGTACGCAGAGGTTGACGCCGCTAAGCCGTGAGCGGCTGGTGTGGGTTGTGGTTAAGGATTTTTCAAGCGTGTACCAGCGGTAGCGGAGGGTCTCGAAACGTGTGCCGATTTCTGGTGAGACGGTTTTGCTGAATTCTTCGAGGCTGCGGAGCGATTGTTTCACTCGCTCGGAACTGGCAACGCAGACATCCCAGGCATCGATGCGCGTGGACTCCGCGGGAGTCGAAATTTCCACGCCGACGTCTTGCTGTGTTTCACGAAGCGCATGGCGATCGTCGTGGGACAGCGTGGCGATGGCTGCTGCGAAGTCGTGCCGCAACTCTTTCGCATGCTTCATAAGCCGGGCATCGTCGAGCACGAAGCGGCAATAATCTTCCACCACGCGCATCCCTTCGGTGGCTCGATTGGCGGCGGCGTCGAGAACTCGGTAGATAGTATTGTTGCTCATTTGATGGGCATTCCGATGCTAGCAATGGTCAATTCCCTATTATGGCCCCTTCGCAGGTCTCGCCCAGATGTCCAGTCTGCCCCCACATACCGTAAACCGCCCTCGTCGCCTGTCGCTATTATCGTTATCTTCCCACCAGCGAAATGTCCCGTTACGTGGTTGCGGCTCGCTACTCTTATATTCCGTTCCACCAAAACACCTGAAGTTGTCCTAAATTGTGACCACTCTTGAGGTTGCCTTGCTTTGAAACTGCTGCGGGCTACACTTTTGAGACTGCTCTAGTGCCCACTGGGCGTAGCAAGGGGAGTCCGCGCGGTATTGGAAATGTTCATGGTACCAACGCGAAAACTAGCGAGGATAGCGTGTTTTTGCCCGGGACTCCCCCAGCTGTGGAATCGGGGGTCTTGGGTAGGACTGGCTGTGGCGGTAGGATTTACCGCACTGGCCAACACACTGTTGCTGGCAACTTGCGTTTATCGTGAGTGGATACCCCCGCGGCAGTTATTGGGTGGCGCTATCATTTTGGCGTTTGTCTGGTTGCTCTCGTGGTGGCGAAGCCGCGTCGAACTGCGACGTAGTGGGAATCAGCAACTTGCCAGCGATGCGTCTGAGGAAGAGTCAACTGCCGGAGTGGCGGTTGCCTTAAGTAGGGAGAAGAGTGAACAATTGATTCGAGATGCCCAGCAAGTGTATCTCGCAGGTGATTGGGTGGCCACGGAGCAACTGCTTTTGAAGCTGCTCAAAGAGGATGCCCGCGACGTGCAGGGGCGCTTGATGCTAGCCACCCTGTGGCGGCGACAAGGAAGACACGGCGAAGCACTTCGCCAACTAGACAAACTTGCTCGGCTGGAAGCTGCTGACGAGTGGCAATACGAGATCGCAGCAGAACGACTAGAAATCGCGGAGCGACAAGAATTCATCGAGCAACAGGAAACTGCCGCCGCAACGACAATACCAATAGATCAGAAACCTAACGAAGAAACTAATAACGAACACTCAGCTGACGTCCCAGCAGATCAGCAAGTAACGAACAACGAAACCAACCGACGCCTGGCAGCGTAAAGCACTACTAGCGTAAATGTGCCAGTGACAGCTTGGAAAATAGTCCCCCGGGAGAAGACCCATGTACGAACGTTTCACCGACCGCGCCCGCAAAGTGATGCAGTTGGCCAACCAAGAGGCCCAACGCTTCAATCACGAATACATTGGCACTGAGCATATCCTCCTGGGTTTGATCAAAGAGGGAAGTGGCGTCGCAGCTAACGTGCTGAAAAATCTGGACGTTGACCTGCGCAAGATCCGCCTCGAAGTAGAGAAGCTTGTGCAGAGTGGTCCTGATATGGTCACGATGGGCAAATTGCCACAGACCCCGCGTGCCAAGAAGGTCATCGAATACTCGATGGAAGAGGCCCGCCATCTGAACCATAACTACGTCGGTACCGAGCACATCCTGCTGGGCCTCTTGCGTGAGCAAGAAGGAGTTGCCGCCCAAGTGCTCATGAATTTGGGTCTCAAGCTCGAAGACGTTCGCGAGGAAGTTTTGAACCTCCTTGGTCATGGCCTCGAAGGGGAAGACTCTCCCCGTGGCGGTCGTGTTGGCGAAGGTGGCGAAGAAGAACGCGAAAGCCGCAAGAGCAGCAAGAGCAAGACACCTGCCTTGGACAGCTTTGGCCGCGATCTGACTGAACTTGCCCGACAAGGCAAACTCGATCCCGTGATCGGCCGCGAGAAGGAAATCGAACGAGCCATTCAGGTGCTTTGCCGCCGTACAAAGAACAACCCCGTGTTGTTGGGTGAGGCTGGTGTGGGAAAAACCGCCATCGTCGAAGGTTTCGCGCAGCGCGTGGTTGATGGCAATGTGCCCGAAATCCTGCTCGACCGCCGGATCGTCGTGCTGGACCTGGCAATGATGGTCGCAGGCACGAAGTACCGCGGTCAATTCGAAGAACGCATCAAAGCGGTAATGAACGAAGTCCGTCGTGCCAAGAACACGATTCTATTCATCGACGAGCTGCATACCCTCGTCGGTGCCGGCGGTGCTGAAGGTGCCATCGATGCCTCGAACGTGCTCAAGCCTGCCCTTGCTCGTGGCGAGATCCAATGCATTGGTGCCACCACGCTAGATGAATACCGGAAATACATTGAAAAGGATTCGGCGCTGGCTCGTCGGTTCCAGGAAGTACTCGTCGACCCAAGTAGCCCCGAAGACACAGTCAAAATCCTCGAAGGCTTGCGAGATCGCTATGAAGAGCATCATCGTGTGCAGATCACCGACGACGCCATCAAGGCTGCCGTGGAATACTCCGATCGCTACATCACGGGTCGCTGCCTACCTGATAAGGCGATCGATGTGATCGACGAGGCGGGCGCCCGTGTCCGGCTTAAGACCATGAGCAAGCCGCCCAATTTGAAAGAGATCGACGACGACGTTGAGCAACTCAATCGCGAGAAAGAGGAAGCGGTTGCCAATCAAGATTTTGAGAAGGCTGCTGCCCTCCGCGATCAGGCGGACAAGCTCAAGAAGAAGAAGCAGCAGATCACCAAAGACTGGCGTGAAAAGTCTCGCGAGAATGGTGGCGTAGTCGACGAAGAAGTCATTGCCGAAGTAGTATCAAAGATGACGGGCATCCCGCTCACTCGGATGACGACCGAAGACACACTTCGCCTCATGAAGATGGAAGATGAACTCCACAAGAGTGTCATCAGCCAAGACGAAGCGATCAAAGCAATCGCCAAGGCCGTGCGACGTAGTCGCAGTGGGCTGCAGGATCCCAAACGACCGACCGGTTGCTTTGTGTTTGCCGGACCAACAGGTGTTGGTAAAACCTTACTCGCTAAAGCCTTGGCCGAGTTCATGTTTGGCGATCAGGATGCCCTCATCCAGATCGACATGAGTGAATACATGGAGAAGCACAACATCAGTCGCCTGATCGGTGCCCCTCCAGGTTACGTCGGATATGAAGAAGGTGGCCAGCTCACTGAGCAGATTCGCCGCCGTCCTTACGCTGTGGTTCTCTTGGATGAAATCGAGAAGGCTCATCCGGAAGTTTTCAACATGCTCTTGCAGCTGATGGAAGAAGGTCGCCTGACCGACAGCTTTGGTCGCAATGTCGATTTCCGCAACGTGATCTTGATCATGACCACCAACGCGGGTGCCGACGCAATCAAGAACGAATCCGCCTTCGGATTCCAGAAGCCCGACGAAGATGCGTCCTACGACAGCATGAAGAAACGCGTCGTGGAGGAAATCGAAAAGGTTTTCCGTCCGGAATTCATCAATCGCGTGAACGATATCATCGTCTTCCGTCATCTGACGCAGAAGGATCTCAAGGAAGTGGTAGATTTGGAACTCAGTAAGATTCGCGGCCGACTCAAGGAACGTGGACTTGCCCTCGAACTCTCCGACGAAGCAAAAGAATTCTTGGTCAAGAAGGGTTCGAACACCGACTACGGTGCTCGTCCTTTGCGTCGTGCGATCGAGTCGTTTGTCGAAGATCCGCTGGCTGAAGAGCTATTGAAGGGCGAGTTCAATGGCAAAGACGTCATCCGCGTGAGCGTGAAGAAGGTTGCCGACAAAAAGCAATTGGCCTTTGAAGGCAGACTCGAAAGCGAAGCGGAGCCAGAGCCCGTGGGTGCCATCGCCGACAGTGGCGACGACGACGAGAGCGGCGAAGGCTAAACGAGCCGGAGCGCCCCCGCCCCTGACCATGGCAAAAACGCGCACATTCATCGCCGTGGAGGCCGCCGACGGCATTCATGCCCATGCCCAGCAGGCCATCGGTCGGCTTAGGCCGCTGGCGCAGAATGTGAAGTGGGTCGAGCCGGAAAATTTGCATTGGACTTTGCAGTTCCTGGGAGATCTCACCGACGAGGAGATCGCCGAAGTCTGCCGCCGAGTCAAGAAGGTTGTGAGCCGCTTAGAACCTTTTTCTATCTCGGCAAGTGGCGTGGGTGCCTTTCCGAAGGTGGACCGTCCACGCACGCTCTGGCTGGGAATCGGTGAAGGTGCCGACGAATTCTGCGAGTTGCAATCGACCATTCAACAGAGCCTAGAAGACCTCGGCTTTCGCGGCGAACTCCGCAAATATGTCCCGCATCTCACTTTGGGCAGAGTCAGTTCATCAGGACCTCCCCAGTCGTCTCTGACTGAGGAACTAGACCACCTATCCGACCTCCCCCGTGGACAAATGGCCGTCGACGAAGTAACCGTCTACGCCAGCCGGCTGGCACGCTCCGGCGCGACTTACGTTCCCCTCTCCCATACGCGCCTAGGCGGCTAATCCCTGCCACGCGGTACTCATTCTCTCACCCCCCTAGCCCCCGGGCAACGCCCGGCAGGACTTCCTCTTGAAGCGATAGACTACATACTGCTCTCATAGAGACAGCATAAAGGAAGAGAAGGAAAAGACTTCAAGTTTTCGATCGGAGCAAAGCACCATGCGAGCCTTGAACCTGTTATTTCGTCTACACTTGCGACAGGAATGAGTGGACCTTGGCGGAGCACTAAATCGTGTGTGTCCTTCTTGTTGCCTCTTTTTCTGCTCTAGTTCTCAGAGAAAGGGAAGCGAAATACGAAAAAAACTAGATTCCCTGGCAGTGAAATCAACCAATTGGCGCATTGTTTTCCAGAAGCTTAAAAGGGAGAATATGCCATAGGCGCAGGGCTCTTGCAGCTCAGCTGCAACCTGATGATTTCACCGTGCTTCTGAGACTGATCCCAGCCTATTTGTCATGGCGTGTTGATTCTCCCGCTAAAGGTCACTTTGCAGAAGGAGAAGTTCTCATGATGTGCCGATTCGTTTTCGTTCTTTTCGCCTCTTCGCTCCTAGCCAGCGAAACTCTGGGGGCGGTTTCCAAGATTGTATTTTCGGAGAGTTTCAGCGACTACGCTTCACTCTCGACGCAATGGGATCTGGTGGCAGATTCGCCGGATACGAATCTGGATGTCGTGGACTATCGTTTTGTTATTGCACCAACGGCCTTTGGCATTCCTGAAGCCCCGAGCAGTGACCTCCTCTCAGGGCCTGCTCAGACCGGTGCCTATTTTCAAGCCAACCTTCGATCTGGAATGGCCTCGGCAGTCGGGCTTTTGAGTAAAGATGCCTTCGATCTTGTGAGTTTCGAATTGCAGTTTGACGTTTTTCTCTCCACAGGGGGCGAGGCCCTAGCGCAAAATAATGCAACGGAAACTGTGGTGTGGGGAGTGGGAAGGTCTACTACGGAGGCTTTGAGCTATGCCAAACGTAACACGCTCGGTGATGGCGTGTGGGGATGGCTGGCAACCGACAATGGGTTTCTTCAAGAAGATGTTGCCTTGTACCAAGACTCTACTGTTCTTTCTGACCTCGGAGAAACCTTTGATCCTGAGGCTCCTGAGCTGTTTAACACAGCCTTCACTCCTGATCCCGGGATCCCCAACAGTGCTCCCTTGAACGACTGGATCACGGTGAAACTTGTCTACGACGGCACGAAGATGGATGTGTTGTTCAACGATGTGCTTTTTTTCTCCGAACCCATCGTGGGAGAAATTACCGGTCCACTCTATGTAGGCTACGCGGATCCTTTCAGTTCCGTGAGTGGTTCGCGTTCATTCCAATGGGGCGTGATTGATAATGTGATTTTGCGCGACACTTCGATCATTCCTGAACCAACGACGCTAAGTCTGGCTTTGCTGGGCTTGTTCGCCTTTGGGAGACGATCCCTAGGAGAACGGCCTAGAATTGCCTGCTGATTATGACAACAAGTCTGGGCCTATGACGGATGCTTCTCGAATTTTGGCGGATGCCTGCTCAGGCACCTCGGGTGCCGCGGAGAAGCTCTTGCCGCTGGTGTATGAAGAGCTAAGAAAGCTGGCCGCCGCGAAACTGGCTCACGAAAAACCCGGCCAGACTCTCGAAGCGACCGCCTTAGTGCATGAGGCTTACTTGCGGCTGATTGGCTCCAATCCCGATGAACCTCAAGAATGGGATGGTCGGGGTCATTTCTTTTCTGCGGCGGCAGAATCAATGCGGCGCATTCTTGTAGAAAAGGCTCGCCGCAAGGGGCGGTTTCGTCATGGGGGAGACCGTAAGAAGGTCGAATTAGATGATTCTCACGGCGGAAATATTGCCTTAATATCCAACGATGATGTGCTTGCCATTCACGAAGCACTTGGCGATCTAGAACTCGTCGATGGTCAGGCAGCCGAAGTCGTTAAGCTGCGCTACTTTCTGGGGCTGTCGTTCGCAGAGACAGCAGAAATGATGGACATCTCGGAAAGAACCGCCTATCGCAATTGGGCCTATGCACGGGCATGGTTGTTCGACCATCTCGACCCTTAAGCCACAAGGCCGATCGGAATTTTAGATCAAAGTGAATCGGTATGAGCAATGCAAAGTCGGTGTTCCTGCAGGCAATAGAGATCGACGATCCGACCGATCGTGAGGCATACGTTGATGAAGAATGCCAGGGAGACTCTTCGCTGAGAGAAGAGGTGGTTCGCTTGCTGAATGCAGCTCGTGGGGCGGGCGACTTCATGGCCGAACCCGCGCTCAACTTGGGAGAAACAGCAACCTTGAGCCCGATCGCAGAGCGGCCTGGAGCACAAGTTGGCCCCTACAAGCTCATGGAACAAATTGGCGAAGGGGGATTCGGGTTGGTGTTTCTCGCGATACAGGAACAACCGGTCCGGCGCAAGGTAGCTCTGAAGATTATCAAGCCGGGCATGGACTCGCGGGAAGTGATTGCCCGATTTGAAGCGGAACGCCAGGCATTGGCACTGATGGACCATCCCAACATCGCCAAAGTCTTCGATGCAGGAGCGACCGCCGCGACTCGTCCGTACTTCGTCATGGAGTTGGTTCGAGGAGTTCCCATTACAACCTACTGCGACCAGCACTTGCTCTCCTCGCGCGAGCGGTTGGATTTGTTCCTCTCGGTATGCATGGCCATTCAACATGCCCACCAGAAAGGCATCATTCATCGAGATGTGAAACCCTCGAACATCTTGGTCACCTTGCACGATGGTCAGCCACTGGTAAAAGTCATCGACTTTGGAGTGGCTAAAGCACTCAGTCAGAAGCTCACGGATCAAACTCTCTATACACGGTTCGCTCAGATGCTTGGCACACCACTCTACATGAGCCCAGAACAGGCAGACATGAGTGGCCAGGACATTGACACTCGCAGCGACATCTACTCCTTAGGTGTCTTGCTTTACGAGCTTCTCACCGGCACAACTCCGTTCAACAAGAAGCGGCTCCAGGGGATCGCAGCGACCGAGTTGCGGCGCATACTGTGTGAAGAAGAACCCCCAAAACCCAGTACACGACTCAGCCAGTCCGGAGATCAACTTCCGTCGATTGCTGCTTTGCGCAATACGGAACCCGCAAAACTGTCGAAGCTGGTAAGAGGTGACTTGGATTGGATTGTGATGAAATGCCTGGATAAGGATCGCAAACGGCGGTATGAAACGGCAAACGCCTTAGCGCGCGATGTGCAGCGATTCATGCACGACGAGCCAGTACACGCCTGTCCTCCCTCGGCAAGTTATCGTTTTCGTAAATTTGCCCGCCGTTATCGGAAGCCTCTCTTGGCGGCATCGCTGGTTGCTATGGCGCTTGTTTGCGGGACTGCCGTAAGTATTTGGCAGGCGGTGCGGGCAGTCCGGGCAGAACGCTCGGCCATCGCGGAACGTGATGCGGGCGAATTGGCCCGCCAAGAAGCGATTCGAGGCCAAGAAGAAGCTGAGCAAGCCCGCGCTGAAGAAGCACGTTCTCGCCGCCAAGCGGAGAAAGTGACAGATTTCTTAGTCAGCACCTTCCAAAGTCCCCATCCTCTTCGGGAAGGTTCTGAAATAACGGTGGCCGAGGTTCTTGATCATGGTGAAGAACAACTGGAAGAGGACCTGGCAGATGAGCCTCTCACACAGGCCGCCCTTTTGGACGCCATAGGCAGGTCTCGAACGAGCCTGGGACTCTCGACTAGCTCGATCAAATCGCTTGCGCGCGCCTACGACATACGACGCCAAGAACTGGGCTCCAACCATGCCGATACATTGGCAACTTTAGACGGGTTGGCCTCCGCATACCGTGCCTCGGGTTTGCAACAAAAAGCCATCAAACTCTATGAAGATGCCCTCGCGACAAGGCGAGCACATCTGGGCAGTGATCACCCTGACACGCTCGCTTCATTGCGTAATCTGGCCAACATCTATCACGCAGTCGGCCGAAGGGAAGAAGCATTGAGTCTCTATCAAGAATCCTTGGAGCTTGCCGGCTCCAAGCAACTGAGTTCATCTGAAGACATGGGAGATTCACTAGCTTTTAAGCTTGATGCAATTGAAGCTCAGCAATCAAGAGAAGCTGCCCGCCTCAGAGATCAAATGCTCCAGCATGGTTTTTTCGCTGCGAGCGCGGGTCTTGCCAGTCGCGTCTCAGCAGAAGCCGTGAACGAAGTCATGGATGTCGCGATGAATTTTCATGGTGAGCTTACTCCAGGGGCATTGGACGCGGTTGTTCTAGGTGAGCTTCGACAAACTGCAGGTCAGATGGAAGCTGCGGAGGACGCTTTTCGAACCGCACTCGGCATGGGCGAAATGAGGCCTTTTGTCTACAAGAGCCTGGGCTGGTGTCTGCTTGCTCAGGGAAAGGAAAACGAGGCGAAAGAGAACTTTGAAAAGGCTCTCGCAACATATCGCCAGAGCGACGGGAAATATGATCTTTCACAAGCAGATCCCGATGAGATGACCGCCGCGTATTTTCTCGACTTGGTCACCGAGAAAGAGTACACGGATCACACCGCCGACGATGAACGACTCGCCTGTTTCCCGTGGTTCTACGTAGCACAACGCCGAGAAATCGAAGGCAACCAAGAAGCGGCGATTGCAGCCTATCGTCGGAGTGTGGAATTGGGAGAAAACGAAACGGCTCATCCGGTGTTGGGTCAGGCTCGCTGGCGATTGGAAAAACTTCTTGAGAATGTCGACAAGTGAGTAGTCAGTAGGACAGAAATCACACGCTTTATCGCGACGTGGCTTGAAAGCAAGAAAAGATAGGAAAAAGATCTCAATATTCGTTCGGCGAAATGTATTGTTCGAGCCTTATTATTGCTAACTTGCAAGCACTTGCGACAAAATTGGGCGGACCTTGGCGATTCTCCGAATCATGCCTGTCCATCCAACTCTACAGGCAGGCCAAAATAGCCATTTTGAAGCAGGTCATTTCCCCGCACAAATCCCCTCTTGAACCAACTAGTGAACACCGATATACTATTCGTGCGTACAGTATTTATCGTGCCGCCTGACGGCTTGCATTTCCGCCTTTTCTGATGGATAAAGGGACCCCAGTCATGGTGACAGCAGTAGCTAGCAAGAATTCCACTTCGAATAACAACGCATCTCCGAGAAACTCGATGGCTAAGAAAGCAAAGTCAAAATCCGGCAAGAAAGACGCTCCTTCTCCCGCGAAAAAGCTCTTTTCCGGCAGTATTGAACTCCAAAATACCGTTGCAGCCATCGAAAAGCAGTTTGGCGAAGGCTCGATCATGCCTTTGGGGGCCGAGCAGACTCGCCGCATCGAAGGAATTTCGACCGGCAGCCTGTCAGCCGACATTGCCCTGGGAGGCCAAGGAATCCCGCGTGGGCGGATAATCGAAGTCTATGGCCCAGAATCAAGCGGCAAAACGACCCTGGCTTTGCATGTCATAGCTGAGGCCCAGAAGGCAGATGGAATCGCGGCGTTTATCGATGCCGAACATGCGCTCGACCCCAGTTGGGCCAAGAAACTAGGAGTCGATTTGGAAACGCTGCTTGTCAGCCAGCCGGGCCATGGTGAAGAGGCGATGCATATCACCGAGATGCTCATCAAAAGCAATGCCGTCGATGTGATCGTGGTTGATTCAGTGGCGGCCCTGGTGCCGAAGAAGGAACTCGATGGCGAGATCGGCGATTCGCACGTGGGCCTGCAGGCCCGGCTCATGAGCCAATCGATGCGTAAGTTGACGGGTGCGATTGCCAAGAGCAAGACCTCGGTGATCTTCATCAACCAAATCCGCGAAAAAATTGGCGTGATGTTCGGCAGTCCCGAGACCACGCCGGGCGGTCGGGCACTTAAATTCTACTCTTCTTGCCGAATTGACGTACGCCGCATCGGCCAACTCAAAGATGGCGAAGAAGTGGTGGGACAACGAGTACGGTTCAAAGTGGTCAAAAACAAAGTGGCTCCTCCATTCCGTGTCGCGGAGTTCGACATGATGCACCAGGATGGCATCAGTTATGAGGGAGATATTCTCGACCTGGGCGTCGAGAAAAAGGTACTAACCCGCTCGGGGGCTTGGTTCCGCTATGGCGAAATGCAACTCGGTCAGGGAAAAGAAAAATCACGCATCTTCCTGAAAGAGAATCCGGAGATTACCGAAGAGATCAAACAGTTAGTTCTCGCTGAAGGTGGTTTCGATGACCTACTCACCAGCAAGCCAAGTAGCGAAGTCGAAACTGATGAAGTTCCTGAAGAGGATTTCGAATAGCAAGCGTAAACACTGAAACCTTCGACAAATCAGCGAACGCTCCGGCATTGCAATACCGGGGCGTTTTCACAGCTACATGGTCTTCTGAGGAGGCGGTAGCTGCCCCTCGCGACTCGCGCCGCGTTCGTTGGTTTGCCATACTTTCCCCGTCTCCGGTTCCAATGCCGTTAGCCAACCACCGCCATGGCAGTAGGTGTCGATACAAACCATGTAGCCAAGGTTGAGTATCTCGCCCCGCTTATTCGAAGTGTGTCCGAGAATGGCCGTTCTGCCCGACAGATGGCAAGAGGGCAACAAATCTCGCAGTGATTCCCAGCGGAGCCAGTCCCACGGTTGATCGGAGAGTTTTACATCTGCCAGATAATTTCCATGGGCAAAAAAGAACCCCGAGGTTTCATGGTAGTTGGGCCAGCTGCGCAGAAACTCAATGTGTTCTTCAGGAAGAATGGAAAGTGCTGCACCAGGGCCATAGGCATCTAGAGTTTCCGCTCCCCCATGGGAGAGCCAATCCTGAAGAGCCATCTTCCCGTCTACAGCATCGAGCAACATCTGTTCGTGATTGCCGAGAATTGGAAGTAGTTGGCACGCATCACGTAGTTGCAAGAGTCGCTCGATCACCGCGCGGCTTTGTGGCCCACGGTCAATCACATCGCCCAACACAATGAGTCGATCGTCTTTCCGCAGGTCAATCGTTGAGAGCAGCTTGTCCAGGGCAGCGTAGCACCCATGAATATCGCCGAGGGCTATTGTGCGAGGAGTGGAACTGACTGATTGCGACATGGACGCTTCTAAACGGAGGTGAATGATTTCGACAAGATATCTACGAATGTCCTGTTGGGTGTTGGCACGCTAACCTATACGATTTTGGTTGAATCTAACAACGGCAGCACGGCTGAAACGACAGATCGGCTAGATTGACATTCATCCGTCGAGTAGTACGATAAACCATGCCAATGAGCCCGGCATATTCAGGGGTTCCCACGCATGGTTGCCGGCTTGCACTGAGACGGACCGAAAATTCTTTAGGAGGTATTTCTCCCCGATGTCAGAACCGATCACCCAATTGGAACATGCCCGAGCCGGGACAATTACGCCTGAAATGGAGTTCGTCGCCAAGCGCGAGCATCTAGAGCCCTCAGTAATCCGTGAAGAGGTGGGAGCGGGCCGGATGGTAATCCCAGCCAACCGGGTTCATCTGGAGGGCCGACTCGAACCGATGTGTATCGGCATCGCCGCCAGTTGCAAGGTGAACGCCAATATTGGCAATTCAGCGGTCACCAGCGACGAAGAAGGCGAACTGGAAAAACTTCACACGTCGGTTCACTATGGTGCCGACACAGTGATGGATTTATCGACAGGCAAGAATATCGACGCGATTCGGCTTGCAATCATCGGCGCCTCGCCGGTGCCCATCGGCACGGTGCCGATCTACCAAATGCTCGAAGAACTCGGTGGCGAGATCGAAGAAATGCGTCCTCACCATTTTCTCGACATGGTCGAGCACCAGGCGAAGCAGGGGGTCGACTACATGACGATCCACTGTGGCGTGATGCTTGAGCACTTGCATCTGACCATGAATCGCGTGACGGGAATTGTCAGCCGTGGCGGTTCGCTGATCGCCAAGTGGATGATGGCCCACCGCAAACAGAATCCCTTATACGAATCCTTCGACGATCTGTGCGATATCATGCGGCAGTATGATGTCACCTGGAGTCTCGGCGATGGCCTGCGGCCTGGCTCACTCGCCGATGCCAGTGACGACGCTCAGTTTGCCGAACTTGATGTCTTGGGTGAATTGACCAAGCGTGGCTGGGAGCGTGGCACTCAAGTGATGGTCGAGGGACCTGGCCATATTCCCATGGATCAAATCAAGATGAACGTCGATCGCCAGATTGAAGTTTGTGACGGGGCACCATTCTATGTACTTGGACCGCTGGTAACCGATTTCGCGCCAGGCTACGATCACATCACCAGTTGCATTGGGGCGTCCCTGGCTGGTTGGGCTGGCGCAGCGATGCTCTGTTATGTCACGCCAAAAGAGCATCTGGGACTCCCCGAGCGCGAAGATGTGAAGCAGGGCCTGATCGCTTACAGGATCGCTGCTCATGCCGCCGACATTGCCCGTCACAGACCAGGAGCGCGCGACCGCGACGATGCTTTGTCACGGGCTCGGTTCGCCTTCGACTGGGATGAGCAATTCCGCCTTTCACTCGACCCCGAAACCGCACAAGCCTACCACGACCAAACCTTGCCACAGGACACCTTTAAGAGCGCCCACTTCTGCAGCATGTGCGGACCGAAGTATTGCTCAATGAAGATCACCGAGGACATCCGCGAAATGGCTAAGAAAGGCGAGCTTGAGCTGCCTGTAGTGGCCAAGTCTTAAGAATCACCACGCAATTTTAGAGGTACGACTCACAAGTAATGTTGGGTCAACTCGATTGGGAGAGAAGCCATGAGATTTTCACTATGTTTTGCGCTGATGTTAGTCGCAGTCGCTGGTTGCCAGAAAGCGGCAGATACTGCAACAGACAGCACGGTCACAGCGAGTCCTGCCGCATTCAACGTTGCGGGCGCCCCCACGGTCGAATTCAAAGTGCCTGACATGATGTGCGAGGAGTCGTGTGCAAAGGCGGTGCATGATACGCTGGCCGCTCAGCCTGGCGCGGAGGATGTTATGGTCGATTTCCCGAATCGCTTGGCGACCGTTGCTGTCGATCAGGAGACATTCGATAGCCAGGCAGCGCTGGCCGCACTCTTGGACAAACAATTCACCAAAACTGAATTGGTGGGAGCTGAGGGCAACAAATCGGACGACGAAAACAACCTCTAACAGGCGTCGGCGTAAGCCGATGGTTTTCCTAGTGCTGAATATCACCTCGCATCTAGCACCTCACTCTTGGGGTGATAGAAAAGCACAATGGGCAGCATCAGCACAGCAATAAACAAGAACATGGTGCTACGTGGCCATTCCTGACGCGAGATGAGTTCCGAAAACGCCCAATACAGGAACGCCGACATCAGAACGCCGATCCAATTCGCCTGATTCATCACGGCAATCATGCGACCTTTCTTATCATCCGGAGGTCGCGACTGCAGGAACACTTGCAGCGGCACGGCAAAGAATCCCGTGAATACGCCGAGCAACAGGAGCGTCGGTAAGCTCCCCCAAAAGCCGAGCCATTGGCCTCCTTCACCTAGTCCAGGTAGATGAACAAGCTTGCCGTCGGCGTCTTTGAGCAGTTGTAAATCGCCATGCGCGGGGACGGCCATCAACAGCAGGGTGATCAGCATCCCGATGCTGCCGATTCGTATCAGAGTGAAATTCACCTTCCCTCGTGAAATAAGCCCGCCGATTGCACATCCCAAGGCAATACCAAGCCCAATGATGCCGGCCAGGATACTCGTATATTCATCGCCGAGGGCCAGTTCGACTTTCCCCAGGATATTCACAGCCGAAGGGACCATGCCGGCCAAGAGCCAGAAGGCGCTAGAGACTGCAAGCGCCATCAGCAGCGGATGATCCTTCCGTAGTAGCTCGCGCATATCCGGTGGCACGGTGAACGACGATGCTTCGCACTTTAGGTTGGGATTCGCCGGGGGGACTTTGCGAACGAATAGTGATGTAATCGTACCCGCGACAGCAATCGAGATGCACACGGCCGAACCGACCCACAAGCGGTCACGGAATTGTTGCAACAGAAAGCCGGCGACGACCGTGCCAAAAATGATCGCGAGGAACGTCGTCATCAGGATGAACCCATTCGCCCTCGGCAAGTCACTTTCACGAAGCATTTCCGGCAGAATTCCATATTTGGCCGGCCCAAAGAATGCGCTTTGTGCAGCCATCAGAAACAAGACCACATAGAGGAAGGTCAAACTATCACTCTTCGAGTAGACTGCAAACGCCACGCCTCCCAATGCCATCGCAACGATTTCGGCCACCTTGCAAAGAATCACGATGCCCCGCTTGCCATACTTGTCCGACAAGTACCCCGCGATTCCCGTCAGCATCAAGAATGGCACGACGAACACAAACATCGCCAGCCACTGATTATCTTCCGCCGCGCCATCAGCGTTCGCCGCAGTGGTAATCGACAGCAGCAGGATCAGTTGCTTGAACAGATTGTCATTGAATGCTCCGAAGAACTGGGTAATTGTCATCCCCCAAAAGCTACGGTCCGCGTAAAGCGAAGGCAGGGCTGAGGTATCGAGATGGTCGGTGATGCTTTCGGAAGTAACTTCTGCGCTAGACATGAGACAGATTATGGGTCGACCCGTGCCATGCGGCAAGATGAGTTGCTATGATAGGAAACGGTCCGAATCCGGCCCTCCAGCAACTTTTGCCAACGAACAGGAGCTAAGATTCATGGTTAATGCAGAACTCTTAGAGCAAGACGGGATCCTCGTCATCAAACCAGAAGCCCCCCTAGCCGAGGAAGATTTCAAATCAATTGGATCCCTTGTCGATCCCTATATCGAGAAGCACGGCAAACTGAATGGCATTCTCATCCAAGCCGAGAACTTCCCCGGCTGGCAGAATTTTGCCTCGTTCGTCTCCCACATCAAATTCATTCACGACCACCACAAAACCGTAGCTAAGATCGCTGCGGTCTCCGATAGCAAGTTTTTGGAGATTGCGCCCAACATCGCCAGTCATTTCGTGAAAGCCGAAGTGAAGCACTTTCCGGCGGGCGAGTATGAGGCGGCGATGGAGTGGTTGAAAGCATGAACACAAGGCTTGGGACCCGAGGGCTCAAGCAGTAAGGGAGCAATACTCATGGTGGCACCAGTCGCAGCCAAAAGTAGTCAATCTGAGATTGATGACGTTGAATTATCAACTTGGACGAAGATTCTTCGCATTCAATGGGTTTGTATAATTGTCGCTCTGTTTCCATATAGTTCATCTGTAATCGGTCAAACGGCGGAACCGAGATCACTAGTTTTTGAACTTGATCCTGAAGGAGACGAAGACGGCAATTTAATGCGAAGCGTGATCATTACTCTTAATGAACGTCTTAATTCCTCTAGTCAAGCTACCGCCTTGAACAATCAAATTCTCAGGATAGATGTCCCAGCAGATGCGAAAATCGATTGGGATTCAATTACTAGACTTGTAACTACAATTGGTACGATTGAATTCAGACTTCTTGCCAACGCCGTTGGAGATAAAGAGATCGTAGATCAGGCTTTACTGCTTTCATCCGATCAGCGAATTGTAAAAATAAAAGGCCGTGAGGTTGCTGAATGGATGCCATACAGTAATGGCGAATGCGCTCCGGTTGATCTGTCCGACAATCGTGCCGTAATAAGACTGGTAGGCAAGGTGCCTCAGGTCTTGTTGCTGATAAGCGACAAGCCGATTGGCGGAGAGTACTTGGTTGCAGCTAATAGTCGTCCCAGTAAAGAAGGATGCAGTCAGCTTGGCTTTACTCTGAATAATGAAGGAAATAAATTACTTGCTCAGCTCATAGGCAGTCATCAATCGGGCCCATCTCCGCGATTCCTAGGCATGCTCTTGGAGAATCGGCTGCTTAGCATCGTTAAGAGCGAAATGATTTCAAAAGAAAAAGGAGGGATGAGCTTCGAAATTCCCAATGATGAAGCTGAACTCGCAATTGCCATTGTACTCTCTGGCATATTGCCGTGTCGAATTGTGGAAGTTTTTGAGCCAGCTGATGCCGACTAAGCAATGGGTGGAACATGCACTCGTCCATGGCTGGGGACAACCACTATCAGCCAATCCCCGGCGAACCCGACTTGATCTTCTCGATCACTTCCGGCAGCGGATACTCGATGATTGGCAATTCTTTGCCAGCCACTTCTTTGAGCCGGTGCCAACCTCGGGTGAAGAGGGTTTCTTGTTGGCGGACGAATTCGGGGTCGAGGTTGCGTTTATCGAATGGGCCTTCGCGGAAGACGGGCTCGAAGTCGTCGGCGATGATGTATTGCGCTAGTTCTGGGTTGCAGCGGATGTGGCGTTCGGGGGTGGTGTGCAGCACCTCGGGGTCGAGCATGCCGACGATGTAGCGCAGGTACATATCACTCTCGGTCAGATTGGCCACGTCTTTGCCGCAGACTTCACAGAGATATCCTTCGTCGCATTTGGCCATTTTGAAGCTCTTAGCGGTTAGCTATTAGCAATTAGCCAGAAGGGTGCGGGTCGGTTAACTCTCTCTGGCTAAAAGCTAACGGCTAACTGCTAAACGCTAACAGCTACAACCCCAACACGTCGTTCATACTATACAGGCCAGGTGGTTTGTCGATGATCCAATCGGCAGCGATCAGGGCGCCTTGGGCGTAGCAGTCGCGGTTGGAGGCGGCGACTTTGAGTTCGATCGTCTCGCCAAGCATGCCGAAGATGATGGTATGTTCGCCCGGGTTATCGCCGGAGCGGAGTGCGTGGTAGCCGATCTCGTTGCGAGGGCGCTCACCTGGCCTACCGTGGCGGCCATGGATGTGCGACTCTTGGCCCATCGCCTCGGCGACGATCTTGCCGAACCGCAGGGCCGTGCCACTGGGGGCGTCTTCCTTGAAGCGATGGTGCCGCTCGATGATCTCAACGTCCACTCCTGTCGGCAGATCGCGCAAGGACTTTGCGGCAGTCTCTGTGAGCTTCATCAGCAAGTTCACCGCAGGACTCATGCTTGGTGCCCAAACAATGGGAATCTTTCGGGCCGATTCGCGGATGTAGTCGTCCTGCGGAACATCAAAGCCGGTCGTGGCGATCACCAGGGGTTTATTGAATTCCAGGCAGTGCGTTAGCACGGCGATGGCTGCATCGGGGACCGAGAAATCGATCACCACGTCGGCGTCGGATTCCCCTACCACCGCTAGCGGGATGCCAAGTTTACCCACGCCGGCTAGTAACCCAGCGTCTTGCCCTTGTGCCGGGTGCGTTGCCGATTCCAACGCGGCAACAATCTGATAACGACTATCGGCACTCGCCAAGGCGACTACTCGTTGCCCCATGCGTCCTGCTGCGCCGTGTACTGCGATTTTCATGGCCATCCTCAGTCAATCCTTGGAAACCATTGCCTTCCGGCGATGGCTATTAGGGAAGCTAACTTTACTCATCTAATCCTACATACCGAAAGCTTACGCACCCGGCTCGCCTGTTGAAGAGCATTTAACTATTCAATTGTATCGCCTGAACAATCTCTTGGAGATCATTGGCAACAGCTACTGCACGATTGGCGAATTCGGCTCGTTGGACTCCTCGGCTTCCTAGCACACGGTTGAATTCGTCTTGATCGGTTGTGTGGTAGGCGACCGTCGCGGTGGGATCCTTAAGTTGATGCCCCGTGAGAATACAGACCACCCGATCGGACGGGGCGATGACCCCTTCGGCTGAGAGCATTTTGGCACCGGCGACACTTGCCGCACTTGCTGGCTCGCAGCCCAGGCCGTGGGCTCCAACTTGTGCCTTGGCGTCGAGGATCTGCTGGTCGGTCACTTCGCGGACGACCCCGTCGCAAATGTCGAGAGCCCGCAGGCACTTTTGGTAGTTCACAGGGCGATTGATCTCGATAGCGCTGGCAATGGTCGAAGCGCGACGGTGGCTCTTGTCTAATTCCTCGTAGTAATTGGCTGCAGCACCGCGGTCGATATCACCATCATTCCAGCGCTGGCCATTCACTTCGAACAATTGGTAGAGCGTGTTCGCCCCCGCGGCGTTGATGATCCCCAGGCGCGGCACCCGATCGATGAGCCCCAGCTCCTTGAGTTCCATGAAAGCCTTACCAAAGGCAGAACTATTGCCCAGATTCCCCCCCGGCACGACGATCCAGTCGGGGACTTCCCAATCGAGGCCTTCAAGCACCCGATACATGATCGTTTTTTGCCCTTCGAGCCGAAAGGGATTTACGCTGTTAACCAGATAGATGCCAAGCTGCTCGCTCACTTGGCGGACCCTCAGCATGGCGTCGTCGAAGTCACCGGCGATCTGCAAGGTGAGAGCCCCGTAGTCGAGTGCCTGGGAAAGTTTGCCATAAGAAATCTTCCCCGAGCCGATGAAGATCACGGCTTGCATCAGCTTGCTCACGCCGCAATAGAGTGCCAGCGAAGCACTCGTGTTGCCAGTCGATGCGCAAGCGGCTCGCTTGGCTCCGATGGTATGGGCATGGGTGAATGCAGCTGTCATGCCGTTGTCCTTGAAGCTGCCTGAAGGGTTCATCCCTTCGTACTGCAAGAACAACTGCCCAGGGTTGAGGCCAATATACTTGGCGACACCATCCGAGGGTGCCAGGATCGTTTGCCCTTCGCCGATGGTGACGATTTTCTCTGGCGGTGCGAATGGCAACAAGTCGTGAAAGCGCCAAACGCCGCTCCGGCAAAGAGGCTCATTGCGACGGGACCATTTCTTTTCGAATTCTCGGAGAGTCTTAGGAACGGGTAACTGGTCCCAATCGTAGGCGATATCCAATAAACCGCCGCAGGATTTACATGCAGTGAGGACTTCGCCAATGTCGTACGTCGCACCACAATCAGGAGCCAGGCATCGCTGAAACGCCTGGTCGGTGTTAGTTTTCACCGAATTAGCCACATGAACTCCGAGATTACTTTGCGCACAGCATTTGTGTTGGGCCGGAACAAGCCGTGCGCAGTTCCGGCAGAAAAACCCAGTCTAGTGCGGGCTACATTCTCCTGCAACTCAAGACAAATGGGACCTGTAGGCCGTGAGCAAGCCGCGCGCATTTCCGGCAGCGAAAACGCGAAACGCCCTTCCCATGTCGGAACTGCGCACTGCTAGTTCCGGCCTACGAAAACAAGCTGCCAATTCCTTCATAAATTTCGCGAAGGAGTGGCTGCAAGGCATTATACCGCAACAGGTTAGGTCCTGGAGGGAGCCGTGGAAAACGTTTGACGCGGTCAAACTGGCTCGTTAAAATAACGGGTCTGGTCTCCATCGCACGTAGTACGCTGGGGGTGGTCATTATTTCGGAGAACATTGATGAATTCAGCTGATATGAAGGTTTACAAGGAGCGACTAACCCTGCTCCGTTCCCGGTTGCGAAACGATGTGACGTCGATGACTGACGAGGCATTAGGAAGTGAGAATCACGAGCCCTCGAGCATGCCAATACACATGGCGGAACTTGGAAGCGACAACTTTGAGCAAGAGTTTACTCTGAGCCTGCTGGCGACTGAAGAAGATACCCTTGGTTCCATTGAAAAAGCCCTAACTCGGATCGAAAACAAGACCTACGGCACGTGCGAAGAATGCGGCGGAGTGATTCCAAAGACGCGTCTCAACGCATTGCCACACACCCCCCTCTGTGTCAAATGTGCTTCCTCGCGTGAGTCAAAAGGGCTGGCAGCAGGATAACTCCCTGGAATTCTGCTTGGAGCAGACGCCACCCACATTCGAGGCAAAGTGAGGAGTATGGAACATTCCTTGAGTCTCTGGCCCCGACGGGTGCTATGGTTTTGCCTGCTCGCTGCGGCGGGTTGCATTGCTGATCTGTGGACCAAGCAAGTTGTCTTCGCTAGCTCTGAGCTGTTCCACGGCAGCGAGTGGTGGCTGATCGAGGGGCACGTCGGCATCCAAAAAAGCCTCAACGAGGGGGCCTTGTTCGGCATGGGGCAAGGCAAGGTCTGGCTCTTCGCGGTCTTCTCGATCCTGGCGGCCATCGCGATTCCCGTCTGGCTGTTCTACTATCGCGCGGCTGAGGATTTCTGGCTCACCACCGCCTTAGGTTGCATCATGGGAGGCGTGCTGGGCAATTTTTACGATCGGGCGGGATTTTCGGGACTGACCTGGGATAGGTTTGATCCCACACGCCAAGGCGATACCATCTACGCTGTGCGCGACTGGATTCTCTTCCAGGCGAGCGACCAATGGGTCTGGCCGAATTTCAATATTGCGGATGCGCTGCTGGTGTGCGGAGCGATCGGCTTGGTGCTGCGCTCGTTTTATCTGGCGCCGGATGAGGACGATCCCAAGAAGGACAAGGTTTCTTGAACTCATGTCCCCAGAGGTGCCCGTCCGCTTCACAACTGCCGCGCAGTGAATTTGGGGGCATTGCTGAATAACTCTCGCAGTCGCCACCTGATCTTCGGCGACGTTTCCTGCTAAAACTACGGTATGGAACACATACGTAATTTCTGCATTATCGCCCATATCGACCATGGAAAGTCGACTCTGGCGGATCGGCTTATCCAAACTTGTGGGGGCATTTCTCTGCGAGACCTGCATGAGCAGATGCTCGATTCGATGGACATCGAACGCGAACGGGGCATCACCATCAAGAGCAACACGATCACGCTCAACTATTCCGCAGCGGATGGCAAAGACTACCTGCTCAATCTCATTGACACGCCTGGTCATGTCGATTTTTCCCATGAAGTCCGCCGATCCTTGATGGCGTGCGAAGGCGCCTTGATCATTGTCGATGCCTCGCAGGGAGTCGAGGCACAAACGGTCGCAAATCTGTATATGGCGTTGGAACACGATTTGGAACTGCTGCCGATCATCAACAAGATCGATTTGCCGTCGGCAGATATTGAGCGAGCCCAAGAAGCGATCGATGCGGAGTTGGGGCTCGATCCGTTCGCTGCGATTCCGATTTCCGCGAAGAATGGCGTCAATATTGAGAAAGTGTTGCAGGGCATTGTCGAGAAATTGCCCCCTCCTCAGGGCGATCCCAAAGCACCGCTAAAGGCGCTCGTGTTTGATGCGCACTTCGACAAGTTTCGTGGCGTGATACTGCAATGTCGTGTAATGGAAGGGACGCTCAAGCCGCGGGATGTGATTCATTTTATGCATGCGGACCGGGACTTTAAGGTGGATGAATTGGGCTACAACCAGTTCCAACTCAACCCCCGTAAGCAACTCAGCGCAGGAGAGGTGGGCTACATTGTAGCTGGGGTTAAAAGTGTGCAGGATATCGAAATCGGCGATACGATCACACTCGCCGACAGTCCAGCGAGCGAGCCAATCCCCGGCTATCAGCCAGCCCGGCAAGTTGTGTTCTCTTCGATCTATCCCATGGATACGGGTGAGTACGAGGATTTGACAAAGGCTTTGGAAAAACTCGCGATCAATGACGCGGCTTTGACCTTTGAGAAAGACAGTTCGGCGGCCCTTGGTTTCGGATTTCGTTGCGGCTTTCTTGGCCTGCTGCACCTGGATGTCATTCAAGAACGCTTGCAGCGTGAGTTCGATATCGGGCTGGTCATCTCCGCCCCCTCGGTGAAGTACAAGCTGACCATGAGGGATGGTTCAGAGATGGAGGTGGATAACCCGAGCTACTGGCCCGATCCGATGTCGATCGAGTCTGCCAGTGAGCCGTACATCAAGGCTTCGATTATCACTCCCGAAGAATATGTCGGCCCTGTCATGGAACTGTGCCGCGAACATCGTTCGGAGAGTCAGACGATGAACTACCTGTCGGCCAAACGTCTGGAAGTGACCAGCGTTATGCCACTTGGCGAGGTGCTGTTTGACTTCTATGGCAAGCTGAAAATGCTTACCCGCGGCTACGGTTCTCTCGACTATGAGCCGATCGAGTATCGCACGACGGATGTAGTGAAAGTCGATATTTTAGTCAACAAAGAGCCTGTCGATACGCTTTCGTATCTCGTGCACCGTGACAAAGCTCGTAGCCGTGCACTGCACTATTGCGAAAAGTTAGCCAAGGAGATTCCTCGCCATCAATTCAAGATTCCTATCCAGGGCGCGATTGGTGGCGAGATCATTGCGCGAACCACGGTCGCCCCCTTCCGCAAGGATGTTACCGAGAAACTCTACGGAGGCGATGTGACACGCAAGAAAAAACTGCTGGAGAAGCAGAAAAAAGGCAAGGCCAAGATGAAACAATTTGGCAGCGTGAACATCCCGCAGAAGGCGTTTGTCTCGGTGCTGCGCGCGGATGATGATTAAGGGGAGCAGTGATTTAGAGTATCAACATGCAATCGAATCGAAACAATCCAAATTCACTAGGCATCACCGGCGACTCCAAGCCCAACGTTCCCGTCTTTGTTTGCCTAGTTTATGTTCACAAGAATGAAGACGCAACGGTGACCGGAAGAGTGGCGAATTTGGCTGGGATCGAAGCGAGCGGCAGTTCGGAGCGTGATGTGTTGGGCAAAGTGATGCGGGAATTCAAGTCACGTGTTGTAAAAATGTTTGAAGCGGGACAGGAGATTCCTTGGATTGATCCACCCGAACCGCCCCAGCAAAACGAGCAAATTCGCTCGATTCCCATGCACTTATAGTTTGGCTACCCGGCGAGCCGTAAGCGTTAGCGCCCGGAGAAAATGCGAATTGCTCCGGGCGCTAACGCTTACGGCTCGCCAGAGAAATAGTTGACAGGCGTACACTTATCCGATAGAATTAAGGCCATGCGTCACTGGCTCCTCACAAATACGACCTATGGCACTTGGCTTCCCGGCAATGAGCGTGGTTCGGTAACTTCAGTACGAGATCGACGCCCAGGTGATCCGGATGTCGTCTCACGTATAGAGCACGATCGGCCAAGCGAGCCGTGGGAGGAACATTTACCAGGAATTCAACGAAGTTCGACGGCTTTGCTGAAATGTCCGCCGATTCTTCTATCCCAGGCAAAAGCGGAGCTGCTTCTGCCTCAATTTCAAGAGACGGCCGCGCATCGCAACTGGGAACTTCATGCTGTAGCGATCATGAGTAGCCACTTTCATATGGTAGTCACAGTATCCGGTGATCCCGACCCCAAGCGAGTATTGACTGACTTCAAGGCGTATGGAAGTCGAATCTTGAACCGGACCTATGAAAAGCCCCTTTCAAAAACATGGTGGACCATGCGAGGCTCGACCCGCAAGCTTGCAACACTCACCGCACGTAGCGCAGCGATTCACTACGTGCTCTACAAACAGCCAAACCCCCTGATCGTCTGGTCAGCAGAACACGGAAGACTCATCTAGGCGAGCCGTAGGCGTTAGCGCCCGGAGAAAATGCAAATTGCTCCGGGCGCTAACGCTTACGGCTCGCCAGAAGAGATGAGATACCGGAAACCCTTGTCTCAGGAGAACTGCAAAGTACGTCGGTATTGGTAGGGAAATAATCAATGAACAATTTCCAATGACCAAGTTCGGCAGGAATCTTGACTGTTTTGGTCATTAGTACTCGGAAATTGGGCATTTGCAATTCGGTGTATTTTGACTTTGCAGTTCTCATGACCCGTGTCAGAGATAAGTTGCATCAGCCAGCAATGCTGCTAGACTAACTAGGTTCGGAAATGCCCACCCACAGGTTGTTAGGCGGTGACTTTGAGTGGCAGAGAATCGTGCCAAAGTGTTTTCTCCTAACGGAATCAACTTTCCATGTGGATGCATGCAACCTGCTTTCTTGACTTTAATATTCCGGTTGCAACTCCCTTCTTGTTCATGCTGCGACCGCGCAGCGGGTGGCAGCAATGGGTCGGACGTGAACAGTATGTTTTGACCCCAAGCGTCCCTGCGGTCGAGTTCACCGATCCGTTTGGTAACCTTTGCCAGCGGTTGGTGGCGCCACCCGGGCAATTCTCCGTCCACACGTCGGTTGATATCGAATCCGCCGATTTCTCCGATACCGCTCCTGGGGCTCCGTTTGTGGAGGTGCAGCTCTTGCCCGACGAAACGTTGCCGTTCCTTCTGCCAAGTCGGTATTGCGAATCAGATCGTTTCAGCCAGATGGCGTCTTCAATCGTCGCGGGTTGGGCGCCTGGGTACGATCAATGCGCCGCAATCGTCGATTACATTCGCCGGACAACACAGTACACGCCCGGGGCGGGCCAGGAAATTATCAGTGCGTGCGAGGTCAATCAGAGATCGCAGGCCGTCTGCCGAGATATGGCACATTTAGGCATCGCTTGTTGCCGCGCGCTTTCGATTCCGGCGCGCATGGTTGTGGGATATCTCGAGAAGCTGCAGCCGATGGATCTGCATGCCTGGTTCGAGGCCTATGTCGGAGGGAGATGGTACACATTCGATCCAACACAAGACGACCTCCAAGGTGGACGAGTGGCAATCGCCTATGGTCGAGATGCGGCCGACGTCGCCATCTACACACAGTTCGGCGACCCGGTGGAATTACTTGGCATGGAAGTCACGGTCGAGCGAATGGCAGCGCCTTCTTACTGAGTTGCCTTCGCGGTTAAGGTTTCTGAGCCGCCGCTTTGGTGCCGTGCGGCGAGGCGCCGATGTTGGCGCCGGGGATCACCTTCCAGCCACAGGTTGCTTGACCTATTTGGAGTCAAATGTTCTTTCTTCTCCCTTGAGAATGAAGTTCTCACCTGCAGAAAACGTCGAAGCGAGAAGTAATAATTCCGCTGTTTTAGGGTATTTACTTGTGTTTAGGATGTCGAACATCTATATTCGCTGCATAGAGTTCCCCTTTCCCAACACTTCAATTGGGAGTTCCTATGTCTAGTATGTTACGGAAGCTTTATGTGGGTCTGTTTCGCGGACTCCTAATCTGTTCGACATCTCTTCTCCCGACCGCACCGGGAATGGCGATCACTACCGAGTGGACGGGCTCAGATGGAAACGGTGGAAGTGGAACCTTCCAAAACAGTTCACATTGGGATGCTGGAGTCCCTGATGTGGGAGATCGAGCCCAGTTTTTTGAGAACGCCATCCCTGTGGTGGTCTTCACAGGCGATGCGGTTTCTGATGAACTGACGGTCACAGACGGCACAGTTTTTTTTGAGAGTGATTCCTCAACGCTCCGCACGTACACACTCGCCACAGGACCAGCCGACGCTAACATTAGTGGCGGCACGCTGCAAATCGGCACAGCTCTCAAACCTGTCTTTCTGAATCTGCCTAATGTTAGCTCTGATGGCGGATTGAATGTGAGTGTGATGAACATTGGCAGTCAAGCGGATGGCACTGTCTCGGTGGTAGGGGTTGATTCGCGGCTCGATGTGTTGGGGGCTACTAACCATAGCCTGGGCTTTAGCGGCAACCACGGCGTACTGATCGTATCTGACAACGCGTTGGCAAACTTTGGTACCGTCGGCAGCGGTGGCACACTCAACCTTGCCGACTCGGGCAATGGTGGAAGCCAAGCGACAGTGCTAGTCGATACCGGTGGCATTCTCAACGTCGGAAATTTAGACATTGCCACTCTCACGTCCAACGCCACCGGCACATTGATTATCGACGGCAGTCTATCGTCAGTGAATCAAACCCTTAGCGGCGCGAATCTCACGGTCGGAAGCGCTTCGGGCGGAATGGGCACTATTAGAATCGAGAATGGCGCATCATTCACAACCGGCACAGGAACAACGACGATCAATGCGACTGGGACAGTGAATGTTGGTATCGTCGGCGATGGAGCATTTGATGTTAGGGGACCGGTGAATATCAACGCTGGATCGCTCAACGTTGGCGATTTCGATGATTTTCAATTTGCCAACGGCCAGACACTTATTGCGTCAAATAACGCGCAGCTCAATTTTGGCCGTTATCTTCTTGGATATGGATCGACTTTTGAGATCAACTCGGGTTCCGATTTCATGGTTGCAGGGGACCTCGGCATGGGGTTACTTGGTGAGGGAACGCTTACCGCTCGTGAATCAGGTAGCAATGTCTCTGTGACGGGAGCATTGCAGTTGGGATTAGGAAGTAATACGGCCACCGCGACGTTTGGTGATGACTCGAATGGTACTTTCGAGGAGATCGCATTGGCCGACACATCCACTTCCGGAGCGGTTGGCACTCTTTCGGTTGAGAGTGGCGCTCACATCGATACAGGATTGATCGCGATTGCCACGAAGGGGGGTGACGCTCTCGGCACACTCAATGTAGAAAATGCAACTGTGATCCAAGACTCCGGATCGCTCACAATCGGCAGTGCGACGGGCTCAGGAACGGGCACATTGAACATCAGAACTGGTGCCCAGTTTGAAACGCAGGTTGGCGTTACGACGATTAACTCCACCGGATTACTGAATCAAACCGGGGGTGAGTTCATTGCCTTCGGTGGCGTTGATGTGAATGGTGGTAGCATCGAAGTCAGCGGAGGGTTGTTTGACGTGGGTGTTGGCACTAATCTCACTGCAACAAACAACGCTCAATTGAACTTTGCCGAAGGTCCCCTGATTCGCAGAGGAAGTACTTTCGAAATAAGTACAGGTTCGGATCTTTCCGTGACCGGTGCCTTCACGATGGGGTTTGGTGACAGCGCGACAGATACGTTAATCGTGGATGGTAGCGGCTCAACATTCGCAGCCGGCAGTGGCACCCATTGGGGAGATCAAGCAGGGAGCGCACTGGTCACACTCCGCAATAATGCTTTCGGCATCTTCTCGGGAACACTAGAAATTGGCTCAAACGATCTTTCGACAGCAGGACAGCTAGATATCGAAATGGGAGCAGTTGTAACGGCAGAAGCACTTACGATCCGCGAGACGGGCACAGTCAACGTAGGACTAACCGGCGATGGCACGCTCAATACCAATGGACCAGTGCTTGTGGACGGTGGCATACTGAACGTCAGTAGTATCTTCTATTTCGATTTAGCCGATGGGCAAACACTCACCGCCTCGAACAGTGCCCAATTAGATTTTGGTTCCTACCAAATTGACGATGGAACGAGGTTTGAGATCAACAGTGGTAGCGACTGGTTGTTGGATACGCTTCAGATTGGCATTGGTGAAAATGGAATGCTGATCGTCGAAGGTCCAGGCTCAACTGTCACTACAACCTCCGCTAGCTTTGCCAGATGGGGCTTTCTGGGGAATGCCAACATTACTTTCCGCAACGAAGCAAGCGGTGATTTCGGAGACATCCGGTTAGCAGATTCGAGTGATTCAGTTAGTAGTCTCTCGATCGAATCGAACGCCGACCTAGTATTGAACGATCTCGACATCGCCACAAGTAACGGCGGTAAGGGCACTCTCACCATCATCGGGAGCGGCTCGACGCTCACTCAAACTGGCGATTCGACGCTTAATCTCGGCAACGAGAGTGAGACTGGCTCGGCTACGATCAATATCGTTAATGGCGGCGTGTACACCACAGGTACCGGTACGACTACGATTAACGGCACCGGCACGTTGAATATTGGCAACGCCGGTGTTGGCTCGTTCAACGCGAATGAAGACGTGGTGGTTGTGGGGGGCCGGATTAACAAATTCACTAGTGGCAATTTAAACCTTGCCGCTGGTAAATCAGTGACGGCTTCCGAGGATGCGGTGCTGAATTTCTTAGGCCAATATATTGTGAATTCAGGAAACCGGTTTGAAATTACCTCGGGTGCTGATTTTCGAATGGCTGGGCTTTTCGTTATCGGAACAGTCACCGACGGTGAACTGATCATCGATGGCCCCGGATCCGAATTAATAGTCGCTAATCATGCATATTGGGGACTCAATGGCGGTAGCGCAATCGTCACGTTGCGCAACAATGCAACCGCCCAGGTGGACGGCAGTCTCGTTCTTGGCAGTAGCGATGTCGGCTTGAGCTCGGGGATATTCAGAATTCAGTCGGGTGGACAGTATAACAACACCTCTGGCGACACGGTGATCGATGCTACGGGGCAGCTCTCAATTGCCGGTGGCACCCTCAATGCGAAGACAATTGACCACACCAACGGTGGTTTATTCATTTTCGTGGGGGGCACGCTTAGCGTTGGAACATTCCATGGTGATCTCACCAACATTGGGGGCATTTTAGCCCCGGGATCCTCAGCCGGCGGCACCACAATCGTGGGCGACTACACACAACAAACTGGCGCTGCACTCGAAATTGAAATCGGTGGTACGCTTCAGGTAGCGGAGTTCGACTTCGTAAACGTGACAGGAACGACACTCTTGGATGGGGATTTACAGCTTGCCCTGCTTAATGGTTTTGTCCCCGACCCCTCCGATTCGTTTACCATCCTCTCAACAAGCGTCTTGGCCGGTTTTTTCGACAACGTCGCTTCTGGTGGGCGGCTCAGCACGATCGACGGTCTCGGCTCGTTTGAGGTAACGCTCGACTTTAGTGCCGATCAAATTGTGCTAAGTGATTTCGAATCTTCACTCTCTGCCGACGTTGACTTAGATGGTGATGTCGACGGTGCGGATTTCCTTATGATTCAACGTACCAATCCTGCATTAATTTCTCAGTGGCAGACTCAACATGGTATGAGTCAGTCGACAACGGTTACCGCTGCTGTTCCTGAACCATCAACGCTACTTGTATTGACTCTTGTTTTCCTCGCAAATTGTTGTCGACGCAACTATTCACTTGCATGACCAACGGTGGAGATTGTAGGCCGTCAAAATGATTGCGTCGTCAACTCCATTTGCGGGTAGCTACTCCAGAGGAAGCCTTTTGCGAAGAATCAATATTCTAATGCATCGCCTTTTCGTTGCGTGTGGCACTCGCGCTCTTTCCGGGTGCTTTGTCTTACTGCCATGGTTGTTTTATTCATGTGCTCTCTACGCCGACGACATGGAATGGAGGAACGCGATCAGTGGAAATTTTAATGAATCGAGCAACTGGAATGTCACGAGCGGGCCAGGCACTCCCCCTCCGGGACCCGGCGACGAAATCGAACTAAATGAGGCTGGTCAATACACAATCACGCTCAAACAGAACGAAGCGGCTGATCGAATCTTTCAATCGGCGGGGGTTGTAACGCTACTGAGCGATAGCGCTGTCGCCCGGACTTTAGATCTCACGACAGGTCGGGCGGATGTGATTGTACGTAATAGCAGCAAGCTTAACATTGGTTCGGCAACAAATCCTGTACGCCTCTTTGTTGGCGACCAGATGCCGATTGGCACGGGCACGGGCGATGGAATCGTCGAAGTAAGGGGAGAGAACTCCTTTTTGAACGTGCAAGGCATGGGGAGTCAATCAATCGGTTCGTCGGGATTCGTAGGCAGCTTGCGGATTACAGAGCAGGCGCGGTCGTCTTACGGACTAAACGGCACACTTCAACTTGGCGTTTCCGGAATTGCTACCTCAAAGGGTACCGTCGAGGTCGATGGTGGCAGTGAAATGACTACCGGTAATATCAACATCGCAACCGTCGATTCCGGCGCCACGGGCACGATGACCGTTTCTGGTGCGCAGTCTATGATTTCCCAGATGTTGCCCGGCACTACATTGACCATTGGTAGTGCCAACAGTGGTGTGGGCGAGCTCAATATTTTTTCGGGTGGCCGCTTTACTTCTGGCACAGGCATTTCGACCGTTATGCCTACAGGCATACTCAACCTTGATGATGGCGTGCTGAGTCTGAAAGGTGACCTGTTGATCAATGGGGGAACGTTCAATAAGGGCAATTCGAGCTTCTTGGGTTTTAGTGCTAATAGCTCTGTGACCGCTTCCAACGGAGCCCAACTAAATTTCGCGGGAGCCTCTTTTCTCGACGATGGTGTCAGCATCGAAATCAACTCTGGTGCAGATGTCATCGCTACGGATCACTTTGTACTCGGAGGATTCCTGGGTGGTGAGTTGATCGTTGGCGGCTTAGGCTCCACTTTTGGCGCTCCTGCGGTGACCATCGGAGTGCCGATCGAAAACCAAGGTGGTGGTACGAATCGCTTTACGCTCCGAGACTCCGCGACTGCCACGATCTCCGGAGAACTGAATATCGGGACCTCTTTAATTGACGAATCGATGGACTTTTTGGATGTCAAAAATGACGCGAGTATGATCGCAGGGAACATCAATGTAAGCACCGGGCCCCTGGGCAGTGGGACGATCACCGTTTCAGGCGGCGCTAGCATAACTCAAACGGGGGCCTCGACACTGGCTGTTGGTAGTACGACAGGCACTGGATCGTCTGCAATTAATTTGATTGGCGGGCAATTCACCACTGGAATTGGCCTCACCACTGTGAACACGACGGGTTCGCTCAACCTCGATGGGGGAATATTCTACGCGAACGGAGACATGCTTATCGATGGTGGAACATTGACAACAATTAGCGGTGATTACTTGGAATTAGCCGCTGCCAAATCGCTCACAGCTACCAACGAAGCACAGCTTGATTTCTCTTTTGCGTCTTTCTCCCTAGAAGACGATACTGCTTTGGAACTCAATCTGGGTGCCGACTTATCGATTGATACTCTCAATATTGGCAACGATGGTACTAGTGGTGAAGTGGTCGTCGATGGCATGGGGACGCAGCTCAGGGTAAGTTTGCTGTCGATTGGTCGCTTTGAATCGATGGGTACATTGACTCTACGCAATGACGCTGCAATCGAAGTGGTGCAAATGGACATTTCAGATAGTGGTCAATTCAGTTTTCTCGATGGACGAGTCACAGTCGAAGGTGTGCATGGCAATCTAACGAACCAAAGCGGTGCTTTGGTGCCTGGACCCGACATCATGCTCACCACCGTCACGGGCAGCTACACGCAACTGGCAGGGGGTGAACTCTCATTAGAGATCGGCGGCACGACACGCGGGAGCGAATACGATGCCCTCGACGTTACAAATATCGTCAACCTTGATGGCACGCTCGATGTCGCGCTGATCGAAGGTTTCAGCCCCAATATCGGGGATAGTTTCGATATCCTTACCGCCTCGAGCGTACTCGGCACATTCGCCAGCGAAGATCTGCCAAACATCGGCGACCTGCTATGGAATGTTGAATACACCGCAACGAGTGTGGTGCTGGAAGTGGTTTCTCCATTTTCAGCCGACTTCGACGGTGACGGCGATGTAGATGCCGAGGATTTGATAAAATGGCAAGGTGACTTCGGTGGACTAGGTTCTGACACCGATGGAGATGGTGACACAGACGGCGCCGACTTCCTTGCCTGGCAACGTCAATTCGGCGGTAGTATCCCGTTCAATGCAGCCGTGCAAGCTGTTCCGGAGCAAAATGCGTCGAGCATTCTAATCCTTGGAATGATGATCGGTTGCTTGCATCGTCAACGTCTTTGAACCTGTCAGGGATTATTGCCGATTCAAAATGATGGGAAGAAGGGCGTTGCTTACTGCGCCGCCGCTTTGGTGCCGTGTGGTGAGGCGCCGATGTTGGCGCCGGGGATCATGGGGCGGGTTGCCATCGAAAAACCCATTTCCCAGAGCGTGCGTTTGAGCAGGCGGAAATCGTCAAAGCTGTCCGTGTAGAGCCAAACGACCACCGAAGGCGATACGCGGCGGTGATCTTGTAAGTATTTATAGAGCGAACCGCCTGGCATGAGGGCTTGTTCGACGTCTTGGCCGATCCCCTCGGAGGTCGGCAAAACCTCAGCATACTGATCGTACTCGATTCGCATGATCTGTCCGGCGCGGTGGCCTATCGACATGGGGTCGGCCACGCGACTAACCGTCATGCGAATGCGGTAACCGTCGATGGGGCCAAAGGTGTCAACCACGTGGTCGCTGGACTGGAGTCGGCGGCGAATATCTTCCACATGATTCTGCACTTCATCGAGCAGTTCGTCGAACGGGACGATCGAGACCAGACCCTTTTTGAGTCTCAGATGAATTGCGTTGCCATCGATTTCTCTGGCCAAGGGAGTAGGGACGCTCTCGAGTTCTTCGACGGTCTCAGGGCCAGTGAGCAGGCCCAACTGTTCCTTGGTGAGCGCGTCGAGCGTGAGTTGGTATTCTGCGATTTGTTTTTGGACATCGTATTGCTGCTGGTGTTCAGAATCGAGCAATTCGCGGCGGCGGGCCATATCTTCTTCGACCACGCTGCGATGCATCGCCAGGTTGACTCGTTCCGCGTCGAAATCGTCTGCTTCACGTTTGATTTGGATGAGCCGAGTAGCGAGTTGCTCCACTTCCCGTCGTGCTTCAAACAATCCTGAGCGGGCGGCTCTGAGTTGAGCCTCAAGTTCCTTTTCATCCGGGCCATTGTCAACGACGACCTTTTCTTCCGGAACAGCTACTTCCTTACCACTGAAGGCATCGTGAGTCGCTTTGGCGCCGACCAGCATAACCAGGATGATGATCACGCCGACGAGGTTGGCGACAATGTCGAGGAATGAATCCTGGGCCGAATCTTCTTCTTCGATGGGGCGTCTACTCATCGCATCACCCCACCGGTTGGATTTGTTGTGACGGGGTTTTCAGCAGTTTCGGGGAGCTGAATATCGACGCCGCTATCTTTGAGCAGGTGGACAACTCGTGCTGCCGTCAATTGGGCGTCGGAGGCGACATTGAGCTCAAGCACGGGCCGCCAATACATGCCGCTGCCGGCGAGGCCCCATTCATCGATCCGCTCGCGGAGGGCATCCACGAATTCGTGCGAAATATCCTCGACGGGCTGATCGAGTGAAATGGTTTGTCCGGTGGCCTCCGTGCCCCGCAAGGCATTCCTCGTGGGAAGGATCGCCATTTGATTCTCACGCACCACCACACGGATCGAACGGCGAATGGGAACCGAGTGTTGACTGCCGCGCTCGACGGCCCAGTTGGCACCTTGGGAAGCGGCGATAGACTGAGGGGGCTTGTTCGTCATGCTCATCGTGGGAGTGCCACCAGCAGTGGACGGTTGAGACGAAGCGTTAGAGCCACCGGCACTTGCTTGCTGAGAAGAGTCGGCTTGTTGGGAAGCGCCGCCATCCGCTGAAGCCGATGCGCCGTCAGGGTTTCCATTGCCGGGTGAGCCACCTTGGGCGTAGCGAGAGCCGGTTAGATTCCTATCGGTCAGTTGTTCTGAGGTCCCGCCTGGGGATGTACCTGAGTCTGATGGTCCATTAGGAGAATCTCCCTCGGCTGCAGTCGATGCGCCGCCGGAAGTTCCGGCCAATTCGCCGTTCTTGCCTTGTAGTTCCCCAGGGCCACCTTCGGCGACACTCTCGTCACCTTGTCCGGGTGAAGTGCCTGAATCTGTTCCTGTTCCTTTAGAATTAAATTCACCTGTGGAATAGTCTCCTCCACCGCCTGCGGAAGCAGACTCGCCGGTGGCGTAGCGATCAGGTTCGGTGCTGCCGTAGCCGTAACCACCAGCAACCTGTCCGTCGCCTGAGGCCGAGGACGCGCTGCCGCCCAACTTCATGCCTCGAAAACGACTCGGGGCGGCTTGGGCCAATTGAAGCAAGCGGTCCCGCGCGATAATCACGGCATGTTGCTGAGCATGGGCTAGTTGCGGATCGGCTGCCTCGGGAAAAGTGAGTTTCATGTCCTCGTCGATGAATTCATAGCCGTAGTCCGAGTCCCAAGAAGTGATCGCCGCACGGGCAAGTGCGTATTGTTTGATCCCATCGGGACGAATGATGATCAGTGGATAAGGATCCGGCGGCGTATAGTCGCCACCCTTGGCGGCCTTGTTGTTAAGATATTCCCGCGAAGCACGCAGGGCTGCCGCCAGTGGGTTCCCCGGCCAGTTGGGGGCGATGAAATCTTGGGCCGTGAGCTTAATACCTTCGGGGTGCAGGGTGATACCCTCACTATTACATTCGATGTAGATCGGTCGGCGATAGGTGCCGTTGGGGCCCTTGTAGGGGACGATTGCGAAGGAATGCTTCCCGCCACTCTGAGCGCGGAGATCTTCGATCTGCTGCTTGGTGTCAGCAACTAGTTTTTCCAAGCGGGCTACTTCGCGTTCGGCTTGTTCTTGATCGACTGACTGGTTTTCCTCAGTTTGCTTGAGTTGTGCCGCAGCGATGGAAAGTCTGGCTAGCTCTTCTTCGAGCCGTCTAGCGTGCTCTTCAGAGTGGCTCAAGCGAAGTTGTTCGTCCTGCAGACGTTTGTTTGCTTCCAGCCGAAGCTTCTCAAGTTTCTCTTGATACGCAGCAATGTCCGCCAACTCTTGCTGGAGTTGCTCGGCCTTTTCGCGATTCTGTGGTGTTGACTCAGTAGCGGAAGTCAGCGCAAGTTCGGTGATTTGGGCCACCAGGCCCTCCCGAGTTGCGCGCTGGACCAATACGACCAACAACACTAGCAAGGCCCCCATCGTGCACAGCAGCACGGCAAGAAAGGGGAACAGGCTAATTGAATCGGAGTTCTCGCTTGCGTTGCGATTGCTCATGCTGCCTTATTCTGCGTGCGAAGAGGAGTCATCTCAAGATGATCACCCGAGACGAGCGATTGGCCTAAGTGGGCACCCAGCAGTTGCAGGATGGCCGATAGGCTCGAGATGGTTTTCTCAAAGTTGTGCGATTCGGCCAGAGCTCTCAGATTGCCGTTGAGCGAGTCTTCGAGTTGCTTGATCTGGCTCGTGCCTTCAACAAGCTTCAGGAGTACCTCACCTTGGCGGTAAAGCTGTTCCTGCTGGGCAACCGTCGCGCTGGCCGAATCAACTAATGCAGCCTGCATCTCTTGGAGGATCTGTTCGCTCTTGGCGATCAGTTTTTCCTGGCGACTAGAGGCCACGAGCATTGCTTCACCGACGGCCGCTTCCACCTCAGCCAAGTGGCGACGATTTTCCTCGGCAACAACCGCCTCTGCCTGGGCGAGTGAAGTCGTGTGATGATCGAGCCCTTCGTTGAGCAGCACTGCATGCCTGACGAGCGTCTCTTCGAGGCTCTTGGCGTGTTGCTCGACGCCCTGATTGAGCGCCTTGGCATGACGTGAAAGCCCTTCGACGACTGCCCCCGAGAGGGCTTCGTCCAGGGTGGTGGCGGCAGCGGCAAACGATTCTTCTAAGCTGGCTGCCGCACCGACCATGACCCGGTTGAGGTTGTTCGCGGTGCCATCGAGCATTTCGGTCCAGCGACTTCCTGTCTGTTCCATGGTTGCCTGGAGCAATTCGCTTTGTTTCTCAGCACTAGTTTGTACTACGGACAGCAATTGCTCAGACATCCGGCGGATCGATGCCAGATGGGGATCGCTTTCGGTGCCCAAACGTTGGAAGCGGCCGACTAGCTGTTTGGCCGCCGACGTATCTACGGAACTCAGCAGCCTATTCTCGACTTTCTCCACGCAGAATTTTACGAAGAGCAGCAACGTCGAGAGCACCAGCGACAGGGCCGTGGTATCGAACGCCACGCTCAAGCCGGCCACCACGGCGGGTAGCGACGTGTCCATCGCGTCTGCCGAGAGATCCAGCTTGGCAATGGCCATGGTGATACCGATAACCGTTCCCAAGAACCCCAAGATAGGAATAGTGGAAAAAATGATTCGCACCATCGAGTAGCTCTGATGCGAACGAGTCGCGTCGGCATCTTCTAAATGGTGGAGATGCGATTCGATGGTGTCGGCCGTGCCTTTACGTTCTACGTATTCCAGTGCATTGCGGAGTCGCTCGGCGAGGTAGCAATTCTGCAGGGCAGGGGAGAGCTTTCCAAGTCCTTCGAGCAAGGCTGGCGTCTCATCGACCGACTGCCCTTTAGCTCCCGACGCGGGTAGTTTGATGTTGTCCAGGGTGGCGAATTGCACCATCAGGCCGAGCATCTTGATCACCAGCGCCGCCAATCCCACGAAGAAGATCGTGGTCGTTGCGTAGTTGATCCAATGGCCAGCGAAGTAGCGCTGGACGGTCGACCCAGGTTCACTTCCGCCTACGACCAGCGCATAAAAAGCTAAACAGGACAGGCCGCCCCAGATGAATGATTGGCGTAACAGCCATTCGGAGATTGATGAAACTCGTGACACGGCGAACTCCCTTTTTGCACGACGCCGGCGGACCAACGGGTCAATCGTCGGCGCACGCCGACCCCGTTATTCCTCAAAATCGGCGCAATCGTCAAAGTTTGTGAGTCGAAATCGGCAAAAAGTCAGGTGTTCATGCTGTCACGGTCGAATGCTAGCGATGTCGCTTCCTGGGAAAGTGCGACGCGTAGGCGGGGAATCTAAGGGAGATTGTCTCCCGCCTACGAATTGGGCTGCCGCGAATCGGCAAATTCTAGTTATCCATCAAACTTTACCAAAGCCGCAATCTCACGAGGCCGATAAGTTCATAGTCAAAATGAGAGTGTTTCTGAGGTCAGCCCCCCACGACAAGCAACCACTCGAGATACGATCTGACAGCAGTGCTGTGGCCTTCAACGGCAACGCATCTGCCACGAAACACCCAGGGGGGCTAGCAGGCGCGGCCGAAGATTTCGTCCGCGCCTGCATTTTTTGGCCTGCTTAAAGCATTCTGCAGCCGCACCTTCTTGGTTTGGGGAAATCAGGTGGTTTGTGTTACCATTCTGCCTGATAGTCGCCATAGATCTTTAGACCGTGTGTCGCGTTACGACACGGCTTAAATTGCTATTCACCGACGAGGAATCCCCATGACCCGATCCTTTCTAAACCTTAGTTACGTTTCCGTGCTCGCCTGTCTCCATTCTGCGCCTCACGTGCAAGCGGGAGAGGGGATGTGGCTTTTCAACGACCTGCCCCACGAGATTCTTAAGCAAGAATACGATTTCGATCCCACGCAAGAGTGGGCCGACCATATTATGCTTTCCAGCGTACGGTTTAGCTCAGGAGGATCGGCGTCGTTCGTTTCTAGCAACGGCCTCGTAATCACCAACCACCATGTTGCAGCTGATACGTTGCACAAACTTTCCACACCGGAATCGAACTATTACGAAAACGGATTCCTTGCCGCGGGGCCTGAAAACGAGCTGAAGGCTCCCGACCTGGAACTCAACCAGTTGGTGTCGATCCAAGACGTCACAGATCGGGTGAACGATGCCGTGGCCGACGATCTCGATGCGGAAGAATCCCACAAGGCTCGCCGAGCAGCGATGTCCGTCATCGAGCAAGAGTCGCTCGACGAAACGGGACTCCGCAGCGATGTGATTACACTCTTTGGCGGGGCGAAGTATCATCTCTATCGCTATAAGAAGTACACCGATGTGCGGCTGGTGTGGGCACCGGAAAGCTCAGCCGCCTTCTTCGGTGGCGACATGGACAACTTCGAATTTCCGCGCTACAACATGGACGTCACCATGTTTCGCGTCTACGAGGACGGCAAGCCGGCCAAGATCGATCATTATCTCAAGTGGTCGGAGCATGGAGCGGGGGATGGAGAGGTGGTTTTCGTCTCCGGCAATCCAGCCCGCACCGATCGCGGCCTGACTACAGCGGCTCTCAAGACGTTGCGGGACAACTCGCTTCCCTCTTATCTCGATTACCTGTGTAGGATGGAAGTCGCCATCCAGCAGTTTTGCTACCAAAGTCCCGAGCATCAACGGCGTGGGCAGGATGAGTTGTTTGGCATTCAAAACAGTCGCAAGGCGATAACAGGGATGCTTGTTGGGTTACAAAACCCGAAATTCCTTGCCGAGAAAACCACTCGTGAAGAAGAACTTCTGGCTAAGGTGAGAGCCAACCCCGAGTTGGAGCACTATGCCGAGGCTTGGCAGGAAGTAGCCGATGTTCAACCAGAAAAACGCGCACTGCTCAATGGTGGGGTTGATTTCCGCGAGCGGTACTACGAAATTGCCAAAGAGTTGGTCCTGATGGCTCAGGAGGATCAGAAGCCGAGCGAAGATCGTCTGCGCGAGTTTAGCGACTCGGGTCGCGAATCGCTGGAGCATGAACTCTTTTCCCCGGCGACGATTTACGACGATCTGGAAGTTGCCAAATTGTCGTCTCAGTTGTCCATGTTTGTTGAACAGCGGGGGGGTGACGATCCACTCGTAGTGACGGCGCTCGACGGCAAGAATCCATTTGAGCGGGCCGCTCAGTTAATCGGTGAGTCACAACTTAATCGAGTCGAATATCGCCGGGAGCTAGCCGAGGGAGGGGTGGAAGCGATCAAGAGTTCCCAGGATCCGATGATTCAGTTCTTCCGCAGCTTGGAAAAAGAATATCGCGCCAGACGCAAGAAAAAGGAATCACTCGAAGAGATCGAACGGCAGGCCTATTCGCAAATCGAGGAAGCTCGCGTTGCCGTGGAAGGGACCTCAGGATACCCCGATGCCACTTTCACGCTGCGATTGTCTTTTGGGGTGGTGAAAGGTTATGAGGAAGATGGCCGTGATGTGCCGCCTTGGACAACCTTCGCCGGGGCTTTCGCCCATCAGGCGGCTCACGAGGCCAAGAAACCTTGGATCTTGCCCCCCTCCTGGAATGAAGCCAAGAGCCGTATCGACTTGAAGACGCCTCTCAACTTTGTCTCAACGGCGGACATCATTGGCGGCAACTCGGGTAGTCCTGTGGTGAATCGTGCTGGCGAGTTTGTCGGTATTATTTTCGACGGCAACATCCAAAGCCTTACTGCTGACTATATGTACGACGATGCAGTCTCACGAGCCGTCTCAGTCCACTCGAGCGGCATCCGCGAAGCCCTGCGGAGTATTTACAACGCAGAGGAACTAGCGGATCAATTGGGGAAATAACCCAATCGGCAACACCGGGGGATTGCAATCCCCCGCTTTTACTCCGGTGGTGAGTCCAGCACAGGTTCAATTGGAACCGGTTCAGGCTCAGGCTCGGGGATCGTTTTCTTCGGTGGCGGCGCACCCCGCGGGGCAAATACCAACACGATTGCTGCTCCGGCGATTACCAGCAGTAGCCCTGCGACGAACAGGGCGTTGATCTCGCTCCAAAGTCCATTCATCGTGGTGGTGAACAGGGTATTCACCACAGGGGCCCCACCGAACACCAGTGGCATGACATAAACCGGCCGACCACCAAAGTTGAAGGCCATGATGATGCCCAGTGCACCGATCGCACCGGCTGCACCGCCTGCCAGACTCCAAAGTGTTCCAAGAAAGTTGTATTCGCTTGCTTCACCTGTTGCAGCCAACCAGAGATTTCCCACTATCACTGCGATGGCAAAGTACGCCAGTCCCACACAGATCAGCGGCCTCAGGCGGCTGTGGTGCATTGCCGCCTGACCGATGTGTAGTACCGGCCCGTAGGAACCCCAGCAACAGATTACCAAGCCAATGGCGGCGATCCGCAGAACCCAATCGCGAAAGGTGTGGGCTTCGGCAACCACTGCTCCTTCGACCTCTGCTACCGTACTCTCAGCGGCTGGAGCAGTTTTTTCTGGAGTCGGGGGACTAGGTTTTGCCACCAGCACGGTGGTAGCGCCCAGCAGGACCATGATCATGCCGGCGATGAATATCGATCCGATCTCTTTCATCTTGCCCGCCAGATAGATCGTGAGAAACGCGTTCACGACCGGAGCCCCACCAAAAACCAGCGGCATTACGTAAACCGGTTTGCCGCCAAGTTTGAATGCCAAGACGATTCCCAGGGCGCCAATTGCACCGAGTGCTCCCCCCGCCAGGCTGAAGAGAATTCCCTTGACCGTCCAATCGCCCGCCTCTCCGCGCATCTTCAACAGCACCGCTGGCACGGCGACTCCGATGCCAAAATAGGCTAGTCCCACACAGACAAAGGGACGCAGTGATGCCATCCCTCCCGTGGTCGACATGGCGTGCTGTCCCCAATGGAGCACCGGCCCATACATTCCCCAGGCCAAGATGGTGACGGCGAACGAAGCGATCACAAACAAAAGATTCATGACAATAGGCGGGGGAAATAGGAAGGGGGCGGGTGAAATCTACCTCTAACTGTAAACCAAGCACCCGCTAGCCGCTAGAGTATATGTCATTCCGGAGGAGTTTCACGACTGAGGAATCTGCGAAGCCACTCTTCTTATTCTCCAACCGTGCTGGTCTTGCAACCTAGATCCTTCAGGTCGCACGGTTCCCTTTAGGATGACATTTTCTATTCACCTCGCAGCGCCGACAACAACGGCATACGCAGTGCTGCTCGCACCGCCAGCCAACCAGCGACGATGCCGGCAATCGCGACCGCGCCCAACATAAACGCGAGTGTCACCCAAGGGATGCCGGCTTGGCGCAGGGCCCAGTGGGGCAGGGTGGCGACCAATGCTGCCAGACAACCGAATCCCAAACCGGCGATCAAGAGCACAGTATTTTCTCCCAGCAGCATCTCGCTAAGTCGTCGTCGTCGGAAACCGGCGGAGCGCATCAGGGCAAGTTCTCCTCGACGTTCGAAAGCACTGCGCAGTTGAGCGACGGCCAGACCGATAGTTCCCAGCAGCAAACCCAATGCACCAAGTGACTGGAAAGTTGACAGATAGGTATTCTGCACCGCCAGAAAATCGGCAAGCCGATCGTGGGCATTCACTGCGTCGAAACCAAAATCCACCAACCTCGATTCCAGCAACGCGGAGATCTTATCCACGTTGGATGGAGAATCGGCGAGAATCAAGAACAGCGATCGTCCTGCTTCGTCTGGATAGAGTCGCAGGAAATTCGTTTCACTCATCAGCACATTCCCTTGCAGAATGCTCCCGGACAGCAAGCCTACTACCTCGGCGGTAACCGGTTGGTCCGCGGCATCGCGTAGCGTGATCTGTGCGCCAATTCCCCCTAAGTGCAAACTGTAGGTTGCGGTGTTCTGATCGAGGATGATAGGAATGGTTTGCAGGTCTTTCTCGTACGCCGTGTCAAGCAATGACCAGCCCGTGGTCTGGTTCCCTTCCTTCCGCGCAGCCCATCCGAACTGATTGTCAGCATAAAAACTCTCTGGCACGCCTACCACCTGGGGTTGGGTCGTTTGATACAAGTTAAGGCAACTGGCGTCTTCCCCCCCGTGGACGCGAAAAGAGTAAATCGTAGACTCTGACAGCAGTTTTTCATCCTCTTCAGTGAAGCCGAGTTCTTTTCTGCCGTTGGCAGTATTGAGATCAAAATAGATAGGCAGATCGGAGGTCGCTATGAGGTCAAATCCTCCTGTGCCACTCTCCGTTGGTGCCAATCGAAAAGCACTCAACGCGACGATCAAAAAACTGGCGACCGCTGCCAGGGCTACAGCCAGAATTGTTCTTCCTGGATTGCGGCGGGCATTACGGACCGAAAGGCCAGCAAGTGAGAGTGCGTTAGGTGCCGATACGCTTGCTTGTCTCAAACGGCCTCGCAGCCAGATCAGCAGTCCGGCCAGCACCAGCGCACCACTACCAAAAAAGGCTCCCGCTTGAGCTACATCTCGAAGTCCACCGGCAAGTGCTCCTGCTGCAATTCCAACAGCCAGGATGAAGAGAAGGACTGAGAGCCATTGCCTACGTGGTTTCGATTGTAGTGAGCGGATGTCGCTCGGGTCGCTCGCGTCACCGGCCAGTAGTTGCCGCGGAGGAATGCGCAGGAGTTTTCTCAGTGACCAAACAATGGTCACCAACGATACAATCACGCCAATGGCGAACCCGGTGAGCAAACTTTGCGGCGTGATGTGCAACTTCAAGAACGGTGTCACGGTGGCCGCCACCCACCACGTGGTGAGGCCGTGAATCATCAACGCGGCATAGGCGATGCCACCCAACACGCCGACTACGGCCCCTACCAGGGCCACAATCGCCGCTTCGCCGAGCCAGACTTGCCGCAAACGCTTTGCCCCCCAGCCTGTTGCGGCAAGAATGCCCACCTCGGCGGCACGGCTCTCGGCACCGAGGCGAAACAACAAGGCAATCAACATTACCGCTGACGCCAACAGGAAAAAACTGAAGCCCAGAAATAGCCCCTCGAATGAGGTGGTGCCTCGTGCGGCAGCAAGTCCCTGCTGTTTGACTGGCAGCAGTTTCATCCCCAAATCGCTCGGCTTGATCGCTGCCGTCAGAAACTCAGTGAGTTGAGAAACTGTAGGTGCGCCGAGTTCAATCGGCAGCCGCAATGCACTAACAGATCCCCAGCGAGTCGACCACAGTTTTTCTGCGAGCGAATACGAGACAAACGCCTTCGGCGTGGTACGGTACTCATCCCAATAGGCCTCGTCCTCCGGCTCGATTTTCTCCACAAGTTTGAATGGCAAGTCCCAATCGCTGATCGAGCGTTCGTCGGTCACGCCGGGTAGCTCTGGCGTAAACTGTGGATCAGCTACGGCGGTTGGTTGGCCGTCGTCGGTTTGAAGAGGGGCAATCACGCGCAGGGTGAGTGGCGAGGTGCTCTTTTCGATCAGCCGACCGTGGGTGGTCTCTGGTTCATAGTAGGTGAGCGTGATCTTATCGCCAACCTGAGCGCTAAGCCGGCGAGCGGACCAATCGTTGAGCGCGATTTCATCTTCGGCCAGGAGAATCGGTTGACCTTTTTCATCGCGGAGTGGTCCCAGTTCGGCATTGGAATTGATGCCCGTGACAGTCGAGTAGGGAATCTTCTTATCGCCAAGTTGGATCGTGTTGGCCAAATAGGTAATCACGGGCCGTATTGAAGGTCCCCCTCCATCGTACTCCAGGGAGCCACTAGGATAGGGTTCATCATATTTGAAACGTTTGCGAACTGTCTCAACTAGCTTCGGAGAAAGCACCAGTCGCTCCGCCGATAATTGTAAGAAATTGCTGATCCCGGAGTGACTTCGCGGGTTATTTAACTCGATCTCTTTTACATTCAACCCAAAGTCTGCCAACTCTGGCCGCAGGCCCTTTTTCAATGCGGCTTGCTCGGCGGACGTGCTTGGTTGGTCGCCATCCACACTGCCGATGGCAATCACATTCGCTCGATCAGGAAGTTCCAGGAGTCGCTGCATGGTCGTTAGCGACACGAACACATTGCGCGGTTGAAGCTGGCTCGGTTGCAGACTAAATCGTGAAATTCCTTCGTTGAGAATCGCAACGATCTGCAACCGCCGTGATGTGGTCGCATCTTCCTTTTCGCCCAGCGTACTGTCGGCAGGGATATTGCTGGGCAGCGAAACTCGCAGCAGCACCTCATCACCCACGGCAGCACCAAGTTCGTCTGCAATTGCTTGCGAAATGGCAACGTCGTCGCCGCTTGTCGGCTTAGCGGGCCCAACCTCACCCAATTGCCAAAATTCATCCGTCACAGCAAGAATCGAAAGATGCGTCGCCTGTTTCGTTTGCTCCCCCTCGGTCGCCGACAGACTCCCCGGCACCAACAACAGCGGAGCGAATCCTTTGAACTCACTTTCCTTCCCCACAGCCTTCGCGAATTCTTCAGCGAGCACCTCACGAAACGGTTGTTCACCCACGAGCACCGTATCGACCCCGCCGAGCCGCTCCAGTGTGAGACCGCGCAAACTGCCGCGTACCGAGTCACCTACCAGCAGCGCCCCTGTAATGACTGCTGTGGCAACCGCCACCCCCAATGCCACTGCAAAATGCGTGAGTCGATATTGCCAGAGGCTTGCGAAGATGTAGCGGAGGGGGGACATGCATGCATTATGGCAAAATGAGGTGCGGATGTCTTGTGGCATCTTGGCAAGTTCTGATTTGCCGGTGATTAACTGTTACTTCACATGACGTTAATCAATACTTCGCTATCTGTTCATCATTTGTTGGCGACCTCTTCATGATACTTAGCGATACTGGAGTCTGTTCGTCGTGCGACTCACGGCGACTTATTACGCCTCACGTTCAGTAATCAAGCTCTTACAACCGAGGAACCGCTCATGGCCTTTCCGAATGTTCTGCTGATAGGCGCGATGAAGTCTGGTACGACCGGGCTCTACATCGACTTGGCGACTCATCCCAATGTTTACCTGGCACAAGACAAGGAACCTGGGCGCCTCTGTACCGATCGCATGCTTACGAAAGAGGGGCGGCAAGAATATGCGGAACTTTACGCCGGTGCCCATAAGAGCCAGTTGGTTCTCGACGCCTCGACCAACTATGCCAAACGGCCTGACTACGACGGAGTAGTCAGTCGAGCCTTGAATGTGCTCCCCGAGGGATTCAAGGTGATTTACGTGGTGCGCCACCCGATTGATCGCATCTTGAGCCAACACCACCACGAGTACAGCGCTGGGCTAGTGAGCGGCGCGGTCGACACCGATATCCGACGTCACTCCCGCTACATAGACTACAGCAGCTATGCCTACCAATTGCAGCCGTGGCTCGAAGCGATTGGCAGGGATCGCGTCAAGGTCGTGGGGTTCGAAGACTACAAATCCCGGCGCCAGGAAATCGTGGCAGATGTCGGCGAGTTTCTGGGACTTGCGCCCCAGGGTTTCAAAATCAAATTCGAAAAAGTTTACAACAAATCTGACGGCAAGCCAGTGAAAACCTCTTTTTGGAAAGGGGTCGCCGGGAATTCCCTTTACAAGAACTTCGTTCGTCGCATGTTGCCTCCGAAGTTGCGGCTAGCTATGTATCAATGGCTACTCCCTCCGGCCCCCGAGAAACCTCCCGGCCCATCGCAGGCGACGCTCGAATGGCTGCGAGAATCGCTTGCCGACGACGTGCATCAACTAAGCAACATACTGGGGCTTAGCGAACCATTGTGGTCAGATTTTCCGAAGGCTGTAGACCCTGAACTCTCTAGGGCTCCCTACGCTAATCAAAAAGCAGTGCATGCTTCTGGCACATAGAGATCTCCAGTTTTCCACTACTGATTTTTCTAGCATTGAACTTTGTGTTCACGTCTAAAGTACTTTGATTACTTGACTGCCTCGAGTCGATACATGTACAGATATCTCTTTTCAACCGATGCGTTTAAGATTCTATGGATAATCTGTCTTGTTCTCGTGTCGTCCGTCCAAGCGAGTGATTCCCCTCCAAATATCATCGTTATACTTGTAGACGATCAAGGTTGGAATGGAACATCGGTGCAGATGGATCCAACTGTTCCAGGTTCGAAAAGCGATTTTTATCAGACACCTCGTTTGGAACAATTGGCCTCTGCGGGGATGAGATTCTCGCAGGGCTATTCTTCTTCTCCCGTGTGTGCCACGACCAGGGCTTCGATTCAGTCTGGCCGCAACCATAACGCCCTGCAGATGGGAGATATGCCTCATGCTCTGCCAGAAGGTTCAATTCGTTGGGAGGGTGGCTATACGGATTTACCCTTAACCCCTCCTACGCCAGAAGTGTTCGATCCTACGGGACTAACACTTCCTCGCATCATCAAGCAGGCCAATCCGAGTTATGTTACGGCCCATTTGGGTAAATGGCATTTGGACATCCCAAGAACTACCACACCACAAGCTGTAGGTTATGATTTTGGAGAAGACTTAAATCCACTGCCCCCTGATGAAGTAGATCCCTGGGGTGTCTACAAGTTGGCAGGCATGGCCAACTCATTTATTGAGGATCGCGTGTCTAACGATCAACCGTTCTTCCTACAGGTCTCAGAGAAGGCTGTACATCCTCCTATTCGCTCGCGACAGGAAATCAGAGATAAGTACGATGTACTCCCCCCAGGCGCAGTACATGATAATTCTGACTATGCCGCGATGACCGAAGATTTAGATACATCCTTTGGTCTGATTTTGGATAAAATCAGCCAACTCGGAATCTCGGACAATACGTATATATTTTACACTTCCGACAACGGTGCCCCACTTGCTTTCAGCAAGAATACACCACTACGAGAAGGCAAGGCTTCAGTCAGGGAAGGAGGTCTTCGCGTACCTTTTATCGTGAGTGGTCCCAATATTCAAGCAGGAAGTGTGAGCGACGTACCCATCACAACGACCGATCTCTATGCGACGATCGCAGAATTGGCTGGCTACGCTTCTCCATTACCTGCTAATGTTGAGTCAGGTAGTTTTGCACCTGTTTTGAATAACGCTGGAAATCTGCCTTCAGGCATGGACTTCTTGCCCAGAAACTTTCATACGAGTGGAGAGGTTTATTTTCATTGGCCCATGAATTTTGCGATTGGACCAAACTTTCGTACGAAACCATCGTCGGCCGTACGCGACGGAGATTATAAGCTCTATGTGGAATGGGCAGAGAATGGGGGTACCGATCAATACTTTCTCTACAATCTGAAGGATGATCTGAGTGAGTCGGTGAATCTTTTCAATTCAATGCCATTAAAGTCTGCCGAATTGAAAGCGAAACTGGAGAACTACTTGGAGGCTATTGATGCTCCATTCGCTTACGATGTGAAAAAAGACGTTGCCATCGATTGGTATGCTAACCAGCCTGGAAGCGAAGCTACGAACTGGCGCTCGACTACCGACCTTCGGTACAAAGGGCGCGAAACCTGGAATTTTGGCGGAGGCTCAGAACAGCCAACCATCTCAAGTACATCCCCCTTTCAGCCTGGCCTCTCCCGCCAGGCGTTTTATTTTGATGGGGGAGATGTTATGCGCCAAAACTTTCTGCAAGTAGCTGACGATGGTCCTCGGAAAACGACCCCTAATGCCGGAACGCCGGATTGGAACCGCTCGGCTACTATGGAGTTCTGGGTCCGGCTGGATAGCTTGACTGAGAATGGAATTCTCATGGAATCCGGAGATGCAACTGGTGGAATCTCAGTTACTCTCGGAGACGCTGACAGCGACGGCTTGAAGAATGATTTGCGATTTCGAGTTTTGGGGTTGTCAGGAGCAGATACGGGAATAGGAACTCTCAAAGGGTTTAGTGCTACGGCAAGAATCGATCGGTTTGCTGATCCAACTCAGGGTTTCGTGCATCTTGTTGCTGTGTTCAATGATGATCCTAACGATCGCTATCAAGAGATCTATGTAAACGGTGCACTTGTTACCCGTGTCAATGGCTTGCTGGGGGCCAGTGAGAGTCCTCAATGGGACACGTACGACATGGCGGGTTTGGGCAATGTCGGTGGCAACGGTCTAGGAGGAAATGGAGGGAGTGGAGATCTACCATTTTCGGGGGGTCTAAGAGGCGAAATCGCTGAATTGCGTTTTTACAACTATGCCGTTACTTCAAGCAATGTCCAAGACAGATATAACTCTGTACTGAGTCCTACGGACTACCAAGTGGCGTCATATTCTGGAAGAGTTACTTCGCCTATGCGCCCCACAAGTATCTCATTAGGGGCATCCGAATCATCTCAATTGCAATTGATCCACGAACGTAGCGACGTACTTGAAGGTTCACTATCAGTCGACGCGATTATCAATGGCGGGGTGACGTTGACAAATGTGGGCCAAGCGACGGTGGGCCAAATTCCAATGGGCACGAAGTTCAATAGCTATGTCTTGAGCTTTGATCCTTTCGCACAAGACAGTTCGATGACTGAAGATGCCACCGGTTCAATCACGTTTGGCGGAGAGATTCTGGGTATCCTGTTCAATCAGTCTTCTTTGGTTTCCACAGATGCCTTGCTAGGTTCGATAGGAGACTACGGTACTGATGCCGACCGAGGGTTAACTTTAGGTCCTGAAGGAATGCTGATCATTTCTCCTGATCGCCACCAATTGAACTTCGATTTATCTGTATTGGGTAATGAACTGTTGCAGTTCAGAGTGCTTACTACTGCTCTTGCCCCAGCAGACTTCAATGGCGATGGTTTCGTGAATGATGGCGACTTATCCATCTGGCAACAATCCTACGGCACCGGTGCCGACGGAGATGCCGACGGAGATGCCGACGGAGATGCCGACGGAGATGCCGACACCGATGGAAGAGATTTTCTCTTTTGGCAGCGACAACTCACGGGCACAAATCCTCCGTCTTCGACGACCCAGGTGCCTGAACCTTCCTCCTTACTAATTGCAATAGCAAGCCTAATTGGGATCGGAACTGGTCGGCGGTGTAATTTTACTCAACTACTTGAACAGGTCTGTTAACGGGAAGCTTACAGAGTCAGTACATGCCAACTGGCCTTACGCCAATGAAAATGAGGTGCAGGCTTCCAGCATGTAGTGACGTGTATTGACAGCCAAGATGGATGCCCCACGGAGCCCAACAAAAAACCCTCGGCTACCACATGGGCAGCCGAGGGGTGTCACTTCGGTTTCAATTGACCTGCAATGCGATCAGTCGCGTTTGCAGTCGCCGCCGCATTCGCAGTTTTCACAAGTGCAATTCTCGCACTCGCAATTGGTGCAAGTGCCGTCTGCGCAGTCGCAGTTTTCGCAGGTGCACGAATCACCATAACAGCAGGCAGCTGTGGTACCGCTCCCGGCGAATGCGTTGAAACCAAAAATGGATGCGCCGGATACTAAAGCGCCGGCAAGCAATTTTCCTGTAAAGGACATTTGAAATCTCCTGCGAGAAGTAGTCTCGCTTTAAGAGGAATTAACAAGAACGGAATATCAAAAATCAATTTCCGCTTCCACGTTAATTCAGCCACACACATTTCAACTCGTGGAGACGTAAGGCAGAATAGCCGGGCGGACTGCCCCTCTCGTTGGCGAAATAGCACAGTGGTTCATCGACCGGTGCGTTGAGAGCAGGGATCGCCCCGGCAAAGGTCACAGTAAGATCGTGATCAATTGAGATATTGTTCGGCTGTGGCGAAGGAGCTATAGGTGAAGTCGGCTTGCTGCAACAAGGGCAGTAGGTACAGGCCTTTGCCCCAGAGCAGGCAAACTCAATGCCAGAGTCCGCCTTATCTGCACAGCAGGATTTTCGAGTGCTGCAGCACGCCCGAGTGGGTTCTGATTGTCGTGCACAACCGCCGTTACGCTGAGCACAGCGACATGGCGAGACGGCATTCGACGGCAAGACCATACCGAATCCCGTAAGCAGGATGACGACTGTTCGAATGGTGGTGGCGGTGAGGTGCATGTAGTTGCTGGCGGACTAGGAAGTGGTTTGGGATCGACCGCTTTCTCTCCGGTATTATACGGATCCCCAGGGGATACAGTTCAAGAGAAGCTGGGTAACTAGCCTGTAAGTGCAAGCAGCTAGGGCGCTAAGGCCTTGTCAGATATGTCTTTACGACACCATGCCCCGTTCCAGCGAATGCATTTAACGGCAGTATAAGCCTGCAGTTTTGCAGAAGAGATGCTGCTACCCAGGGCAGTCACACCCAAGACTCGGCCACCGTTTGTCACCACTTGGCCATCCACCATTTTCGTTCCCGCGTGAAATACCTTGGCATCGGGGACCGCCGCGGCTTCGGTGAGTCCACGAATCGCGTGCCCCCTGGTGTAGTCGCCCGGATAACCTTCGCTGGCCATTACCACACAGACTGCTGGGCGTGGATCCCAAATCATGTCGGGGGCTTCATCGAGGCGTCCATCAGCAGCGGCTTCCAACACATCGACCAGGTCACTCTGGAGACGCATCATCAGAGGCTGGCACTCAGGGTCGCCAAAGCGCACGTTGTACTCCAATACTTTGAGGCCTTGCTTGGTGATCATCAGACCTGCGTACAGGATGCCCTTGAAGGGTTTGCGCATCCGCTTGAGTTGATGCACCGTGGGGACGAGAACTTTTTCTTCGACGCTACGCATCAGTTCGTCGGTTACCAAGGGGGTCGGGCTATAGGCACCCATGCCCCCAGTGTTGGGACCCCGGTCTCCGTCGTAAGCCGGTTTGTGATCTTGCGCGGCGGGCATGGTGAGGATCGTGTGACCATCGGTGATTGCCAGCACGCTTGCTTCTTGACCCACCAGGCGATCTTCGATAACGAGTTGCTGGCCCGCAGCACCAAACTCTTCGGTAAGAATAATTCGCTCAACCGCTTCGATGGCTTCTGCCCGGTTTGAGCAGACGATGACCCCTTTGCCGGCAGCCAGGCCATCCGCCTTGACGACCATGGGAGTATCTTCGCGCTCGTCGAGAAACAAGCGGGCACTCTCCAGGTCGCGAAACGTACGAAAGTCGGCCGTCGGAACATCGGCATGGCGAAGCAGGTTCTTGCAGAAAACTTTGCTCGCTTCGAGTTCGGTCGCCTGCTTGTTGGGTCCAAAGATGCGCAGGCCCTCGGCGGTAAAGGCATCCACAATCCCCGCTGCCAGCGAAGCTTCGGGGCCGACCACGGTCAGATCGATTGGGTTCTTTTTGGCAAAGGCCAGCAATTGAGGAATGTTGGTATCACCGATTTCGACATTCTCGATTGCAGCCGAGTCTTCCTCGGCAGTCCCCGCATTGCCGGGGGCGACGAACACCTGATCGACACGCTTGCTCTGGCCAAGCTTCCAGGCGAGGGCATGTTCGCGACCACCTCCGCCGACTACCAGTACCTTCATTACAGATGCCCCGCTATCTCGATTAGCCACCAATGATTAACTTGCCAAATTTGCTGCCGCGATTTTACCTAATAATTACCTTTCACGTAACTCACCGATACTTACTGTTGAGACGCAATCGAATGTGACAAAGAACCAGGCTGATAAGAAAAAGGTAGTCCCCCCTTCAGCGAAACGGAGTTGGCAACCGGTGATTCAAAACGAACGGCTAACGCCGATCCGCTCACTACATCACCGAGATATTGATCGACGAGTGAATTGGTGACTAGGTAGAGAGTTAAGGTTCTGGTAAAAAGGGCGGTTGACAATTGAGAGGGGGCATCGTAGCCTAGCAAATTAGTTTGTGAAAAATGTCACAATCTATGGCGAGTGCCTTCAGAAAGTCCTAAGTTCCTATCAACAAAGGGCTTGTAGCTGTTGGATTCAGGTGTAAAACTCTCTCTAGTGATGTGCGCACTCTCTCGAAGGGCTTGAGTTGAGTGCCTGTATTAGGTGGGAAGCTGTGCGGCGGTTCGCAGAAGTTGCTGTGGGTGGATTGAGCGATGGCTGACAAGAAAAAAATGTCTGTGGCTGAAATGCTAGCCGCAGCCCGCAAGGCTGACGGTGGAAGCGATGCGCCTGCAGATGAGCCAGCGGAGGCTCCCGAGGCCGCAGCCCCCGAAGCAGCAGAGCCCCAAGCATCGGAGTCGAAGCCTGCCAAGCCTGCTCCCGCGAAGTCTGCCAGCGGAGGCCGTCTCAGTGTGGCCGAGATGTTGGCCGCTGCCCGGAGCGGTGATAGTGGTGCCGCCGAGAAGCCTGCGGAGAAAAAGCCCGCTCCGAAGCCCGCTGCTGCAAAGAAGGAAGCTCCCGCGAAGAAGCCCGCTGCTGCCGCGCCGAGCGAGCCTCGCGACACGGCGAGTATTCTAGCTGCAGCGAAGAAATCATCCAAAGCAGGTCCGACTTCCAAGGCAGAGGCTGCCGCCAAGGAAAAGGCGAGTCCCACCGCTAAGGCAAAGCCGCAGATCGTGGTTCCTCCCATGCCGGAGAAGCCGGATTACGCTAAAGCCAAACCTGCAGGTGCGGGAAAAAAATCGGCTGAATCTGTGGACGAAACACGTCGTGGCTTTCTGCATACGGGTTTCTGGGGACTCGCGGCGGTTGGCGCCTTGTGGACGCTGGCGACTGTGAAATTCATGTTCCCCAATGTGCGACGGGAACCACCGAGCAAATTCAAAGTCGGCTTCCCTGATGCGTTTCCCGCCGGACAGGTGCAGACGAAGTTTAAGGCGCAGTTCGGCGTCTGGGTGGTGAACACAGAATTCAATGGGCAGCAAGAGATATTTGCGCTCAAGTCGGTCTGTACCCACCTGGGGTGCACGCCGAACTGGCTCGAAGCCGAGCAAAAATTCAAATGCCCCTGTCATGGTAGCGGTTTCTACAAGGATGGCATCAACTTCGAGGGGCCTGCCCCGCGACCATTGGAGCGATATGCCATCCGCGTCGCCGACGATGGGCAGATTGAAATCGACAAAAGCCGCACATACCAGGAGGAAATGGGGCAGTGGGAAGAGCCAACTTCCTTCATCCCAGTTTAAGGAATGCGGAATTCGTATTACGGATGCTGAATTGAGAAGAGTCGAGAGCAAACCGGGGTCGGGGTCGACCCGGCTCTCCAATAACTGACCACTGACCACAGACAACTAACTACTATGCCCGATTTAGGCGAAACGATTCGCGAATCGCAGATTTGGAAGAGTATTTTTCGTCACCCGATGCCGGTTGATCGCCGTAATCGGATTGTGGTGATGTTGACCAACTTCTTCTTGCACTTGCATCCGGTCTCGATCAAGAAGCAAGGCATCGCTCTTTCCTATACTTGGTGTATGGGTGGTGTGACCTTCTTCTTGTTTCTCGTCGAAACGGTCACCGGTGTATTGTTGATGTTTTATTATCGCCCCACGGTCGAGTGGGCGTATACGGATATTCAAATGCTCCGCGACGTGCATTCCCTGGGAATCCTGCGTGAGATCCATCGCTGGGGCGCCCATGCGATGGTCATTACGGTCTGGCTACACATGTATCGCGTGTTTCTCACGGGCAGCTACAAGCCACCGCGCGAGTTTAACTGGGTCGTCGGGGTGTTTCTGCTGTTATTAACCCTATTGTTGTCCTTTACCGGTTATCTGCTCCCTTGGGATCAATTAGCGGTCTGGGCTATTACGGTCGGTTCGAATATGGCTCGGGCGACTCCGTTTCTGGGGCATGAAGGCCCGGGGCAGCAGTTGTTGACCCTCGGCGGGGTCGACATGATTACCAACGCCTCTGACGCGCGCTTTGCGCTATTGGGTGCGCGCGAAGTAGGTGAAGAAACGCTCAATCGATTTTATATTTTGCACTGTATCGCGATCCCGCTTGGCGTGGCCTTGCTGTTGGCAATCCACTTCTGGCGAGTAAGAAAAGACGGCGGGATCAGCGGACCGCTGTAAGAGCGTGGTTTGTGGTGAGTGGCTGGTCTCTAGTTGCTAGACACTCTTCACCGGCCACCAACCACTAACCACCAATCACTAAAATATGCACGGACTGTCGGAAATTCAGTTTCAGGAAATGGTAGCTTCTTTCTTGCTGCCGTTTTACATTGCGCTTGCGCTGATGAACGGCCTGGCCGCTTTGTATCTTTGGCGGTCCGATCAGACGAAAGACTGGATCGGGCTCCCGATGCGAATCGGGGGTAAGAGTGTTGCAATAACCAACGTGGTGGTATGGCTACTGGTGGCCATGGTCTTCGCAATTCTGGCAGCGATTGCTGGCAGCGGCAACTTGAGCTTGGTATCCCTACCAGAATGGCTGCGCGAGGCGATCAACAAGAGTACGGGCCCCGTAGTCTACAGCGTGGGTTCTACTCTTGCCCTTGTCGTGCTGTATTTGTTCCGTGGCTTCTTCGTCCGACCGGCAATTGCCTGGGCCATTTGGAATCTGATGTGGTTATTCCTCGGGTTGTCGATGACGGACCCCGACTTCTACGATATCGTGGCGAAGCCTGATAATGTGCCGATCGTCATGCTCGTGTTCTTGCTGGCCTTTTTCACTTGGCTGGCAACCTATCGGGCAGTCATTAACGACGAGCGCATCGCCAACGGAGAACCACCACTGGAGAAACTCGACGACGAAAAGATCCTCGTGTGGCCCGATTTGGTCTATACCGAATTGATCTGCATGATCGCTCTGACAGCGTTTTTGATTTTTTGGGCGATCGCCTTGCCTGCTCCCTTGGAAGAGGCGGCCAGCAGCGTCAAGACTCCTAATCCTTCGAAGGCACCTTGGTACTTCCTGGGCTTGCAGGAAATGCTTGTCTACTACGATCCCTGGATGGCTGGTGTGGTTCTGCCTAGCATGATTGTGGCTGGCCTGATGGCGATTCCTTATCTTGATTTCAATAAGAAGGGCAACGGTTACTACACCATCAAAGAACGCCCCTTTAGCTATACCGTATTCCAGTTTGGCTTCCTGGAAATGTGGATCACCTTGATTGTGCTGGGGACCCTCCTGCGAGGTCCGAACTGGAACTTCTTCGGTCCCTACGAGCATTGGGATGCGCATAAGGTGGAAGCACTCAATAATGTGAATCTTTCGGAATATGTTTGGCAGCGGGGGCTGAATATGAGCCTTCCTGGCGCGCTTTCCTTTGCCGATATGCCATGGTTTCCGCTTCCTGAATGGCTAACGGCATTCTTGAATCCGTTTTTGGAGTTTTTCTCGCTGCTGTTTGGCCGCGAGCTTCCTGGCACGTTGTTGGTGCTTGGCTATTTTATTGCTCTGCCGCCGATCATGGCCCTGACAATCTTCCGCAGCTTTTACCAGCGGATGGGTTTCGTGCGATTCATGATTATGGCAAATCTGTTGCTGTTTATGGCATCGCTGCCCATCAAGATGGTGCTGCGGTGGGTTTTTCAATTGAAATATTTGATTGCGATTCCGGAGTTTTTCTTTAATTTTTAGCTGTTAGCGTTTAGCTTTTAGCGATTAGCTAACTGCATCCACTAATTGCTAACAGCTAATAGCTAACTACCTACTTATGCCTGCAAGCGAACAAACCTGGTACGACCAAAAAATCATGCACATCATCTTCGGTGCTACGGCACTGGTGATGACGATTGCTACGTTGTGGCTCCTGGCCAAGGACCACAATCGCCAGTGGAAAAGCATGCAGCTGGAGAATCGCAAGAAGAGTGCCTGGATTATTCAGGCGCGACACGATTCGCTGGCAGATCAGTTCTCTTCCAAGCTAGAGAATTTCGACAAAGAATTGCGCGAAGCCGAGAGTGAGCCGGTAGATCCTGCCGACGTGGAAGAATTTGAGTCTTCAGTGAAGGCAGAAAACGAACGACTTTCTTTACCAGAGTCCGATTTCTCTGCTCTCGAAAACCAGCTGCAGAAGGTCAACGAGGCTGCCACCAAGGCGGCAGAAGTCCGTGACCGTATAGAGGGGACAGACGAGGGGGCCGCCGAAAACACGGATGCCAAAGCTCAGGTAGATCCCCAAGATCAACGTGAGCTACTTTCCAGCTATGCTTCTACTGCAGTAGCCCGCGAGAAGTTACTTAGTTTAATGACTGACTACATCGACGAAGCTCGGCGTCGCGAAAAAACGCTTGCTGGAACACGCAAGTTTGTGGCAGCAAACCGCACGGCAGCCGTCAGTGCTTTGGGCCTCATGGTCAGTGAAGGCGTCGATGAGAAGCGCAGAGCGGAAAAACAAAAGCAGATTGACGAGTATTCAAAGAGCATCGCTGAGCTTACAGTCGATCTCGCGGCTGCCAACAACTATCGCAGGAGTCTCGAAGAGGTCGTGGCCTCGATCAACGACCGCAAAGCGGTGCTGCTCAAAGAACGGAGCACGATGGAAACCGAACTTAGTCGGCTCTCTGAGCAAGCTCAGAAAACGCAACCGACCGGTTTCAGCCGACTTGGTGAGTGGATCACCCGCTGGCCGATTCTCAACGCCCTCTACAGTGGCAATGTGCAGATCGATCAGATTTGGCTTCCTGATCTCACGATTAATTACAACTTTTCACAGGCCGCCCGCTTTGACCGTTGCAAGACCTGTCACCAGGACATTTCAACGACGGCGGCCGGCAGAGCTACGGAACCTGCGTTCCCCACGTTGCCTGAATCCAAACGAGATTTGACGATCAAAATACCGACCCCTGAAGAAGCCCCTGCAGACGGCTCGGGGCTGAACGAAGTTTACGGGCTGGAGCTCACCAATGACGTCATCGTGGGTGCTGGCGAGCATGCCATCGTACATTACGCGCTGCCTGGTTCTTTGGCCGCGCAGGCAGGATTGGAGTCGGGCGACATCATCGAAGCGGCTGGCGGTATTCCGGTAGATAACAAAGAGTCGGTTGCCAATTATCTTCTGACGCTAGTTTCCTGGGGCGAGCCTGCTGAATTGAAAGTTCGCCGTGGTTTGGATCATCCCTTTACGTCACATCCACGACTAGACCTTTATCTCACCGATTCGAGTCCGCACCCTGAGAAGGTGATGGGCTGCACGGTTTGCCATGATGGGCAGGGAAGTGGTACTGAATTCAAGTGGACTTCTCACACTCCGAATGACTTCGATCAACAAGACGAATGGCTTCACAAGTATGGTTGGTTCGACAACCATCACTGGATTTTTCCCATGAAGCCGCAGCGCTTTGTCGAGAGCAACTGTCTGAAGTGTCACTACGACAAGGGATCGCTAGAACCGAGCGAGCGGTTCCCCGAGCCTCCTGCCCCCAAGTTGGTTGAAGGTTGGACGTTGGTTGAGCAATACGGCTGCTACGGCTGTCACGAGATCAATGGATTCGACGGGCCCGATAAGCGAGTTGGACCAGACATCCGATTGGAACCGAATTACAGCGAGGTGGCGGCGCAACTTCTCCGTGATGACACGCTGAACGATCAAGAGAAGGGCTGGGCTACGACACTACGAAGCCATCCTGATGACAGTAGTGTGCGTCATTCCCTGTTCGATGCACTCAAGTCGGATGCCAAATTGGCTTCCAGTTCTCAGACGAGCGACGAGGCACGATTAAGTGCTGAAACACACAAGCTTGCTGATGGATTGAAAGATGTCGAAGTCCCCGGTACCTATCGCAAAGTTGGCCCCAGCTTGCGATATTTGAAATCCAAGGTCGAATACGACTGGCTCTACAGCTGGATCAAGTTGCCATCGAATTTCCGGCCCTCGACTCGCATGCCGCAGTTCTTTGGTCTGTGGGAACATTTGGGCGAAGACCCTGAGGAACTCGACAAGACCAAGCGGTACGAAGCCGTCGAGATTCACGCTTTGAGCGAGTATCTGCTGGCTAATAGTTCTGAATTCAAATATCTGACTCCTCCCAAGGAAGTCACCGAGACTGCTTCAGCTGAACGTGGCAAGTGGCTCTTTGAATCGCGCGGGTGCCTGGCATGTCACTCGCACGAAGCCTTCCCTGGTATTGCTGCCAATCAAGGGCCTGATTTGTCTCGAGTTGGTGCCAAGTTGAACAACGACATTGGCAAGAAGTGGTTGTACAGTTGGATCAAGCAACCTCATGATTATAATCCGCGTACGAAGATGCCTGAGCTATATCTCACTCCCATCGAGGAGAAAGATGCGCAGAATCAGTCGACGGGCAAGGTCACAGACCCAGCAGCCGACATCAGGGCTTTCCTCTTGGGAACACCTTCCGACTGGAAGCCAACGGATGTGCCTGCTAGAGATTGGTCCGGCGATGATCTCACGGCCCTCGCCGACTTGGCTCAGGAGTGGCTCTCCAGTGATGCGATTCCTGCAGCCCGTGCTGAGGAATTCGTCAAGACTGGCATCCCGGATTCGCTGGAACCGAAGCTCAAGGCAGATGAAAAGCTGCTCCTGAAAAAGAACTTCGCTAATCGTACGCAACAACTGCAGGACTTTGTTGCCCGGCGCACTATCAGCAAGTATGGTTGTTTCGGTTGCCACGATATCCCCGGATTCGAGGATGCGAAGCCGATCGGAACCGGACTGGCCGACTGGGGCCGTAAGGATAGCTCGAAGCTGGCGTTTGAGAACATCCATGCCTTTCTTTCAGGATCTGGCGATCCTCACGCTGACAAACATTCGGGTGATGCGCACGGGGCCGAGGCACACGATGGCGGTGGTCATGGCCATCTGAATCCAGGCGACTATGTGCAAGATGGCATCAGCTATTTCCTTCAGTCGCTGGTAAGCCACTCCCGTGACGGATTCCTTTGGCAAAAGCTTCGCATGCCACGTAGCTTCGACTACAAGACAACCAAGAACAAAGGCTACAACGAGCGACTTCGGATGCCGAAGTTCCCCTTCACCGAGGATGAGCGTGAAGCGGTGATGACGTTTGTCTTGGGATTGGTGAGCGAACCGCCGGCCGATAAGTTCGTCTATCATCCGGATGCCCGCCGGGCCGCGGAAGTCGCGGGACGTCATGTGCTCGACCAATTCAACTGTGCTGGCTGCCACACGCTCAAGATGGAAGAGTGGAAGGTTGCCTTTACCGAAGGAGAATTCGAGTCTCCAATCCAGGTGCAAGACTTTCCTTTCCTAGAGAAGCATTTTTCCCAGCAGGAGATCGCTGAATCTCTCGTGATTGATTCGGGCGGACGGATGCACACGACGCTCAATGGCTTGCCTGTGATGAGCGAGGAAACGGGTGAACCTCTGCAATTTGACATCGATGGCTTAGAGCTGGAACCCGACGATGACGAGTCGGACCCCTATTATCGCTTCACATTATGGCGAGATACGCTAATCGCAGGGGAAGCATGGAATGTGGGGATTCAAGATCCGATGGTTCCTGCTAGCCGCACCGATTATGGACCAGCCGAAGGGAAAGCCTTTCCTGCCTGGGGTGGTGATTTGGCGCGTTATCTCTATCCGAAGGTAATCGAGCATGCCAAGCTGGCGAATCCGCAAGTCAAAGGTTCCGAGGCTTGGGGCTGGTTGCCACCGCCGCTGATGCAGGAAGGCGAGAAAGTGCAGCCCGATTGGTTGCATGGCTTCCTGATGGACCCAACCGAAATTCGTCCCGCGGTTGTGATGCGGATGCCGAACTTCCACATGTCGAGCGAGGAAGCATCCAAACTGGTGAACTACTTTGCCGCCTCCTCGGGAGCTGAATATCCGTACGAATACAACCGTAGTCAACGTGGCAGCTATATCGCTGAGAAGGAAGCCGAGCATCCTGAACGGCTCAGCGATGCGATGAATATCGTGGTCAACGGCAACTACTGCGTGAAGTGCCATGCCGTGGAAGACTTCTACCCACAGGGAGACCCGACCACGTTTGGCCCAAATCTCGCAGATGTCCACTCGCGTTTGCGGCCTGAATTCATCCGCAATTGGGTCGCCAATCCGAAGCGAATTCTGCCTTACACAGGTATGCCTGTGAATATTCCTTTCAATGCAGACGCACCACATTTGGGTGGCGTCGCTCAGAACTTGTTCCCCGGGACAAGCCTTGAACAATTGACCGGTCTCGTAGACCTTTTATTGAATTTTGATACGTATGCCAAACGGCAAACGGAGGTTACTCCCATGGTGAAAGCTGCGGCCGACGCCAATGCACCTCCAACCTCCGATGCCGATGGCGACACGGCATCCTTAGAGTGATTTACTAACAGAGGAGCAAACAACAATGCGAAGCAATATTGCGATTCTTACATCTGCTGTCATCACACTAACCTTGGCTAGCCAGGTTGGTGCTGCCGACTGGGGATCCCTCAAGGGTAAGTTTGTTGTTGACGGGTCGGTCGGTGATCCGGCTGCCATCAATGTCAACAAAGACACTGAGTATTGTGGCAAGCACGACCTGGTCGACGAGACGATCGTGGTTGGAGAAGGTGGCGAACTTGCCAATGTAGTCGTGTATATCTACACCAAACGCGGCCAATCGCTCGATGTGCATCCCGACTACGAAGCCACCGCTAGTGAACCCGTTGTGCTTGACAACAAGGGTTGCCGCTTCGAACCGCATGTAATTGCCATCCGGACAAATCAGCCGTTCGAGATTCGAAACGATGATGCAGGAATCGGTCACAACACGAATGCCTCATTTGTCGCCAACCCAGGCTTCAACGAGATGGTTACCAACGACAAGCCAATCACCAAGACCCTGCAAAAAGCGGAACCAGTCCCTGCACCTGTGGCTTGCAACGTGCACCCTTGGATGAAGGCCCATGCCGTTGTCCGCGAAGATCCCTATGTAGCAATCAGCGATGAGAACGGTGAGTTTGAGATCGTGAATATCCCTGCCGGCGAACATGAATTCATTTTTTGGCATGAGGCCAAAGGTAACATGCGCGATATGAAGCTGTCCGACGGCAAGACGGACCGCAAAGGCCGAGCCAAGTTGAAGATTGCCTCTGGCGAAACGCTTGACTTGGGCGAAATCAAAGTTCCCGCCAAGACACTGGGTAAGTAAGCACTCGATGATGGTTGAACAAGTGACACACGTGCAAACCAAGTTGTACTTTCGCTACGCCGGCGCTGCGATGCTCATGGGGCTGATGCTCATGGGCTGTCGTCGTGTTACCGATTTGGGTCCTGTGGCGAATGCTGCTGCTGCTGCGAAGGCGCGCGAAGCACTTTTGGGAGATAGTACTGGTGGAGAGGGAGGTGCCACGGTGGTAACCGGCACCGGTTGGGCGACTCTCAAGGGCAAGTTTGTCTTCGATGGCAATCCACCTACGATGCCGCCTTACAACGTGAATAAGGACATGGCCGCCTGCACGATCAATGGCAAGGCTCCTTTGCAGCAGACTCTCTTGGTGGATTCCGCCACCAAGGGAATTGCCAACGTTGCCATTTTTGTCCGCAAGGCCTCGCGTGTGCACGAGTCGGCACAACCCAAAGGTGAGCAAGTCCTTTTTGATCAAAAAGAATGTGTCTTTCTTACCCATGTGTTCCCCTTCGTATTGGGCAATACGATGGACATTAAGAATAGCGATCCCGTAGGGCATAACACAAATATCGAAGGTAAGAACAGCTTCAATCAAACGATTCCCGTTGGAGAGACTATCGCATTCAAACCGCAAAAAGAAGAAGCGGTTCCTGTGAGCGTGCGTTGCAGTATTCACCCGTGGATGTTGGCCTACTTCTTGCCTCGTGAGAATGGCTATGTTGCCGTCACCACTGAGGAAGGAAGTTTTGAGATTGCCAACCTACCGGCCGGAGAGGACTTGGAATTTCAGGTCTGGCACGAAAGTGCGGCTGGGCCAGGTAGTTCGTTGGTTTTGGCGACTCCCGAAGCAAAAGAGTTAAAGTGGTCTAAGAAAGGCCGGTTTAATGTGAAGCTTGGCGAGGATGAAGTGAAGGAGCTAAACCTCACAGTCCCCAGTGCTGCGTTTGGTTTGTAGGTGGAGTGAGTAGGTGAGTAGGTGAGTGCGGCTTTTTTACTTACTCAACTAGACTATTCACGAAATGGTCATAATGTTTAGAGATTTCAAAGTAACACTAAGTTTGGTAGACGTTTGATGAACCGTTGTTTGCGTTCAATCTGTTGGTTAGGTTGCTTGGCCCTGTTGGTTGCGGGCTGCGATTTTCAAACGCCGCAGTTCCACCTCAACATGGTGCAGATGCTCTCTGATGCCACACCAACTCCAGAGCCGTACCAGGAGCAGATTGCTGATGTGCTGGGAGGTATGTTTGGCACACCCGATGAACCGTTTGTCTTGCCTGAAACGGGTCTCGACATGCGTCGGTTAAAGATGGCAGCCGGCCCTGCCTGGACGGATGATAAAGGGGCCGCTTTTGGACTCTATCGACTGCATTGTTCCCATTGCCACGGCATCGATGGGGATGGGCAGGGACCGACGGCACTTTTCTTGAATCCCTATCCTCGCGACTACCGTCAGGGAGTTTACAAGTTCAAGTCGACCTACAATCCCGCCAAGCCGACTGACGAAGATCTTCACCGAGTTCTGGTAAATGGAATTCCTGGTTCTGCGATGCCCTCGTTCTCACTACTTGCCTCAGCAGAGATCGAGGCGCTCGTCGAGTACGTGAAGTACCTGAGTATGCGTGGTCAGATGGAAACTGCGCTGACCAATTACGTCTACAATGATTTAGGCGAAGAGGAAGTGACGGATGAGAATGGCGATCCCGTACTCGACGAAGAGGGGGAACCGAAAATGAAACTCATTCCTCTTGATCCCGAGAATGACGAAGAACAACGCGCGGCAATTACCGAAATACTCGCCGAGATTGTCGAAGGCTGGAATGAAGTCAATGAGCAGATTATTGTGCCCGAAGAAGGAGCAATCCCCACGGACATTCATGACAAGGAAGCGTTTGCCGCTTCAGCGGCAAAAGGCCGCGAGTTGTTCTACGGCGCGCGCGCTAACTGTATGAAGTGCCATGGCCCCACCGGTCTGGGTGATGGTCAACAGGACGACTACGACATCTGGAATAAGGCCCATTTGCAATTCCTGGACTCGGTTGCTGATGACTCTGGCGATCCCCAATTTGCCAGAGAGCGCGAAGAAGTTGCCGCGTCGTTGTTTCCAGTTCGCAATGCCATTCCTCGAAATCTCAGACTAGGGGTCTTCCGTGGAGGGAATCGTCGGATTGATCTGTTCTGGCGAATCTATGCAGGTATCGCCGGGACACCGATGCCTGGCAGCGGCCCGGCCAGTCCCGGAGCTCAAGGCACGCTTACCGAGGAAGAGATGTGGAACATTGTCGATTATGTGTTGTCGTTGCCCTATGAAGCTGCCAGTCAGCCACAGAAAGCCTTGCCGATTAATACTGAACTTGTGAACTGATGTTGTTGTTTCGTCAGTCTCACTTGCGTGGAGAGCGATCGTGAAACATTTTTGGAGTTTTTTGTTTTTCCTGGTTCCACTTTTCGGAGTGGCAACCTTTGTGTTTGCGCCGCATTTCAATATCTGGCTCCCTCGTGATGTCTCAGAACAAGGTCGAACGATCGACAACTTGTTCATGTTCATTCTGTATCTGACGGGTATCGTCTTTATCGTCACCGAGAGCGTCCTCTTTTATTTTCTTTGGAAATACGACGGCAAGTCAAACAAAGAGTCCGTCAAGTTTTCCCATGGAAGTCACGCCTTGGAGCTGGTCTGGACGATTATTCCAGCAGTGACACTTTTGTTTATTGCCATCTATCAGATGCAGGCGTGGGCAGCTGACAAGATCGACGCCCCGGCGATCCCCTTTACTGCGGAAGTCACAGGTCGGCAATTCAATTGGGACTTCCGCTATCCGGGCCCCGACGGAGAGTTGTACACCCAGGACGACATCGTTCGCACCGATGGCAAGCTCTATCTGCCTGTGAATGAACAGATCATGTTGAAAATCACCAGTGGTGATGTGCTGCATAGCTTTTTCTTGCCGAACCTGCGCGTGAAGCAGGACGTGGTGCCCGGCATGGCGCAGAAGATGTGGTTCAAGGGCAAGAAGACTGGTGGATTCGATATCGTTTGCGCCGAATTGTGCGGCTGGGGTCATTACAAAATGAAGGGCCGGGTGTTTTTCCTCCCCCGCGATGAGTACGACGCCAAGCTGGTCGAACTCAGTGCCGAACAAGACAAGATGACAGTACAAGTTCCTGAAGAGGAGTGATGAATGATTAACAATCTGATGCATCACCCACCACTGACCACTGACAACTGACAACTCAACCGAGTTATCCTATGAGTACCGTTACTGCTGATACCCATGCTGCCCATGGCGAACACGCCCCTACGAGCAGCTTCCTGAAGACCTACGTCTTCTCTCTCGATCACAAGATCATCGGGCTGCAATTCTTGTTTAGCACGCTGATCTGGTTTTCGGTGGGAGGCCTATTAGCGATGGGCATTCGTTGGCAGTTGGCCTATCCTTGGCGACCCATGCCGCTGCTGGGCAACTTGTTGGCAGGACCCGAGGGAGGCCAGATTGCTCCTGAGAATTACACCATGCTCGTCACCATGCACGCGACTGTAATGATCTTTTTTGTGATCATCCCGATCCTGGCAGGTGCGTTTGGCAATTTTTTGATCCCGCTGATGATCGGTGCCGACGACATGGCTGTGCCGGTGCTCAACATGCTGAGCTACTGGTTCATGTGGCCAGCGTTCTTTTTCATCGGAAGTAGTTTCTTCGTGGAAGGAGGTGCCGCCCAAGGGGGTTGGACCTCGTATCCTCCGTTGTCAGTGATACAGCAAGCGGCGCCCGGTAGTTTAGAAGGCCAGACTCTCTGGCTCTTGGGTGTTACGTTCGTCGGAATCTCATCCATGATGGGTTCGATCAATTACATGACGACTATCATCCAAATGCGCGCTCCTGGCATGACGATGTTTCGCCTGCCAATGACTATCTGGGGTATGTTTATTACCGCAGTGCTGCAGGCTTTCGCACTCCCCGTTCTCACCGCGGCAGGCTTCATGCAGTTGTCCGACCGTATGATCGGTACGGGTTTCTTTCTGCCTGAAGGGGCGATGGCCAATAACTCACCGATGGAAACGGGTGGCGGACAGCCACTGCTTTGGCAGCATTTGTTCTGGTTCTATAGCCACCCGGCAGTCTATATCATGATCCTCCCCGCGATGGGCATGGTCTCCGATATCCTTAGTACCTTTGCCCGCAAGCCCCTGTTTGGTTACAAGCCGATGGTCTATTCCATCTCCGGTATCGCGGGCCTGGGATTCATCGTTTGGGGTCATCACATGTTTGTCTCCGGAATGAATCCCATGCTTGGCATGACCTTCATGGTGTCGACGATGATGATCGCACTCCCTAGTGCGATCAAAACCTTCAACTGGCTTGGCACACTCTGGGGCGGTAAGATTCAATTCACCACGCCAATGCTCTTTGCCATTTCGTTTGTCTCGATGTTTATCATCGGGGGACTCAGCGGCATCTTCATGGCAGCCACGCCGGTTGATATTTTCATTCACGATACCTACTATATCGTCGCCCATTTCCATTACGTACTCTTCTGCGGCACGGCAATGGCCGTCTTTGGGGGGATCTATTATTGGTTCCCCAAGATGTTTGGTCGCATGATGAACGATTCCTGGGGTAAGGTTCACTTTTCACTCACTTTCATCCTGATGAACTGTGTGTTCTACCCGATGCACATTCTGGGCATGCAGGGCTTTCCACGTCGGTTGGCCGATCCCTATCACTACGAAACCTTCCGCAATCTACTTGAGGTAAACCAGTTCATCAGTTGGTGCGCATTTTTGCTGATGGCTTCGCAATCTATTTTTGTGGTTAATTTTTTCTACAGCATGTTCTTCGGCCCCCGCGCGGGACGCAACCCTTGGAAAGCAAACGGCCTCGAATGGCAAGCACCCAGCCCACCTGGCCATGGTAATTTCGATTTCCAGCCAATCATCTACCGCGGACCGTACGAGTACGGCTCGCCAGAAGTGGATGAGGACTACTACCCTCAGACGCAACCGCCGAAAGAAAAAGCAATTCCCAATGACCAATGACCAATCAACTTTTGGTCATTGTGCATTGGACCTTGGACATTTATTCGTCTACCCCCCTATCACATGAACTCCTTGCAATCAATTCGAAGCCCCCTAGTCCACCGCTGGGCGTGGTTTTTGGCGTGCGCGACCTTTCCCCTGATCTGGTGGGGCGGGCTCGTTACTACCACGGGCGCAGGAATGGCATTCCGCGATTGGCTCACCTCGGACGGCTACTTCATGCCGTTTTATCCGTGGCTCAGTTCCACCGGGGACAAGTTCATTGAGCATGGGCATCGGCTGCTGGGAATGACCGTCGGCCTGCTGGCAATTGGACTAGTAGCAATCACATGGAAAAAGGAACCACGTCACTGGGTTCGCATGTTTAGTCTCGCGATACTTGTTGGGGTCATCCTGCAGGGTGCCCTGGGCGGCATGCGAGTGGTATTCGACGAGCGTACCCTGGCTTTGGTGCACGGTTGCACGGGCCCGCTGTTTTTCGCTATGTGCGCAGCGATGGTTGTTTTCACATCACGATGGTGGCAGGACTCCCAGCCGCCTGCCGGCGTAGCAAGTAATCCACAGTCAGCGAAATTCTTCCGCTTGGCCGTCCTCACCACAATTCTTGCCTTTTTGCAACTTGTTGCCGGTGCAGTCGTACGGCACAGCCCGCATCTTGTTGGCAAATCCGCAGCGGCCATTTTTCAAGCAGCCGTTTATTTTCACGTACTCTTGGCTCTCGCGATTGTGGTACACGGAGTCCTGCTGGTTTGGCAGGCTAACCGCTGTGGCTTACCGTCTGGCCGCTGTTGGCTCTTGGCATCGCTCATTGGATTTCAAATCGCACTCGGCGGATCGACTTGGATTGTAAAATATGGTTTGCCTCGCTGGGCTTCACGCATTTTCGGTGAACTCACTTTTGCCAATACCGCCGACAATGCCTACCAGGCCGTCATCGTAACAAGTCATGTCGCTGTGGGTTCGCTGATCCTGGTGACCTCGCTAGCCATTGCTTTGCGTGCCGCTCGACAGTTGAGGATCGGAATTCCCAAAACGATAGGGTCTGCATCGTCACGATTGGGGGTCGCCCTATGAGCACCTCGATTCTTACTGTCGAAAGTTCCACGAAAGCCCTCGCTGCTCGCCTTGCCGACTATCTTGAACTCACGAAGCCACGCATCGTCCTCTTGGAATTGATCGTGGCCAGCGCAGCAGCCTGTCTGGCAGCACCGCACACGCTCGATATGCGTGTTCTGCTGTTCGCATTGGCTGGCACTGGGTTGGTGGCTGCTAGTGCCAGTATCGCTAACCAATGGTGGGAACGCGCGAACGATGCTCGTATGCCTCGGACTGCCGATCGTCCTCTTCCGGCAGGCCGAATTGCTTCTGGCGAAGCAGTTATGTTGTCTGTCCTGACACTTTTGGCTGGTATGGCTCTCTTGATTTGGCAAGTCAATATGCTGACTGCCGTGCTAGGTCTGGTGAGTTGGATTCTCTATGTCTTGGTCTACACTCCGCTCAAGACGCGCAGTCCTTTGAATACAACAGTCGGCGCAGTCGCGGGAGCGATTCCGATTCTCATGGGTTGGACCGCGACGGGAACTCCCCTCGGGCTCACCGCCTGGACCTTGGCAGGCGTCTTGTTCCTCTGGCAGTTTCCGCATTTCATGGCTATCGCTTGGATTTATCGAGAAGACTACGCTGCCGCGGGTCACCGCATGTTGACTGTTGTCGATCCGACCGGCATGCGTGCCGGTGCCCAAGCGGTGTTGGGGGCTGCCGCACTAATTCCTGTGAGCTTGATCCCAGCCGTGGTTCCCACAAGTGGCAGCCCTTTATTATACCTGACATGGACTCTTGCACTGGGAGCGATCCTGCTCGGCCTCTCTATCCGTTTCGCAATTTTCCGCGATAATCAATCCGCAAGATTTTTGCTGAGGGCCTCGTTAATTTACCTCCCCTCATGGCTCGCCATGCTGCTAGTAGTAACCCTGTAAGCAACTGACATCTGACCACTAACCACTGACCACGAACCAATGTCCGACGACCATCACGCACCGCAATTCGACTATCAGCCGGCGTTGCCCATTCCCAATGGCAAGGCCTTCATGTGGTTGTTTCTGTCGACCGAAATTATGTTTTTCGCCGGGTTGATTGGCACTTATATCGTGTTGCGATTTGGTGCGATTGCCTGGCCATCGACCCACGATGTTCACCTCGCGGAAATCTGGGGTGCCACGAATACTTTCGTGCTGATCTGCTCCAGTGTGACGGTCGTGTTGGCCTTGGAAGCCGCCAAGAAGAATAATGCTTCTAGTGCCAAGGGTTGGATGTTGTTGACATTTCTCTTGGGGCTCATTTTCCTTGGGATCAAGATGTATGAGTATAGCGCCAAGTTTTCCCATGGCATCTATCCCCAGTTGCCTCATAGTCAGATCTACGAAAAGCCCGATGTGTACTATGCCCAGGGGGTACGCACTCGGCTCATGACGCTCAAAACCGATTTAGAGAACAAGACGGACAAGACCGAAGAAGACACCGACCGCTTGAGTCTCGTCGATGATCTGCTCCGCAAGGTCGATGCCGCTGAAGTAACGCTTCGTAGCGAACCCGATTCGCCGGCCGGGAGGGTCAAGTTGTTCGAGCTTGCTGACGAGATTTACCCTCGAGCGAGCATCCACGAACATCGCCCCACGGCTTCCCACGCTACCACGAGCAATTCGCAGTTTCATTTGGTAGCGACTGAACAAGAATCTCCCGAGAGTGGCGGTCACCTGGAAGGTCTCAACGACAGGTATCCCTGGCTGAAACTGCCGATCATGATTCCCGGCGGCAATATGTGGGCGAGTACCTACTTCTTGCTCACGGGATTTCATGCCTTGCACGTGGTAGTGGGGTTGATCGCCTTCGCCATTTTACTTTCGATGACGCTCGACCGCGCTGCGTTTGGTACCATCGAAAACGTGGGCCTCTATTGGCACTTCGTCGACCTGGTGTGGATCTTTCTGTTCCCATTGCTCTACCTGTTTTAAGAATCAGTCATTACTTCATAGCCGCGATTCAACGAATCGCCGGGGCCTCACATGACAACTTCCGATCATTCACACGAAGAACATGCTTTCAACGCCGACAGCCACGAAGGGGAGCATCAACATGATATCCGCCTCTTCATCGGGATATTCATTGCATTGTGTGTGCTGACCACGATGTCGTTCCTAACCTATTTCCCCTTCTGGCGCACTCATGTCCCCGTGGAAGTCAGCCGCGCCTTCATGATGGCCGTCTCCTGCACCAAAGCGATGTTGGTGATCATGTTCTTCATGCATCTCAAATGGGAAGCCAACTGGAAATGGGTGCTTACTGTGCCTGCCAGCATTATGTCACTCTTGTTGATCTTGGCCTTAATACCTGACGTTGGCTTACGTTTTCGTCATGCTTCGCACCAGCGGATGATCCATGCAGCCGAAAGACCCGCCAAAGAAGCTTCCGAACATGCTGTTGACCATGCACCAGCAGAGCCTCACACCGAGCAACCCGACACGAAGAAACCGGCGGCGTAGCTTCAACCCAACCCCTTCCGACTGACCGAGCGGACTGCCGTCCGCACTGGTTTATGTAATGGCTGCCGACTCTGCGATTGAGATTTCCGCCTGTACCCATCGTTACGGTACGCGGGTCGCGGTCGATCAGCTCTCGCTTTCCATCGCGCAGGGCGAGGTATTTGTCTTTCTGGGTCCCAATGGCAGCGGAAAGACGACTCTCTTTCGTGTGCTTTCGACGCTGATTCCGTTGCAAGAGGGTGAAATTACTATCCTGGACAATGATCTGCGCCGATCGGCCAACGCAATTCGCAGCAAACTGGGGGTCGTATTCCAGGCACCGAGCCTCGATAAAAAACTTTCAGTCGCCGAGAATCTCCACCACCAGGGAAAACTCTATGGACTCGGCGGCAAAGAACTCAAATCACGCATCGATCAGATGCTCACCGCTGTAGGAATCGCCGATCGTGCAGGGGATCTCACCGAAACACTTTCAGGAGGAATGCGCCGCCGCGTTGAACTTGCCAAAGGCTTATTGCATCGCCCGCAACTGTTGCTCCTAGATGAACCCTCCACCGGTCTCGACCCGGGAGCCCGTAGCGACTTGTGGAAATATCTGCATCAGATTCGTGAGTCCGATGGCGTAACAATTGTCCTCACGACACATCTTCTGGAAGAAGCCGAACGAGCCGACCGAATTGCGATCATGCACACCGGCAAATTGGCCGCATTGGACACCCCCGCTGCTTTACAAGCCTCGGTTGGTGGCGATGCGATCACCATCCGCACGCCGAGGCCCACTGAACTCGCCGATGCCATTCGGGTAAAATTCAATTGTGACGCCACCGTACTCGATGGCAGCGTGCGACTCGAACAACCTGAAGGGCACCAATGGATAGCCCGCTTGGTCGAAGCGTTCCCCGAGGATATCGAAGCCATCACCCTTGGCAAACCGACACTCGAAGATGTGTTCATTGATCGCACGGGCCATAGGTTTTGGAACGAAAGTCAGGAGTAGATTGTTATCTCGTTTGCAGTAAGAAATAGAACGCAGATGAACACGGATTTGGCAGATGAACGCAGATCAAAGTGATTGGTTTATTTTTCATCTGCGTCAATCAGCTGAATCTGCGTTTGTCCGCGTCCCATTTTTTTTGCATGAACTGACGCTAAAGGGGCAATATGAATATCACTCAGGAAGCAACACCAGTACCCGCACTCCCCGTGGTCCTCACCTTGGCGCAGCGCGAACTCGTGCGCTTCTTCCGCCAGCGTAACCGTGTGATCGGTGCGCTCGTGCAGCCGATCATGTTCTGGGCATTGTTCAGTTTGGGCCTACGCGGCAATGACCTAGGTTTCGAGTTTTTCTTTCCCGGCACAATTGCGATGATCCTCTTGTTCACAGCCATCTTCGCGACGATTTCAATCATCGAAGATCGCCGGGAAGGATTCTTGCAATCGGTCCTCGTGGCGCCCGCTCCGCGCTGGGCGATGGTCTTTGGAAAAATAGTCGGTGGGGCAGCCATTGCACTCTTGCAAGCCCTGATGTTTCTGGCACTAGGCTGCGTGACACTTGGATTGCCCGGTTCACCGCTCGACATCGTGATGTCGGTCTTTCTCATGGCCGTTCTTGCTATCGCACTCACCGGCTTGGGATTCTTTCTTGCCTGGCGGATGGAATCAACTCAGGGATTCCATGCCATCATGAGCGTGTTCCTGTTTCCCATGTGGTTGCTCTCGGGGGCTTTATTTCCTGATGATCCAGAAAGCTGGATCACGCTTATCTCACGTTTTAATCCTCTCACCTACGGCGTGGCAGGTTTGCGCCACTATCTCCACTTCGGCGATGAGAGTATGGTTAATGTATTGCCCAGCTTGCCGGTTTGTTGGGCAGTCTCGCTAGCGTTTGCCACACTCATGGTAGTGCTTTCCTGGCGTATCGCCGCGACCCGCACGACAGGAGATTTGCTGTGAAAAGTAGTATGCTCCCCTATTGGTTATCGCTCATGGTGCTCTTCGTTGGCAGCTATGGCATTTGGACCTGGTACAAAGTGCATCAAATTGAAGCGGAGCGTTCCGTGGGGGGAATTCAATTCGATGGCCCACCTCTGGAGGAATTTGAACTCACCGAGCGCAGCGGCGAACCCTTTCGTTCAGAAGCCATGAAGGGCAAGGTTTGGGTTACTACGTTTTTCTTCGCCAGTTGCCCCGGCCAATGCCCCCGACTCAACGCCAATATCAAGTTTCTGCACGATAAGCCTGAACTGGAGGACGTCACTTGGGTAAGCATCACGGTCGATCCCGACAATGACACGCTCGAAGTACTCAGTGAATACGCCGACCGATATAAAGCAGATCCCGAACGCTGGCTCTTTTGCACGGGTGATTTCGATTACATCAAGCGCGTTGGCGAAGACATCATGAAGATGCCCGTCTCCTGGCGAGGACACAAGGACTACGCCGTGGTGATCGACCGCGCGGGCAAGGTCCGCGGCATGTACGACGCCACCAGCATCAGCCAATCGGAAAAACTGCGCAAGTTGCTCTTGGAATGTTTAGCGGAGGATCCACCTTCTGAGACTTTCTCCAACGAAATCGCTTCGGCAAAGAACCGTGGCCTCCCGGCCACGGCTAGTAAGTGAGTAGTAGTCGCTAGCTGTCATCCCGATGGGAGCTCCGCGACCAGAGGGATCTGGGTTGCAGTACGGAGAGACATCGATAGCGAGTAATTGTTCCAACTAGATTCCTCAGGTCGTACAACTCCCCTCGGAATGACAGTTCGCCTTTCAATTCTATGAATCCACTATTCTCACTTGCCGTCAATCCCCTGGTGCATCTCAACGCGGTTCTCAATTCGATTGCCACTGTCTTGTTGGTCTTGGGATTTGTTCTTATCAAGCGTGGCCACCGACAGGCGCATGGCTGGGTGATGCTTTCCGCGTTTCTGGTCTCCTGCCTGTTCCTGGTGAGCTACCTGACCTATCACTATTCCGCCGGCAGTGTGCGATTCACGCATCCCGGATTCGTCAAAGTCGTCTACTTGGTGATCCTTGTTACTCACGTCGTGCTGGCCATGACCGTTCCGTTTCTCGCCGCAGCGACGATTGCCTACGCCTTGCTGGGCACGGGTTTCAAGAAAGCGAGCGAACTGCCAGCAGAGGACCGCAGCCGCTATCTGGCCAAGCATCGCAAAATAGCCCGCTGGACGCTGCCGATTTGGCTCTATGTGTCGATAACCGGCGTGGTCGTCTACGTAATGCTCTACCACCTCTGGCCACCCGCCGATCTCTGATCTAAAATAGAGGCACAGGATAATGAATATGCCTTCCAATATGCCGCAATCAAGACACTGGTTTCATATAGCGATGTTCGCATTTGTCTGCATGGCTATCGCGCTCCTCACCTCCGACGCAATTGCCTGTCCCACCTGCAAGGACGTGTTGGCCGACGACGATCCTCTCTCCCAGGCACGAGCCGCCGGCTACTTCTACAGCATCCTGTTCATGATGGCGATGCCCTTCGTCTTGATCGGCACTTTCGGCGGTGCAGCCTACCTCTCGATCCGCCGCGCCCGCCAACGCGAACTCGAATCGAACGTATAGCCGCGACCCCGCAGGAGGGCGCGTCATGCCTGCTCCACAAAGTAAACATTGGTGCATCTTCTTCGTTGCCGTCGTCGGCTTACTTCTCATTGTGGTAGGGCTCTATTTCGCCGCGATGAGCAATCCTCAGCGGTATTCTTTGAACGTCGAAGAGGATAGGAAAATCAATCTCTTCGGCGGCTTAGGATTGGGTTGTACACTCACTGGTCTGGCCGTGCTGATGACAGCCGTAGGATACAACACGAGAACGATCCCCTCTCAGTATAGAACGAACACAAATAGAGGTCTGGGTGTAGGCGTCCTGCTTCAGTTAATTGGGTTGCTACTTTCATTGACTGGAGAAGTGAGTGTCCTGATTGCAGTTGCTTTTGTCATCGCTAGTTTGCCGGCAATGGTTTGGGGCTGTATGAATTACGCGCAAGGCAAGGGATTTTCAAGCAACGTGAGATGGCTCGGTATTCTTGGAATGGTCGGCTTGATCCTGCTCATGGTATTGCCGAACAAAAATTCGATACCAATTGACGAATAACCTTTTTCGTCAAATGGTGTTTGCACTCTTTACATGGGAAATCATGCCTGAAACAGCAAATGAAATCGATCCACCCCCCTCGACGCACCCCAGCCTCTTCACCGAACTACGCACCTCCGAAGATTGGTGGGCTGTCTGGTGTGGTGCAATTCTGCTCGCACTCTCGTTCGTCGCCGTCTGGTGGAGCAATGCGCAGCTTCTTTCCGAGTTGCCACTGAGTGGCGATCCGGTCGAACTCTCCAGCCCGTTGGAAGCCTGGCTCGCCAAGCCCAGTTCGTGGCGCAGCAATCCACTCAATGCATTCTCACAATCAGACAGTTCAAGAACTCTACCTATCAGCACCATCCCAGGAATTGTCGGCGCATTTGCAGTGATCGGGGTGCTGTTCGCGCTGGCGATTCGCTTACGTGGCAACTCAGCACGTGATTTTTGGAAGGCGTTTCCCTTAGTTTTCCTGCTGGCCACATTGGCCTACGTCATGGCCGGGCAGAGTGTCATCAAAGCCTACAATTTGGAGTACGCCCTCTGGGCGCTTGCCGTCGGCTTGATCATTTCCAACACGGTCGGAACGCCTGCCCTACTCATGCCGGCTATCCTAACCGAGTTCTACATCAAGACCGGCCTCGTCCTACTTGGCGCCGAAGTGCTCATGAGTCGTCTTCTGGCCCTTGGGCTACCCGGCATCTTCGTCGCCTGGGTCGTCACCCCGATCGTACTGATCAGCACATATATCTTTGGTCAAAAAGTGCTCAAGATCGAGTCGCGATCGCTCAATATAGTTATCTCCGCCGACATGTCCGTCTGCGGGGTCTCCGCCGCAATTGCCACCGCTGCCGCCTGCAAAGCCAAGAAGGAGGAACTCTCGCTGGCCATCGGCATGTCGCTCACATTCACCGTCATCATGATGGTGGTCATGCCCGCGATCATCAAAGCGGTTGGCATGGACGAGATTCTCGGCGGGGCCTGGCTGGGGGGAACGATCGACTCCACCGGTGCCGTCGCCGCCGCTGGTGCCGCGCTGGGGGATCGTGCGTTGGAAGTGGCCGCAACCGTAAAAATGATCCAGAACATCCTCATCGGCGTCGTCGCCTTCGCGGTTGCCATCTACTGGGTGACATGTGTTGAGAAAGACCCCGAGGGGCATCGCCTTGGTGCTATGGAAATCTGGTATCGCTTTCCCAAGTTTGTCATCGGTTTCGTCCTGGCGTCTGCGGTGTTCTCGCTCCTCTACGTAGGACTCAACCACGGCCCCGAACTAGTCGACGCCACGATCCAGGGTTCTACCAAGACTCTGCGCGGCTGGTTGTTCTGTCTTGCCTTCGTTAGCATCGGCTTGGAAACCAATTTCAGAGAACTGACGCCCTATCTTCGCGGCGGCAAACCGCTCGTGTTGTACTTATGTGGCCAGACGTTGAACTTGTGCCTGACCCTATTCATGGCCTGGCTGATGTTCCGCGTAATCTTCGCCGATCACATCAACCAGATGGTTCCCTAGCAGTATGTCAGAAATCTCTTCAAGTCATTCCCGCACAGGCGGGAACCCAGAGTTGAGACGTGACACCTGGATTCCCGCCTGCGCGGGAATGATGGGCTTGCTACGCTTACTAGCAGTCATCTGTTTGATCGCCCTCGGTTGGCTCGCCGTGTTGCCCTGGCTCGCAGAACAACCTCGCATGAAGTCCCACCTCGACTGGCTCGAAGCTGAGAAGATCGACCCCAGCGCGATGTACTATACCGAACTCGAAGCAATGGAAGTAATCCTCCACCGCGATCGCCAACCGTTTAGCCGCATCTCCGTAGGGGAGCGCTCCCCATGCACTGCGCCCTCCGTTAGCCGCGCCTGCCGAGTAAAATGAGGCGGAGCGAAACGCGTCATCAGAAAACCTTTTCAAAACCCGAGGACATGTCTTGACAGCCACCCCGTGGTGTCAATATATTAACACATGTCAATCGATTAACACCTGCGATAGGGACTCAATCGTGCCCAAAAAGAAACCGGCAACACACACTCTGGCAACCCGCGAACAGCAGATCATGGACGTGATCTACCAACTGGAGCGAGCCTCCGTCGCCGACGTGCGCCAGCGCCTGGCCAACCCCCCCAGCTACTCCGCGGTCCGCACCATGATCGGGCACCTCGAGCGCAAAGGCCTGATCCGTCGCGACCGGTCCGACGTGAAGCACTATTATTCACCCGTCCAGTCGCGGCGCTCCGCCAGCCGCTCGGCACTGCGGAGTCTCATACAAACGTTCTTTCCAAACTCGCCCGGAGATGCTTTGGCCGCCCTGATTGATGACTCGGCAAAGCATCTGAAGGAAGAAGACCTGGACCGATTGCAACTGGCCATTCAGAAGGCACGGAAACAAGAGAAGTAACCCAACGAGTTGCCGGATCGTAGCAAAAAGGTTTGAACATGAAGAAACAAAGAAGCAGTGGAAGAAGAAATAGGCCGCAGATAATCGCGGATTTAGCAAATTAACGCGGACGGGTTGTTGTTCGAATGGAATGATCTGCGCACATCCGCCCAATCCGCGAATATCCGCGGTCCTTTTCTTCTCAAGTACCTATAACAGCGATTCAATATCATGAGCCACGATTTGTTCTCCGAATACTTTATGCTCGATATCATTCTGAAGTCGCTTCTCTTGATGTCGATAACTGCGGCTGGAGCTTTCCTTCTTCGATATCGTTCGGCGGCGACCATTCATCGCTGGTGGGTTTTGGGATTTTGCGGGTGCCTCATCATTCCCGTCGTTGCTCTTATTTCTCCAACTTGGAATTTGCCGATCTTACCGACCTTGCCGCTCGCAGAAGAGCCTCGATTCTCTGTCCCCCCGCCGAGAATAGAAAAGCAGGCATTGCCAACTGCAGGCAGTCTGGTGGCACGCGTGCCAGTTCAACAAGTCACGCCTGTCAGCAAAGAAAAGTCACACACCCCGGCGAAGATTCGACAACCAACATCAGAGAATCTGTCTCCAACATCCGGGTCCCCTCGGTTCTCCTGGACACTTCTCCTGGGAGCTTTTTGGTTTGCCGGAACCCTAGCTTGCCTTCTTCGCACAACATGGCAACAAGTATCGCTGATGCGCTTGTTGCGTCGCTGCACCAAGGTTTACGAACAATCATGGAAAATCGCTCTGCAGGAAGCGGCAAGTTCGCTGGGACTGCGCCGCCAAGTAACGCTGCTCAAGCTACTGGAAGCCCAATCGCCTTTGACCGCCGGTCTCGTTCGCCACACCGTGATTCTACCGCGAGATGCTGATCAGTGGTGTCCACAGCGTCGCCGTTTCGTACTGCTCCATGAACTGGCCCATGTGAAACGGCACGACGTACTCGCTCAGTTGATAGCCGGACTTGTATGCGCACTTTACTGGTTCAATCCCCTTTGCTGGGTCGGCCTCTTTCAAATGCGCAAACTGCGAGAACTGGCCTGCGACGATCTGGTGATCGCCTGCGGCCAACCTCAGACCGACTACGCCGACGTGCTGTTAGACGTCGCCCGCTCTTATCGCCATCGCACCCTTTCCACCGTCGTCGGCATGGCCCATAGCTCCAATGTGGAGAATCGTATTATGGCGATTCTCGACAAGGCCCGGTCGCATGTTTCGCTAAGCCGCAAAGCGGCTCGAGTACTGTTGGTGGCGGCAACGGCGCTGGTGCTAGTAATTGGTTCAATGCGACTGGAGTCACAGGCGGAGCCTGTCTCGAACCTACTTGCACAGGAAGCCGGAAACGATAAGACGGCCGAATCGAAGGTGCAAAACGATTTGCTTCGAGAGATGCGCATCCGCATCCTCGACGACGGAGGGAAGCCGCTGGAAGGTGCGATGCTGACCGTTGGGATTTGGTATCCCGAAGGGTACGAAGGCCCACGCACGGAAAAGATACACACAGCCGACGCTGACGGGACAGTGGTGCTTCAAATACCGAAACGGCTCCACATTCTTCGGCTATGGCCAAAGCAATCGGGATACGTCGGTGAGTTCAAGAATTTTTCGGAGGGAAGCCACCGGGATGGCGAGTTGATTCCCGACGAGATCGAATTTCGGCTAGCAAAGGGGCACAATCTTGGCGGTCGCATTGTCGACTCGGAGGACAATCCCATCGAAGGAGTCCATGTTCGCGTGCAGGTCGAAGACAGCTCTGAATCGATCAGCACTTGGTTGACTGATTCGTTCGGACAGCCAACAGTAAAGACGAATGAAGAAGGGCGGTGGAAACTTAATTCAGCACCGGCGCATCCTGATGGGGGGACCGACTATTCATTTTATCTAAAACTCAGTCACGACGACTATATCAGCGACGTGAACTGGGGTGACGTCCAAAAAGCACAAGGTGTTGGTGCTGCCGAGCTTCGTAGCGGCGAAGCGACGATCATTCTCCAGCGGGGAAAGTCCGTATCTGGAATCGTCACCGACCACGAGGGAAACCCAGTTGAGAAAGGGTGGGTCGTTTGGAGCGATGAGCCGTACTTCTATGACGGTGTATACGAGAAGGAGGTCAATGCGGACGGCACCTTCCGCACACCGCCGCTCTCAGCTGGAAAACACCCGATCACGATAGTAGCCCCCGGTTTTGCAGCACAGCGGCGTATGGTTGAGGTAGGGAATGATTCGAAACAATTACGTTTCGAGCTTCGGCCAGGCAAGCGCATTGAGATCCGCTTCGTAGACACGTCTGGCAATCCAGTCTCCAAGGTTGGGGTGTATCTCGCCAATAGCAGCAATCCGGATACCTGGAACGGTTCGAATGCACTTCACAATCACAAACACCCAAACGTCCCCGACTATGGTGTTCCTCGAAGGGCGGATGAAAACGGTGTCTACGTGTGGGATTGGGCGCCTGAAGAACCCGTCAAGTACAGCGTTGGCGCAAAAGGCTTCGCTCCTCAAGAGATTTCCCTCGTTGCCAAAAGCGATCCCCACATTATCACGTTGGCGGACGCGCGGGTTGTCGTTGGTACGGTGAAAGATGCCACGACTGGTGAGGAAATCGAGAAGTTTCAGGCCATGCCCGTTATTGTCTTCCGCCCCAACTTTTTCAGCACACGCTACTTGGATACAAAGCAGGGGGCCAACGGCCGCTACGAGCTGCCTCTAACGGGTAGTGGCGACCTTGAGGATCGCTATCGCGTTCGTTTCGAAGCAGATGGCTATCGGTCTATTGTAAGTGATCAGTCGTATGGCCCGCTGGATGGACGGGCGATTCACAACGTCCAACTCGAACCGGCAGCTGCTCGTGAGGGTCGAGTTGTCGATGCTACCGGCGCGCCGATTGAGGATGCCATGGTGATCGAGGGGACTCCGACTTGGGTTCCCTCAACGAGCAATGGAGAGCCGGATGCCTATGGAGAGCGAATCGTGCGGACCGACAGTGGCGGTCGCTTCGTTTTGAACGCAACCGCCGAACTAGTACGAGTCCGTGTTCTGCACGACCTTGGCGTCTTTGAAAAACTCTTCGATCCTGAGGAGGACTCGATCGGTGACATGCAACTCCAGCCGTGGGCAAGCATCTCGGGGAGATTACTGCAAGATGGCAAGCCAGTTGCCGGTCAATCCATCTATTTTTCTCCCATGCCGAGCGGACAACTTGGAGAACCACGTTTTCAGGATTCTTATTATGCGCAATCAGACGATCAAGGGAGATTCCAGTTCGATCGCTTACCACCCATCCAAGGTAGCCTCCGCGCCTCCCTCGGCCCTTGGCAAGATTCGCCGCTGACTTCAAGTCCCTCGATGCCACTTGAACTCAAGCCTGGCGAGCAGCGAACCGTAAATCTAGGTGGCGAAGGAACGACGATCACCGGCCAAGTGGTCGAAACTGGTCGCGAAGATACGAAACTCAGCAAGCAATGGTCGCTGAATTACTTGATTTCACGGGATCGAGGAATCGACATACCAGCTCAGTTTGCAAGTTGGAGTTTCGACCCGAGCGATGGTGTTCAACCCTCGTGGTTGCGTAATCCAGGATTTCATGATTGGCTTGGGACTCGCGAAAACTATTTCGTCAAACTATCACCCGAAGGGGACATGCAAATCAACGGCGTCCCACCGGGAACCTATGATCTCGTCCTGCAACTCTACGAACAACCCGCCGGCTGCCTCGTCGAAACCATCGGCTCAAAAGTGGTAGCGGTCGAAGTCACTGAGTCCGACCAAGCCACCGGCACCAAAGACCTCGGCAAGATTGAGGTCCCCTGTCGAGCCGGACCCCGCGTCGGTGAGAGCATGCAGGTATACAAATTTCTCGATCCCAGCGGACAAGAACGCACCATCTTCGATATGAAGGGGCGCTACGTGTTGATGCACGTCTGGGCAAGTTGGTGTGCCTCTTGTCTCGAGCATATGCCCGAGATGAAGGCCACGCTCGATGACCTGTCTGAGCAGCCAGTCACTTTCGTGGGCCTGAACATCGACAAGGACCGCGATCAGGCCAAGCAACTCGCCGAGCGTAACGGCTGGAACTGGTCACAAAATTACCTCGGCGACGACTCCGACATGGCCCGCCAACTGGCCATCAGTTCCGTACCGACGTATTTCCTCATCGGGCCCGACGGCCTGTTGGTCGCTTCGTCGATTGAGTGGTCGGAGATCAAAGAAAAGCTCCGGTCTGCGCTCGAACAGGAATAGTCTCTCGCAGAGGCGTGGAGACTCAGAGAAGAAAAAAACTCTTCTCTGCGACTTTGCGCCTCTGCGAGAGATAATATGTCTTTGTCACTCCTCACATAGCCGTGAGTCGGGTATTCTGCATTCTTTTCCATGTCCATGTTCGAGTCGATCCGGCTCACCATTTTTCATTCCGCAATCCGCTTTCCCCATTCCGCATTCCCCTCCATGCCCTACCTCAGTTTCTTGTTCATCTGTCTGACCTGGGGCACCAGCTTCATCCTCATGGATCGCGCGGCGGTGGCGCTCGGTCCGCTGACCATCGGCATGTGCCGCCTGTTGGGTGGGGCCTTGGTGCTGAGCCTCGTGTGGTGGTGGAGAGGGCCCCGAGTACGAATCGCTCCGAGTGACTGGAAGCATGTACTCTTTGTGGGTGCGCTCGCCAATGCCTGGCCATTTACGGTATTGCCCTACGTGATGACCCAGGCCAACGAGCATGGTTATTTCGGTTTGATGGTCACACTCGTGCCCCTGGTGACAATCCTGGTTTCAATCCCGATGCTGGGAATCTGGCCCACGGCGCGGCAGATGATCGGCGTGATCGGAGGGCTGATTTGTTTGGCGGGAGTTGTACACGATGGCGCGCAGCGGGGCATCTCACCCTGGGTATTGGCGTTGGCACTGACGGTGCCCGTCACTTACGCTGCTGGGAACACGTACATCAAATGGAAACTCGACCACCTGCCGTCGTTACCGCTCACCGTGTTGTTCCTCGCCTGCGGAGGGGCGCTGTTGGTGCCACTGCAGTTCGCAACCCGGTTCCTCGCCGAGACGGGGTTGGGTGGACCGTCAAATCCTCACGGCTGGCCGATGGCAATCATATCGATTGCGCTGCTAGCCGCCTTCAGCACGGGACTGGCTATCTTGTTGTTCATCCAATTGGTAAAACACCAAGGTCCATTATTCGCCGGGATGGTCACGTATGTGATCCCACTGATCGCCATCCTGTGGGGCCAATACGATAGCGAACAACTCACGACACTACAAATCGCGGCGATGGCCGGCACTTTGGCAATGGTCGCCCTGGTGCAATGGGGCGCCGCAAAACCCACGCTACCGCAGCAGGAACCGTTGGCGTAAGATAATACGCTGAACCGGCGACTCGTCGAGTCGCGGCTACCACATTCCCAATTCCGCAATCCGCATTCCGAATTCAGATGTCCCATCCCTGGCTCGCACAACGTACGAACGACTTCGATAGCTCTGGCATCCGCAAGGTGTTCGACTTGGCGGCGAAGATGGCCGACCCGATCAATCTTTCGATTGGCCAGCCCGATTTCCCCGTGCCAGACGCTGTGAAGGACGCGGCAGTCGACGCGATTCGTGGCGACAAGAATGGCTACAGTCTCACGCAAGGGATTCCCCCCTTGCGCGAAGCACTCCAGGCGCGTGTCGATGCCGAGTATGGACATACCGATCAGCGCGTGTTGGTCACTTCCGGCACGAGTGGTTCGCTCGTGATGGCGATGCTGGCGCTGGTTGATCCGGGCGACGAAGTCATCTTCATGGACCCCTACTTCGTGATGTACCCGGCTCTGGTCCGTATGGTAGGCGGCAAGTGCGTGATGATCGACACCTATCCAGATTTCGCGATTGATCCAGACAGGATCGCCGCGGCCATTACGCCGCGAACGAAATTGATTCTAATCAACAGCCCCGCGAATCCTACCGGAGTCGTGGCGAACGAGGAAAGTATGCGGGCGGTCGCCGAGTTGGCCGCCAAGCACAATATTGCTCTGTTGAGTGACGAGATTTATCGCACATTCAGCTATGACGGTGTGCCTCCCAGTCCTGCCAAGTGGAACGATCAAACCTTGGTCGTAGACGGGTTCAGCAAAACCTACGGCGTGACGGGATGGCGGCTCGGCTGGATTCATGGACCGGCGGCGATCATCGATAAGCTCACCATGTTGCAGCAATATACGTTTGTCTGTGCACCGCACCCGCTCCAATGGGCCGGGCTGGCAGCACTGGAAACTGATATGGGCAAGCAAGTTGCCGAGTATCGCAAACGCCGAGATTTTGTCGTAGATGGCTTGAAGGATGCGGGCTACGAAGTAGCGCCCCCCGGAGGAGCTTTCTACGTTTTTCCCAAGGTGCCTACAGCAAAAAAACGCGGGCCCGCAGGGCAGGGGAGTGGCGCCGATTTTGTCATGCGGGCCATCGAGCGGGAACTACTCATTATCCCCGGCAACATCTTCAGCGAGCGCGACACCCATTTTCGCATCTCCTATGCGGCCTCGATGGAGACACTAGAGCGAGGGTTGAAGGTGCTGCGGGAATTAGCGGAGTAGTAACATGTCATTCCGCGGGAGTAACACGACCGAGGAATCTGGGTAGAACCATCACTCGCATTCAAGTACGTGTTGATTTTGCCACCCAGATCCCTCTGGTCGTAGAACTCCCGTCGGGATGACAGAAGAACCTATTCCACTCCGTAGTTCGCGAAGTTCACCGAGTAATTGTCCTCGAACCAAGCCTGGATGTCTGGTTCGACTTCACGATCGTAGTCCGCATCGACATGCAGGATGTTCCCCTGCGGAGTGCTGCGGATCTCTCCTTGCTCGACTACAATTTCGCCCGCTTTGATCACCATGCGTGGGAGTTCAAACATCGTCTCCTGGTTTTCGTTCGGCGTGTAGATCGTGATATCGGCAGCGGCACCTAGTCCTAGGTGGCCCTTGTCGATGAGCCCCAAGATCTTAGCCGGGCCAGCACGGGTGATGATGGCGATTTCGTTGAGCGTGTATTCTCGGTCCAGATCAGCGAGTGATGATCGTTTCACGACATTTGGGTGGCAACTCTTGAGCATGTCGCTGCGATACGTACGATCCATCAAGAGACGAATGATCTGTGGATAGGCAAGAAACGATCCACCGTTGGGGTGATCGGTACTCATCATCACCTGCCAGGGATCCTCGACCATCAGATACCATTCCAGGCCGATGGCCCACTGCAAAGCATGAATGAGGGACTTGTTCTTGTATTCGATCGGAGAGATGCCGCAGCCGGCTTCCATCTCCACGTCGCAGCTAATCCATTTGCGACCGTAGAGATTTGCCAGAAAATGCCCCAAAGGCCCGTCGCCAGTCATGCTCGTGGTTTCACCAAACAGCACCTGCCCCACATCGACGGTCAATTGTGGATGGGTGTTGACGTAGTCCGCCAGTCCGGCGACCTTGCTGGAGAAGGTTCCTTCGTCGGCATCCCCGCCGCCATAGCTGTGGAACTGGATGTGCGTCAGATGTCCTCGACGATCTTCAAGGGCCCGCATGGTTTCGAGGGTCGTCTGCCAATTGCCGGGCATGCCGAGTTGATTGCAGTGAATGTGTACCGGGTGCGGCAAACGTAAGTCCGCAGCCGCCTGAGCGACTTCGCTAATGATTTGCCGTGGCGTTACATCGAAGTGGGGCACAGTATCGTCGAGACCCGTGTTGCGCGAACCGTTGCGTCCTTTCCAGGCTTCGACGCCGCCAGGATTTACCAGCTTCGGCGCGTAGCCTTTGCCTCGCGACAACAGCCAACCAATGAACGCCCGTAGCTTAGCAGGCTCTTTGTCACGGATGCTTTTCATCACGTAGTGGTTGTTACCCATCAACAGGTAGCAACCTTTATCCAGGCATGGCGTGTCCGCAAACTCAGCATGGGCATGAGCCGCCAACAGCGGCGGTACTGCGGCATCGAAGGCGGTTGTGTAACCCAGGGCCGCGTACTTGTAGCCGGTGGCAAACGTGCTTGGTACACTTCCCATGGTACCGCTACGCGTCCTCGCAGTGCGACGGACTGGCTCCGCGTTTCGCCGGTCATCGGGCCGCAGTTTACGTGCTGCGTTCACTTTGGGGCCGGCGATATGACAGTGCATATCGATTCCGCCCGGCATTACGACCAAGCCGCTGGCATCGATTGTGCATGTGGGACGGATTTGCGGATCGCTCGGTGGAGCGACGATCTTGCCTGCTGAGATCCACAGATCACGCACTTCGCCATCGATCCCATTGGCTGGGTCGTAGAGTGTGCCACCGCTGATTTTCGTGAATTCTTTAGACATCGTGAGTCGCATTCTACTTCGATACTGGAATTCTAGCTACCTTCTTCAGGGACTGGTTTCGCTTCCAAACCACGCTCTTGCGAGCGTAGCTGCGAGATTCCGATTCTTGTGAAACGATTGTTGATATTGGATAATGTCGACCATGAACGATGCCGATTCCCAAACAAAACACTCCAACTCTGCCTGGATCCGCTTCGACCGGAACGAGTTGGCAGGAAGTTTTGGAGATATTGGAACCGATCTCCCGCTGATTGTCGCAATGATCCCAGCAGCCGGCCTCAATGGCTCGACCGTTTTTATCGTCTTCGGTCTGTTGCAAATCCTCACAGGGATTCTTTATGGCGTGCCGATGCCGATGCAACCGCTCAAAGCGATGGCGGTGTTAGTCATCACGCAGAAGATCGCCGGTGATGTGCTCTTCGGTGCTGGTTTGGCGATTGCTGTTATTATGCTCGGTCTGAGCCTTACGGGTGCCTTGACTTGGCTCGCGCGGGCGATTCCCCGTTGTGTGGTTCGGGGAATTCAGTTTGGACTTGGTCTAAAACTGGCTTCGATGGCACTCAAGGATTATGTCCCTTCGCTAGGAACGAGCGGCTATGTCTTGGCCATGGTTTGCTTTATTATCGTCGTGCTCCTTTGGGGAAACCGTCGTGTGCCCGCCGCCCTGTTGGTGATTTTGTTGGGACTTCTCTATGCCAGTTTGGCGACCATAGATTGGTCGTCTGTGCACTTGGCACATTCCATCAACTTGCCGACTCTCAATATCCCCACCTGGGACGCCATCTGGACGGGCTTGATCGTGTTGGCCTTGCCCCAGATTCCACTTTCCCTCTCAAACTCGGTGATTGCCACTGAGCAAACGCTCCACGACCTCTTTCCGCAGCGGGCTATCGGGGTACGAAAAATCGGCATCACCTACGCAGTAGCAAACTTCTTTGCGTCGTTGCTAGGAGGAATTCCTGTTTGCCACGGTTGCGGCGGATTGGCGGGACACTATGCATTTGGTGCCAGAACTGGTGGTTCGGTGGTCATTTACGGTACGATGTACCTGTTACTCGGCCTGCTGCTGGGAAGCACTGTCGATGTGCTGGTCGCAGCCTATCCACGACCAGTCTTGGGAGTCATTTTGCTCTTTGAAGCAGTGGTGCTAATGTTGTTGGTACGCGACATGGCTGATGAGAAAAAAAAGTTCACGATTGTCTTGTTGGTCGGTGCGATTGCCTTTGGCATTAAGCAGGGGTTCTTAATAGGACTTTTGATTGGCACCGCAATATGGTACTTCTGGCAGTGGCGAGAACGGAGAGAGAATACTTCCGAAATAACCAGTGAAGGAAACCTATGACATGAAAGCCATATGGTACGAAAAGTTGGGGTCCGCACCGGAGGTGCTGGAATTTGGAGAGATGCCAGATCCTCAACCTGGTCCTGGTGAGGTACGAGTGGCGATTCACGTTTCTGGAGTGAATCCCATCGACGTGAAACGCCGGCTGGGTGGTCGCGGGACCATGGCTGCCCCACGAGTTGTGCCCCACTTCGATGGTGCAGGAGTGATCGATGTTGTTGGCGAAGGAGTTGATCCTGGACGAGTTGGCGAGCGCGTGTGGCTCTACGCCGCCCAGTGGGAACGTGACTTTGGTACTGCAGCGGAATTCGTTTCACTCCCCGCAGATCAAGCCGTACCGCTACCCGAAAATTGCGATTTTGCAGAAGGCGCATGCCTAGGCATCCCCGCACTCACTGCCTACAGCAGCGTCTTCAGCGATGGAGAAGTCGCGGGCAAGACCGTACTCGTCACGGGAGGGGCGGGAGCCGTCGGTCGCTATGCTGTTCAATTCGCGCGCCTCGCGGGTGCCCGTGTCATTACAACCGTCAGCACCGAAGAAAAGGCGGAACTTGCGACCAGCGCTGGTGCCGACCATGTGATTAATTACCGCACGACAGATGTTGCCGATCGAGTGTTGGAAATCACCGACGGCGTGGGTGCCAATCGCGTGGTGGAAGTTGAATTCGGTGGCAATTTGCCGACGAATCTTCGCGCAGTTCGCCCAGGTGGCATCATTGCAACCTACGCCTCGCAAGCAAACCCAGAACCCACTTTGCCGTTCTATGATCTCATGTATCGCAGCATCATCATTCGACCTGTTTTGGTCTTTGGCTCCTCTGCTGAGTTGCTGCAGCAGGCTCTCATTGATATCACTCAATGGCTTGGCGAAGGAAGCCTTACCCACCACCTTGGCGAGCGATTCCCATTGGCCGAAACGATCGCTGCCCACCATGCCGTCGAGAATAGTGCGGTAGGCAAAGTATTGGTCGAATGTACGTAATTATGTAAAAAGTGTCCGGGAATTGCACTCGCTTCATTCAAGGACAAAGCAAACTGTCAACCCGAGGTACTCCGAGGGATCTAGCCAGATTTCTCGGAGTACCTCGTAATGAAAGTAAACGAATTACCGGACACCCTCAGTTATGTTCAAGCACTCCATCTGTGATAATTGTTTGAGTTGCTCTCATTGAAATCCCTAAAACGCCATGACACCGTGCCATGAATCTCCAACTCAGCAAGATTGGTCAGGCCCTTTCGGGGCCCAGCGGCATCGTCGAACTAATGGACGATCTCGGCGCAGCCCTTGCCGGCGGAAATTCGTCGCAGATGCTCATGCTCGGCGGGGGAAATCCCGCGCACATTCCTCAAATGCAAGCACTCTGGAGACAAAGACTCGCGGAGATTGTAGCCGATCAGCCTCTCTGCGATCGGATGCTTTCGAATTACGACGGTCCAGCAGGCAATCCGCGATTTCGCAAGTCCGTTGCCGAGTGTCTTCGCCAAGCCTACGGCTGGGATGTAGGGCCTGAAAATATTGCTGTGACCATGGGGGGGCAAACGGCGTTCTTTTTCTTGTTTGCCCTGCTCGCTGGTGAAATGCCCAGCGGAAACCACCGGCGGATCCTCCTCCCTATCGTGCCAGAGTACATCGGATACGCAGACCAAGGTTTAGGCCCCGGTTTGTTTGCGAGTCAACATCCCCTGATCGATCAGCTCGATGAGCATTCATTTAAGTACCGCATCGATTTCGATTCGCTCGAAGTAGGCGACGATATCGGTGCGATCTGCGTTAGTCGGCCCACGAATCCTACCGGCAACGTGCTTACCGACGACGAGGTTAGCCATCTTGCTCAACTTGCGGCCGAACGAGAAATCCCATTTCTGGTAGACAACGCCTACGGCGAACCATTTCCCGGCGCAGTCTACGAGCCGATCCAGCCCATGTGGAATCCAGGCATGGTAATGACCTTTAGTCTCTCCAAGCTTGGTCTTCCGGGTACTCGTACCGGCATAGTGTTGGCTAGCGAAGAGATCGTCCGCCGCATTCAATCGATGACCTGTATCGTTGGCTTGGCAAATACAAACATAGGGCAAACGATGGTCGAGCCATTGCTAGCCAGCGGCGAAATCCTGCAACTTTCTCGTGAAGTCATTCGCCCTTACTATCAAGCCAAATCGCAAACCGCTCAGGCACTCGTGACCGAGCATTTCGGCAACGGCTTTCCCTATCTCGTTCACCGTAGCGAAGGGGCGTTTTTTCTATGGCTATGGTTCCCAGAGCTGCCTATCACTACCAAAGAACTTTACGAGCGATTGAAGAAACGCGGGGTGTTGATCGTGCCGGGAGAATATTTTTTCTTCGGACTTAATACGAGCGAAAATTGGTCTCATCAGCGGCAATGTATTCGCATGACTTTCTCTCAAGCAGAGGAGACAGTAGCCGAAGGGATTAAGATAATGGCTGACGAATTGCAGCGGATTCACGATTCGGCTCGTTCAACTGGCTAATTATCTGGTTTTGCAACTTGCTTCATAAGGTTACAATCAAGCTAGTAGCAGGCTCCGCCGAAGGACAGGACCATCCTTTCAAATTTTGAACAATTCAAGGAATTCTTTAATGTCTGAGCAATCAAAGAGTGACGCTGAGCTTGTTGAGCAATTGGCCAAGTTCGAAAAACAACTGGAAACCCCGGTAGTCCCAGGGGAGATGTATGGTTGGGCAGAACGGGGGCAACAAGAATTAGAAGCTTTGTCAACGAATTACGCTGCTCACATATCTTCATCGCATGAAGCACAATATAAGGAGATTGTGAAACAAGACGATTCTCAAATTCCCCACATAGAAAAACTACGTAAAGAAGACGAAGCAATTCTGAAAGAGGTCGAAAAACTCAGCGAAGCGTTTGCAAAAACCAAGAAACTGGTAGATGCTGCCGAGAATGCTCCCCAGAGAGATGAAGCAGAGATTGATGGTATAATCCCCTCTCTAATCGGAGAAACAATTGCATTGATCATTCGCATTCGCATGCAGGAAAACGCCATCGACACCTGGTATGTCGAGGCATTTCAACGTGATCGAGGCGTGGCCGACTAGCGAAACAAAAAAATACGCCGCTCAAACTGGGATGGTTCAAGCGGCGCACTTCAGCTTCAAGGTTGCTACCTCCTAGTTGCTGCTGCTCTCTCGTTTACGCGAATTTGATTCACGACGATCAACGGCGATCATGCTCCCATTTGAGTCTTCGACCTCATAAGCAATCAGTACGATTTGATTGCCTGCCTTGACCAACGCTCCGCTTGCCACAAGCTGGTCTCCTTCTGCGAGGTCCCTATCTAATACAGTAGGCGGACCTAGATCAACGATCACGGTATTACCCTCGTCAGTTTCGATCTTCGCCATGTGGCGTTGCTTTCCTCGGACAGTTACTTTCCGTGTCGATTCGATTTCACCTCGAATGGTTTTCTGGGTAGCATCGCTGTGCATCGTACCGCGTCGCCCCAGCTCAATCTTCTCGCCATCTCTTTCGAGTGTGCGAGCAAGAATTACAGGCTTATTGTCCGACGTTTTCACCATGGGACCTCGAACAGTGATCGTGTCACCATTGCGGAGGTGCTCATCAAACTCGCCTGCAGGGCCGAGATCGACCATCAAACGATCGCCATTCCGCGACTTGATCGTTGCCAGCTTGCGGTCATTACCACGCACAGTGACTTCCCGTGTGCTTTGCACTTGGCCCGTTATGCTGCGGGCTGGTCGCTGACTCGAAGCTTGAGTTGTACGACTTTGCCAATCGCTTTGATGTCGGTCTTGCTGATTGCGACTCTTGTGCGATTTTCCAGCAGACTGATCAGTCTTGCATTTCTTACCTTTGCAGTTCACTTCTTGAGCCATGAGGACCACACGGTCATTAACCTTGACCGGTACGGCCGTCACACGGATCTGATCGTCTTGCTCAGGATCGATATCAAGTTGATCTGTCGCTCCCAAGTCAACCAGCATTTTTTTGTCCTTGTCTGCAGAAGCAAGGATAAAAAAGGTATGCTGCTTGCCTCGAATCTTCTTGGTTCGGGTGTCAGCAACCCTTCCTCGGAACTCTTGTCCATCGCGTTGGATCTGCTTGGCACCCTGAGACTGATCTGGCCCTTTGATCTCTTGGGCAATCAGAATCCGGCGATCGCCAGCTTTGGTCATGGGTCCCCGTACTGAGATCTGATCGCCTTCCTGAATGTCCATTTCCTGCAATCTGTTGGCAGGACCTAAGTCGACAAGGCACTTGTTCCCCCCCGATTTCTCTAGCTGAACAATGAGGTGTTTCGTGTCCCGAACCGAGGCCTTCTTGGTCTTAAGGACCTCACCTTGTACCATTTGCCGTTTTGAACTTTCGGGCTCTTGCTGACCACGGCTCTTCCTGTCCTTCTGGTTCTGTTTTGAAGAATTGGCCGAATTGCCTTGGTCATTGCCATTGTCATTGAAGGCATAGTATTCGACGTCATCATAGATTCCGTCGTCATCCCAGTCGTTGTAGGAAAAGTAGGCATCATAGAATCCATCCCCATCGTAGTCGTAGTAGGAATAGGAGGTATCATAGATGCCGTCGTTATCCCAATCATTGTAGTAGGCGTACCCATCATCCCAGTAGTCATAAAACCAATTATCGGGCTCATAGCGGTTATCATAACCATAGGTGTCATAGTAATCGCCATAATAGTTATAACCATAACCATCGTAGTAGCCCGTGTCATAGTCATAATCGTAGTCCGAGTCATATCCCCAGTCGTCGTCGGAATCTGTAGTCCCTGTATACGTGTAATCATTTCCGTCGAACCACTCGGTGACGTCATACCACGCTTCTTCTTCGTAGTATGGCGAGTCTTCCCACCATTCGTCCGCTGTCGCAAAGTAGCCTGGTATTCCGATGGCCATACCGCAGCATGTTAAGGTGGTGACAAGCAAATTTCTAATAGACATCGTACTCTCCTTTCAATATGTGGAGTTGCTACAAAAACTGCGTCTCCAAAGGCACACAGCTACAATAAAATGATTTATCGAACCAGAAGGACTATCTGCTAGCCAACAACAAATCTAGCATGAACGCGTGAAAACCACTGGCTGCAAGTCACTACGTGCGGCAAAACATAGGTCAACCGCATGTCGTTACTTTCGCTTTCGATTTTATCTGAGTGTGACGAATACAACTGTTTAGTCACGCTGATTGATGCCTATGTGTAGACATCGGTGTATCGATGCTTTTCGATTCAGCAGCAAGAGATGTCCCTTCTGAAACATCCCGCAGGACACACCCGCTGGTTGTGAGAAAGTAAATGCAAACTCCATGCCTAGCAAACAGGGCACGCCCTAAGGCGGTGAAGTAAGGTGATTCGAGGCTCGCTTGGTCAAAGTGACTTACTGCAGAGACAAACTGACCGGCAAAAGAATAACCAGTTGGACCTCTGTTTAACCAGCATGTGGGGCCCCACAGCCAGCAAAAGGACGTTATCCCTGGCCGAGGGAAGTCGCTTGCTTCCGTTCGCAACTTCGTCATGCGATTCCGTGTAGATCGCGCGTTCGAATGCGTCCACATTGAACTTCTGGCAGAGTGCCTGGCTTTGTGAGTCGAGCGATCGATGTTCGTCCAGTACCTCCGTGATGACATTTCGCACACTGTAAACAAAGGGGGCGTCTCACTGGGCATTGCAGCCAGCACCGCCCATAGATTGGTCGAGTGTGAGATAGTTATTGTCTCGAAGGTCTTCAGCAGTCGTTATGTGGCTGGGATGATGTTCGACAATTTGATTGATCAACCATCGAATGATATCCATCCCTCTGAAATCTTGGAAATCTCGTTACCATCAACAGTGCGCATGAGACGGTCATGTCGAGCCGAAGCCCATCGGCATGGTATTCATCAAGCCACATCTCATAGGCAAGAGGGCCTACATTGGAATGAGGTTTAGAAAGCGTATAGGTAGCCAGCGATCAATATTGCTTACGAAGGGCTTTGACCAATTGGGACTTGTTCATCTTACTGCGGCCCTCGATATCGCGCTCAGAAGCAAGATTCTTCAATTCTTTGAGGGTCCGATCTTCAAGTGGCGAGCTAGGATTGCCTGTTCCCTGTGTAGATTTGTTAGGGGTGCGTCCAGATTCGCGACGAGTTTTATTGACAGTGCGCGCAGCAATTTCTTCAGCCCTCTCCTCTGATTTACCCCGATCACGAGCGCTCTTCTTGATGTGCTCGTACTGACGTTCGTCTTTGTCACTCCAGGCTTGTGGCATAATACACCTCAAAAAGGAAGCGTTAAACTCTAAACACTGACTCTACGAAATCTATTTGGGCGGAGTCACTTCGTGCCGAATCTTGTTCGCGCAGTTGCAATTGGGGCATTCGCAGCCACGACCCTCCGCACATCCTTGGCAGCAGTAGTGAACGTTGTCCACAGTCACTCCTTGGTCATCTAGAAGGGCGCATTGGCAGGGTTCGTAACCGCACTGAATTTTGAGCATTATATCCTTCGCAAGTTTGGCTGCGGAAATTAGAGACTTCGTCGAATTGATTCAACAAGTGCTTCCCGATCTGTTATTTGGGCAAGATGCGGAACGCCGAAGTGATGGGCGATCTCGCGCAATTCATCGATACTGAATTCATGGGACACGATCTGATTCGAAGCAGTACAAGCATCAACCTCCGAAAAATCGACGGATGTGGACGACGCACTTGTGACGTCGTGTTCCAGGGACATCTCAGAAGAAGGTATTTTCAGTAGTTGGTCAGCACTCATCGAAGTTACTCGCTATTATCCATAGGGCTGATGGCGGAATTTCTGCAATGGATGGTATTGGAGAAGAAGGACGAAGCTTTGTGCATTACAAAGTGCGTCCTTCGCCACACGCTTGGGAGTACAGCCTGTCGTAGAGAGATGCGCTAGAATGAAAACTGCCAGCAAGAGCACGCGAAGGAACTTCATAGCGTCCTGCCAATCATTCAAGAGAACGTCGCAATTCCAAGTCTGCTTCGAGTCAGTTGCCGTCGTTGCTGTACTCTTTCAGCTTGCGTTGTAAAGTACGAACCGATATGCCTAGTATTTTTGCAGATTGTTTTCTGCTACCATCGTTGACTTTCAGTGTTTGTTGAATGGTTTCGCGTTCTAAATCAGCGAGTGAGTGACCCGCTAATGGGAGTTGTGATAAACCATTCTCAATATGGCCGTTGTCAAACATCGTTGAAACAAATGTTTCTGACTTCTCGTGTCCAACGCCCTGAGAAGTCTTTCCATTTGTTCGCAATGGCGAGAGTGGCACCCTTAGGGTCTTTGGGAGATCTTTTGGTGAAGGCTCTGACTCTTCAACCCTGGCAACATGTAGCCGAAAGTTAAGGTCCTCGCGATATTCACTTTGGACACTTCTCTCGCGTCCATCGATCCCATGGGCTAGGGTAGGTAGTTGAGCAGTTGCCATGTTATGTTCCTCAGTTGTCTCCGAGATCCGTGTCCGTACCTTTTGGGGTGCATATTGCGTGCCAGTGCATTCCCGGAACGCGAGAGTGCCTTGAACTATGGGATCCAGAGCCGACAGGGTCATGATCTACCGCGGAAATCCTTGCAAAAAGCGTAGCCAGCCATTCGCTAGCCAATAAGGCCCTATTTGTGGACCGTCAGATGATCTAATGGTGTTCGTTTGGGAACCATCCTGGCTTCTGATCGATCAAGCCCATTTCCAGCGTTCTCGATGATCGGGACTTCTCGATTTATTGCCTGTTGAGGGGGGAATCGTCTAGTTCTGGTATGCCGATTGCTCTTTGCCTACAGTTGAACGAGACGTATGAAATCGCCTAAACCAGGGAAGTCTGCATGTTCGACTTAGAGTTCTACAACATCCTAATGCGCATAGTGGGAGCGGCTGCCTGTGGCGGTATTCTAGGTTGGGAACGTGAGGTAAGTGACAAACCTGCTGGATTGCGCACCAATATGCTTGTAGCAATTGGTGCTGCCACAGCCACACTTGCGGCATTGGAGCTCTATAGCGGAATTGCAGAACTCTATCCGGGCGAAAAAATTACTTCTGACCCGATTCGAATTATTTCAGGAGTCATCGGTGGCCTGGGGTTTCTAGGTGCAGGTGCCATCATACAGTCTCGTGGGCAAGTGCAAGGAATGACGACCGCCGCTACGATTTGGGTCGTGGGGGGCATTGGGGTTGCTTGTGGGTTGGGGAATTACGCACTAGCAATCACTTCTGTTATCATTACCTTTGTGGTGTTGTTCATAATCGGAAAGTTCGAGGTTAGTACCCTAGCACCCAAGAGTGTCCAGGAAAACAATAGCGGATCTGCGGAGTCCAATCCATAAAACTTTGTTTGCAGGGTTCACTTTTCTATGGCATATCTTCAAGTTAAAGACATCCTGGTGCATGCAGAGAAACTTCGTGAATTTCTGCGCGACTTCACTCGGCGGCATGAACTGAAAGCCAACAACGATTTGCTTGCCGGTTTGTTTCAGGAAGTCTCTCAGCACGAGCAGCAGTTCAAAGAGTGTCTGGATGAATACCGAAAAGATACCTCAGCGGAACTTCTTCAGACTTGGATTCAATTTGATGGTGTCGAAGATTTAGAGGAGGCTATGGACGCGCTCTCAGCGGCTGACGAACAGGATACTCAAAGCTTACTAGGGCAGTTGCTTGCTGCAGAAGAAGCTTTGCAAAGGGTATATGAGCTTGTCCAAGAGCAGACCAGTGCCACGAAACTCGAGGAGCTTTTCGGAGAACTTCAGCAGATCCAAGATCACCATCTGCGAAATATTGCTGATTGTGTGTCTGAATATGGCCAGATGCATAGGGATTGAATCCATTCTGACGTTTTCTGGCTTGTAGAGGAGTAACCGTGTCGCGACAGCTTTCACTCTACCTGTTGTTGGCAACGGTCCTCTTGATCGGTGTCCTGTTCTATCAGGTTATTGAGCCTTTTGTCTTTTCGCTGCTATTCGCCACCGTACTGGCAGTCTTGTTTCGACCCATTTATGAGTGGGTTGTCTCACATTTAGGTGGGCATGAACGCCTGGCTGCGATTGTGACGAGCTTAGGTATTCTGTTGTTGATTCTCTTGCCCATTGGTGGCGCACTATTGATGGCAGGAGCCCAGTTAGCGAATGTGGCCGGCCAGATTTCCAGCTTGGAAAAAGAAGGCGAGGACTCCAAGCTAAAAGAAAATCTTGAGGAACTTGAGAAGTCACGTCTCGCCCAAACAGTTGAGAAGTTTTATCAAGATCTTCCCCTTAAGCAGCGGCGCAAAGTCGATGAACTCATCTCAAGGGCAGGGGAGGGTTTTGTCAAAAGGGTCTATGAAAAGACGGCAAGTTTTGCCGGTGATCTTATCGACTTTGCGATCGGGTTCATCGTAACAGGACTTGCCCTCTATTACTTTCTAGCAGACGGTCCTCAGCTTATGAAGCAGTTGCATAGGTTTCTCCCTCTTGAAGCGAAAGAGGAATTTGCCCTGGCCGATCAATTCGGGAAAGTGTGCCGGGGGGTTGTATTAGGAACAGTCGTTGCAGCACTTGCTCAGGCAGTTTTGGCCGGAATCGGCTTTCTTGTAGCGGGAGTTCCCAACATATTATTGTTGATGACAATTACCATGTTCTTTGCATTCATTCCGTTTGTTGGTGGCAGCAGCGTCGTATTTCTCGTCGCTGCCTGGTTAGCCTTAGAAGAACGGTACCTAGCAGCAGGTCTGTTGGCTGTTTATTGTGCACTACTTATCTCCACTTCCGATAATCTTATTCGTGCGTATGTTATCGGCAGCGAAACCAAAATGAATCCCCTCGTGGCCTTTATTACCGTGTTGGGGGCAATCCAATTGATCGGCTTGGTCGGCATCTTCGTCGGCCCTATGATTGCTGCCTTGTTTTACACTCTATTGAAGCTGTTGCGAGATCGTATCGTTAGCGATGAGAAAGAACCCGTAGCTGGATAACCACCATCTGTCGATGTCGTGCATTTCATATCTTCGTAGTTTCAACTATCGTTCAACTTGTAGGTTAAGATGGGTTTATGAGAACTTGGCTAGTAAATCTTTGGGACAATTTCCGTAGTGGGTTCTGGTTTATCCCCTCGTTATTGACGCTCCTTGCATTTGTGCTTGGCTTTACGATGCCCGAAGTGGATCGTTATGTGTCCTCCTCGATTCCTGCGTGGATGCATTCCAGTCCGGAAACAGCGCGCGCCACCTTGACGACGTTGGCAGGGGCTATGATCACGGCAGCAGGGTTGGTGTTTTCAGTGACCATCGTTGCTCTTTCGATCACTTCCTCGCAATTCGGCCCCCGACTATTGCGCAATTTCCTGAGTGACTCGATCACACAGCTTGCCTTGGGAGCATGTCTAGCGACGAGTCTCTACAGCCTCTTACTACTGACGGCTTTTTCCCATTCTGAAGACACCGTGTTTCTTCCCTTTGTATCGATTTATCTCGCACTGCTCTTCGCATTAGTTACACTCTATATATTGATTTACTGCCTCCATCGGGTGGCTAGTGCAACACAGGCGGACAACGTCGTCGCTGAAGTTGCTGAAGACTTAGAAGACTCAATTTCTCGAATCTTTCCGGAAAACATCGGCGAAAAAAGCGACGATCTGGTTGAGAGTGAAAAGAAAGCTGTTGAACTCTTCTCCGAACGATCACCCCAGCCAGCACCGGTTGAAGCAACCAAAGAAGGATATCTGCAGGCAGTCGACTTCGAAGGGATTATCGGTCTGGCGAAAAAGTCTGACCTAGTTATCAAGTTGATTTCCCGCCCTGGAGACTTCCTCATGCAAGGAATTCCTATCGCTGAGGTTCAACCCGGTACCAATCTTGATGAAGAAGTCCAGGAGAAGTTGAACAAAACTTTGATCGTAGGCAATCGGAGAACCACACAACAGGATATGGAGTGTGCCGTCAGCGAACTAGTAGAAGTCGCCGTACGAGCTTTGTCTCCAGGAATCAATGATCCTTTTACCGCTATCCGCTGTGTCGATCGTCTAGGAGCCATGTTGCGGCGGCTTGCCAAACGCGACATGCCGGTTCCCTATCGACTCGATGAAGAAGGGAATTTACGCGTGATCGCCCGAGGATATACATTCCCCAATGTTCTCGATTGTGCATTCGACCAGATCCGCCAGCATAGCTCTGGAACCGTTTCCGTTTCGTTGCGACTTCTTGAATCGCTAGAAAAAATCGCACTGTGCGTTGATGGCGATAAGCAGAAAGCAGCCGTCCTTCGACAAGCGGAGATGATTTATCGTGGTTGTGTAACTGCGATTTCGGAAGAAAATGATCGCGATGACCTTGCGGAACGCTACTGGTTTGTCCTTAAGGCATTGGGAGAGAATCCCGATGATCATGAGCCTTTCAGTCAAGATTGGAAGGGCTTGTCGAGCCAGCAGGAGTAGTGTGTTATTCGCCGCCGGAGTACGCCTACGGGTGTTCCCTTTATTACCTTGGGCTTCCGCCCTCGGCTGGAAAAGAGCTTAGTAGAATCATCGCCATGAGAAATCCATTTGTAAGATATTTGTGTATCGCGAGTGTGAGCTGTCTAGTTTCTGTCGAATGCAATGTTTCTAGTTACTTGCAAGCAGAAGAAAATGCATCGCAACGAAACTATTCTGACTGTCACATCCATCTGCTGAACTTTCTCCAGAGAGGAGAGTTCCTCAATACTGACGAGAAATTCCCCGGATCAAAACGAGGGGAGTTCGATCACCAGCGATATGCCGTCTTGCCCGTGGGAGAGCGCTGGCGTCGTGTAGCAGGCCTTTTGGAAAGCATGGATCGTGGTCACATCGACTCAGCAATGGTATGCGGTTTGCCCGTTTTCAAGAAATGGGCAGTGAACGAAACATACGAGCGTCCGGATGGCTACTTAGATAATGAATCGCATGTGCTGCTAGCTCGTGACTCAGACGCTACTATTGCTGAATCGATCATAGAATATCGATCGAGATTCGCCGACAATAAGAAAAAGATCGCCGAGCTGAATCGTATTGCACCGTTTCTCTGTGCCTTCGATCCGACAGACCTTGGTGCAGTCGATCAGGTCGTGCAGCGCATCCAGGAGTATCCTGGTGTCTGGCAAGGTGTTGGCGAGATTATGTCTCGTCACGATGACCTGACACATTTGCAGCTGGGAGAAAGACCTCGCAGCAATCATCCCGCTATATTGCGAATATGCAAGTTTGCCGGAGAGAACAGTCTTCCCGTGAGCATCCATCACAATATTGCCCCTGTTTCTCGTCCGGGGCTAGAGAGGTCTCCCGTTTATCTAGATGAGTTGATCGAGTTGTTCCGCTATTGCCACGAGGAACCTGGATCCGGTCGTCGTTCCACAGAATTCATCTGGTGCCACGCAGGTACAAGTCGACGAGTACAAGTGGAAAACTTGCCCTACTGGATCGAAGAAGTGCTGAAAGTATTCTCTGAACATGTCTCGATCGATCTTTCCTGGGTCGTATGGGAGAACTATATCAAGAATGATTTGGAGAATTGGGCACAACTTATCGAGAAGTATCCGACGCGTTTCATGTTGGGATCAGACGTAGTAGGAGGAGTAAGCAACGCCCCTAAGGAATTGTCCAAGTTTGAACCACTACTGGAACGGTTGAAACCAGAAACGGCCAAACTAGTAGCTTGCGATAATTTTCAGAACTTGATGAATGAGATGTCTGAGCGACGACGGATGACTAATTTGGCGAATGGAGAAGGAGCCGGCATAGCGCTGAAAGCCGACTATTCATTTCCTGAATATGCCCACATGCCCCGATTGCGAGACGAGGAGTCGTTCGTGAGATCTCGTATCATGCAGGAGTCAGATAACAGCTCGGAGGACTACGAGTAGGGTTCATTCGGTGCGATTCTCTTCACTGCTGCGAAGAAGTTCTTCAAGGAGATCAAGGTCTGTCGGCTTGGTCATATGATGGTGAAATCCGGCTTGCTGCCAGTGGCGAGGGTCATCGCTACGACCATCGCCGGTTAGTGCGTAGAACCTCGTCGTGCTGAGTTGGGGCATTTCTTTCAGGCGGCTCAATATTTCGAAGCCTGACATGTCGGGCAGCGAAATATCCAGGACAATTGCCTGGGGAACGAAACTTTCGGCAACGCTAAGTGCCGAAGCCCCGTCGAATGCCGTCTCAACATCAAATCCGCGCATCATGAGGAGTTCCTGCGTTGCTGTGCAAGCATCCTTTGAGTCGTCCACAATAAGTACGCGTGGTGAAACGACATCTTGCTCATTCTGTTGATTTGTAAAATGGGTGACTACATTGAGCAACTGCTGAGTATCGATTGGTTTGCTCAAATAAGCGTTGCATCCACTTTCGAGGCACTGCTGCATGTCTCCGTGCATTGCATCGGCTGTCAAAGCAATGATCGGCCCTTCAAATCCAATTTCTCGCATTCGAGCCGCGGCCTGATAGCCATCCATCCGTGGCATTTGCATGTCCAAGAGGATCAGGTCCCAAGGCTTTCCCTGGCTTGTCGATTGCTCAAGCATTTCGAGGGCATGAAGCCCATCTTCGGCTTGAGCGATTTCAGCACCCGCATCGGTCAAAATACGCCTAGTTAAGAACCGAACATCCCTTCGATCATCCACCACAAGAACTCGGCATGACAATCGCTGAGGGCTGGCGAGAGGTGATACCTCTTCTAGTTCCTTGTGTTCGGCTGGGGTATCGTGGAAACTCTCTGTTTGGATATTTCCCGTCTGGATCGTACAAGTAAAGGTACTTCCTTCGCCTAGCGTGCTAGTGACATTGATTTCACCACCCATCATATGGGCAAGACGCTGGCTGATCGCTAATCCCAGTCCGGTTCCACCAAAACGCCGTGTTACGGATGCATCACCCTGTGAGAAGGATTCAAATAGAGAGTCAAGCTGCTCTTTCGCGATACCCACTCCAGTGTCAGTAACGTCAAACCGCAAGTGAGGATCTGGCAAGTCGTCCAAATACCGAACGGCCAACCTCACGCTTCCTTTCTCAGTGAACTTGATCGCGTTCCCAACCAAATTAATGAGTATTTGCCTGAGCCGCTTGGGATCGCTTTCGATTTTTGCAGGCAATTTTCCGACGTACTCAACTTTGAATTCTAGTCGCTTTTCTCTAGCTCGGACGTCCATCGTAGAACGTACATCGGCAACCACTTGCTGGGGAGCAAACTTCTCACGAGATACTTCCAGTTTGCCTGCTTCAATCTTTGAGAGATCTAGAATGTCGTTGATAATATCCAATAGGAATATCCCGTTCCTTTTTATTACCTGAAGGAAGTTTGATTTTTCCCGATCGTCCTCCCGAGCAGCCAATAGATCGGCATAACCCAAAATCGCGGTCATTGGTGTGCGGATTTCATGGCTCATGTTGGCCAGAAACTCGCTCTTCGCGATATTTGCTTGGCGTCCTGCTTCATAGAGCTTCGAATTATCAATTGCGGTTGCCGCACGGCGTGCCAATTCCTTAGCAACCTTGAGATCTTTCTCGCCGTATCTACGTCCCGAGTGATCCGTCATTAGCAGAGTCAACGCTCCGGAGGGCTTCCCTCGGGTAACTAGCGGTACCACAAGAAAGGACCTGGGAGCAACCGTGCGAATTACGTTTTTATGCTCCTCATTGTGGGCAGCCTTTTCGAGCATTTCTTCAGTGAAATCAGGAATCACGAAAGCGTCTCCAGCAAATAAGCCTTTGGCGGGAGGATGCTCTAAGGCATCAGGCTTCGCAGGAAATTTGGCAACTCGCTCTGCCAGCTCGTCTAGAGTCGGATCAGCGTGGGAAACCTTGACGCGGCGGACTTCGCCGGTCTCATCAAGCAGGTCGAGGAATGCCCAGTCAGATAGCGCAGGAACACACAACTGCGTAACCTTGGCTAGCGTCTCATCGAGGTCCAAGGAAGAACTCAGGACCGTCGATGCTTCACTGAGAAAATGTTCAACTTCCGTCCTTTGCTTTTCGACTCGCTCAGCCTGTTTACGCTCCGTGATATCCTGGCCCGTTGGCACAATAAAGATCACTTCACCGTCTTCATTCAAAGCAGGTGTTAGCACAAAGTCGGCAATCCTTTGTGTACCATCGCTTAGCCAATAGGGAAGTTCCGAGCGAAAAAAGTTGCCTTTGATGGCTCTTTCGACCGCTCGCTTGATGGTTTCTTGCACATGACTAGATCCAGACCACCAGGGAGTTTGCCAAAACGGACGCCCTAAGACTTCTTCACGTTTGTAACCACACAGTGTGAGTGCCGTGTCATTGATTTCTGTAAGGTTACCTTCGAGATCAAGGATGGCTGCGAAGTAAAAACTCTGATCGAATAAGACCTGAAGTTTCGCATTGGAAGCTGCCGTTTCTTGAAGAATCGAAACTAATTTTTCCTGGTTCTCGAGTAGCCGCTGCTCATTCTCAGCTAATGAGAGCTGCAATTGCTTTTGTTCAGTGATGTCTGTATTCATCCCTACCCAACGCAGAACACTCCCATCGGGCCGCAGTTGGGGCACACCGCGTACCGCCGTCCAACGCCATTCACCACTAACATGCCGTACACGATATTCATAATTCCAAGGCTCCAAGGATTCGGCGCAGGCTTTCCAGGCGGCAAATACCTGTTCGCGTTCGTCGGGATGCAATATGTTAGTCCAACCGTCTTCACGAAACTCTTCAAAGGTCTGTCCAGTAAAAGCACGCCAGGTTGGGGAGTCTTCTACTACTTTGCCTTCAGCGTTAGTAGTCCAAACCATTTGCGATGAAGCAGCGACAAGCGCACTAGCGCGTCCTTCAGAATCTCGTAGAGCGTCTTCTGCTTGTTTGCGTTTGGTTATGTCTCTCAGGTACCCCGTAAAGAATGGCACACCATCCGGAGTGTGCGAAACACTTATCGACAATTCCACTGGAAATTGCGTGTCATCACTGCGCAGCGCTGTGAGCTCGATGCGTTTTCCAAGTACAGCAGTTTCGCCAGTTTCTAAATATCGTTTAAGTCCTTGATGGTAGGCCTCCCGCAGTTCGGGCGGGATAACTACGGTTGCTAGTGGCTGACCGATGACCTTCTCACGGGCGATGTCGAAGATGGTTTCTGCCGCAACGTTGAAATCGATAATCTTTCCTTGGAAATCCATCGTGATAATCGCGTCCAAAGAAGCTTCCAGAATCGCTGACTTGCGAGCTTCCTGGTCGCGGAACTGAGCCTCGATTCGGTTTCGCAGGATAAACTGACCAATCTCATGACCAATTTCCCGCAGCATGTCAAGCTTCGATTGCTCGTGACGTAGTACGCGGTTGGCAAAAATCTCGATGGCACCCTGAAAGCGCCTACCGGACAGTATTGGAATGGCCAATCCAGATAAGATGCCACTCTCGCGCGCTTCAAGACAACGGTGGAACCATTGGTCTTCACTATTAATGTCGAACCAAAGAGCTTCTTTGCTCTCCCAGACACGTCCAGCCAAACCCTCACCACGTTTCAAACGAAGATTGAGTGTGGACTGAATAAAGTTCTCGAGTCGCGGCGTATTGTCCCGACTTGCCAATTCGGTGCAGAACAATGACCCCGTATCTGTATCGATCAACCAAAGAGCACACAAGTCCGAGTCCAGATTGTTTCGGATCGCTTCGAGAATATCAGGTATCACATCCTCGATGGATTCTGCGACTGCCAACAACTGCGTGATGCCGTGCGCGAGAGCCAGCCGAATCTCCGCACGTTTCTGCTCAGAGATGTCAACAAAAGTAAGGATATGACCTGCAGGACGGTCCTCTTGCTTATAAGGCAAGACTCGCCGCAAGTACCAATGATCGTTCTTAGTTTGAAACTCATCTCGTTGTGACTGTTCACTCTCGTGAGGTGATTCACCCGAGGGTAGGGGGGGCATTTGAACGGCAGTGTGGGTGATATCACTCAAGGGGCGACCAATATCGCCTTCCTTGAGGTTGTAAATATCCTGGATTGATGGTGTAAAACTTCGAACGTGCCCCTGCGAATCCAAGAAAATGGTAGCTATCTTGGTGCCATGAAGTAGATTCTCCTGATCGTTTCGAGAGCGAGCCAAAGCCTCTATTCCGGCTTGCACTTCTTCTTTTGAGGTTTTTAGTTCCTCGTTCGCCGAGTGTAGCTCTTCATTGAATGAAATCAATTCCTCATTCGATGACTTAAGTTCCTCGTTGGAGTTGACCAGTTCCCGAATAGAAGTTTCCAAGTCGTGGCGGGTCTGGTCAAGTTCGCGTTCCAATTCGGTAATGGTGTGCTCAGAGTCCGCTTCTTTGGGCGAGGTATCGGATGACGTTGGGCTGCTGAATGTACCATTGTCGTGAAATACGACCATAAACAGCCCTGTTTGTTCTCCTATCTCAGGCATGGGCTGCACAACAATTTTCGCCCTCTGGATAGAGTCTCCCGCTTGAAGCGTCAAATTGCTACGAGAAATTGTGCGCAGCGATTCTTGAGCTTCTCGCAGAGTAGCCCTTAAGCCGCTGCGAAGTCCAGGTTTCGCTAAACGAATAATGTTGTTTTGATAAGATCCCTCAGGGAATTCGAGAAAGCGTTCTAAGCCGGGAGAAGAAGAAACTATTTGAGCCTCTTCATTGACTACTGCATATCTTGGAGCGAATTCGTCCAGAACAATCCGCTGTGCTATTTGATGGAGGTCGGTGTCATTGGATGTACTTGGACGAGTCGAAAATCTACGGACGTTGTCTCTGGATGAAAAGAAAAGTCCTGGTTTTGCAGGCCCCGGTCTGCGTTGCGAAATACGATGCTGTTGGTCAATCGGGTGAAAAATCTCCGTATGTTCGTTCAGGCTTTCAGAGGAGCCTAGCAGCAGATAGCCTCCCGGTCGCAAGGAATAGTGAAGGAGTGGAATCAGTTTCAATTGCAAAGGTTGCCCCAAGTAGATCAAAAGATTTCTGCAGGAGATAAGATCCATTTGAGAGAATGGAGGGTCACTGATCAGGTTGTGCACCGAGAATACACACATATCCCGGATTTCTTTGGTGAGTATAAAATGTTCGCCCTTTCGAGTGAAAAAGCGTTTGAGACGTCGTTCTGATAGTTGTTCAGCAATGGAAAGGGGATAGGTTCCCGAGCGGGCAACATTGAGTGCCCGGGGGTCGATATCCGTGGCGAATATCTGAACTTCCACTTCAGATTCATGGCTGTCGAGAGCTTCACGAAGCAAGATGGCCAGGGTGTACGCTTCCTCACCCGTAGCACAGGCTGGCACCCAGATGCGAATCGATTGATCGTTTTTCGAATGTTCGACCAAATTGGGAATAACTTGATTGGCCAATGTGGCGAATGTATCAGGGTCGCGGAAAAAAGCTGTCACGCTGATAAGCAGGTCAAAAAAAAGTGAGCGAACCTCTTCGCGATCTTCCCGCAACCGATTGAGGTAACCCGTAGCGTCTGTCAACCGAAGTACTCGCATTCTTCGTGCAACACGACGCACCAGAGTATTGGTTTTGTAGTGCCGGAAATCATGTTCTGTCACTTCAAGCAACGCGTCGCAAATACGAGGCAGTTCGGATTCTATTTCCTCGCGCTGAGTCTGCTCGCCGGCAGCACGTCGCATCTTCACAAGGTGACTTACATACTCTTCCAGCAATGCAGGCATTTGCCTTGGCTGTACAACATGATCCGCATGGGCGGTAAGTGCAGCACTGCGTGGCATCTCATCATGCGCTGCGGTATCCGGATCTTGCGCAATCGTCATGCCACCTGCATCGCTGATAGCTTTGAGTCCCAGCGTTCCGTCACTACCCTCGCCCGAAAGTACAATTCCAACGACCGGTGTTTTAGAGCCGTCGGCAAGAGATTGGAACATACTATCGACCACTGCGGCACGGCTGACGGCATCTTCGATTTCAGTCGCAGTAAGCCCATCCTTACCAAGTTCAACCTGGCATTGCTCACCGGCCACGTAGACGTGATCAGGCTCAGGCAACACCGGCTTTGCGTTGAGTTGGCGAACTGGAAGTGGAGAGATCCTGCCAACCAATTCAGCTAGATCGATGCTGCCATCAGTGGCCAGATGCTGAATGATGACTATTGCAAGACCCAAATCGCCAGGCATGGCAGCAAAGAATTGCTCAAGTGCTTCTAAACCTCCCGCCGCCGAACCCATGCCGACCAGAGCTAGTGGTGGAGGCGAATTCGGAGTTGTCTTGGAGGCAGAATATTTCGGCATGACGATTGCTCACAAAAAAGTAACTGTGAGTATATTGTGACGAATTCTAAGCTGGCAGACAAGCAATATCGAAGTGGTAGACCCACTCAACTCTAAGGAGAGACTGTTTTCAAGAAGTTTCTGCCATCTGGGTGTTACATGTCTCTCATTTCGTCGAGTTGTTCCAAGTTGACCATTGAGTAACCAATGCGGTTCGTACGAAACCAAAGAATCGGATCCTGGAGGACAAATCATGCCAAAAGCCTGGAGTGACAAAGACGAGAGGCAGTACAAACATGTCAAGGAAAGTGAGAAGGAACGGGGCCGTTCAGAAGACCGGGCCGAAGAAATTGCAGCACGCACCGTAAACAAGCAGCGGAGCAAAGAAGGTCGCACGAGAGACAAACAGTGACTTTGCGAAATCAATACTATGACGAAGACGACCGCACGAAGATCAGGTGCGTCAGGTTGTTGTGGATTGTCGTAACCTATTGATGGTCCTATTTTCGCATCTTCTAGGATCGGAAGGGACGCCCGAGCAATGCCTTGGGTCGATGACGCAACAAACGCGGTTGTCTTCGTCATTCTTACTTTCTGAGCGAAAGCGAAGGCTCAAGATGCTCAATCCCGACGCGAAGCAAGTCTTACGAGAGAAGTCTCGTGCCGCACGTAGCAAAATTGAGGGACATGCTCCAGATTCTAGATTCGTTGAACGGTATTCCTGGCTCTTTGTAGTGGTAGGACTGGTCGGGAATATGTTGTTTTTCGTAGGCAGTGTGGGGTTTCTCTTTCCCTCGTTCAAAATACTTGCTACGTGGATGTTTATTCTCGGTTCCTGTTTAATGTTGGTTAGTTCTTCGGCTGCGGCTCTTGATGAGTATACAAATCGTGAAGCAAAGTAGCTGGTAAGCGATGTAAACTCTTCCCTCGGACACAAGAAGAGAAATAAACTCGATTGTAAGATTCAGTTTAAGAGCAAGAGATATTAAAGTAGCACAAGCAACTCCGGCTTTTGAAGAGCCGGAGTTGCCTCATGCTCGCGAACCTACTCGAATACTATCAAGAATGCATAGATTATTGTTGGCGTGCCTGTTTGCCAGCAAATTTTTGATCGTCTTCAAATTTCTTGGATAGTCGCTTTGCCTCCGCGAGGTGTTGTTCAACCTTGGATCTTGCCTCGGCGACTATTTGTTGAAACTGTTCGTTACCAACGGAATCCAAGGCTTTCAACTCGGCCAGGCTCCAGGTGTGAGCCCCGATTTGCATCCCCAGGAATGCCATGTCAAAATCCTGTCCTTGATAATTGTTGAGCATCATGATGCTTGAGACTTGGTAGTTGTCGGCAGCCTTTTTTTGAATCGTCAGTAGTTGCTTAAGCGGAAAAGCTGCTGGCTGAGATTGGTTCACGTTGCCAGTATTGTGGGGGCCAGTGGCACTCCCTGTAGCTGGTAGCATCTGTGCCACTTGAGGGGCAAACTCTTTGATTTTCTCATTTAGCTGTCGATGAGCTTCGGCAAGGTTCTCGGCAAATTGAACTACTTCTTCTGTATCGGAGTCTTTCTCCGCTATCTCACTCATCTCGATGATCCCGTTGTTCATGAGAATCAGTGAGCCAGCGTAGAAGTCAGTAACTTCCAATTGGGAATGCTGACCATTCTGGGTGGAAGCACTGTTGTCAAGTTGCTGAGTGTGCACCTCCTGGCCCGTTGCTACAGAATAAAATAGTTGCCCGACGATTACGGCCAAGTGAGTGAAATGTGCATAATGAAAAAGTCTCATGAGAAGGTATCCTTTCTTTTTTGCGTGATGTTACGAGAGTTCCTAGTTCTAGTTGAAGGCTAATCCCAATAGGGATCGACACCATAAACCCCGTGTACTTCCGACTGCCACGTTTGATCGGCCATGTCGGGCCAATGGTTTGGATCGAAGCCATGAGCTTTCTCCAACCGTTCCTTCTCGACGGCTAGCCTGAAGCATTGATCGTCAGCGTCGAGGTCGAGCGCCTTGAATGGCACGGCAAAGAGCTTGTCGCCCATGCCTAGAAACCCCCCGAAGGAAAGGACTGCGTAGGCTACGCGTCCCGAGGCAGTATCAATCATCAGGTCCTTGATCGTTCCCAATTCTTCTCCCTTGGGATTCTTCACAATATCTCCTGAAATCGTGCTAGCAGAAAGAACATTTGTGGCGAAATTAGTAGTCATAGACTGTTTCCCTATTTAAGAATTACGTGAATTCTTGGAGCTATGCACGATCATCATCGATCGTGATGTTTACTAGAAGTCGTTTGTGCGATTCGCTAAGCCGCTCATGGCATTGCCCAATAACACTAGTGATTTGTTCAAAACTCCCTTCAATTGTTGTAGACATCCGTTTCATATCAAAATCAAAACCTTCATCTTCCAAGAGTTGACGTATGGTGGCCATTTCATTCCGCAAATGCGGATCATCAAGGGCCCAGATGCTGAATTGAGCAAGCATAGAGGTTCTCCCTTCTCCTGGTCGTCAAGCGGACTGTTCTGCATGGACCCCTTCGGCAAACTCTTCAATCGCTTTCTTGCAGAATGCGGGTAGGTCGTCAGGATTTCGGCTTGTCACGAGTCCTTGGTCGCATACGTATTCTTCGTCCACCCAGTCGGCACCAGCATTGGTGAGATCTGTTTTTAGGCTAGGCCAGGAAGTCACTTTCCGGCCTTTGACGACATCTGCTTCGATTAAGGTCCAGGGACCATGGCATATTGCGGCAACAGGTTTACCTTGTTTGAAAAAGTCGCGTACAAAATCGACGCACGTGTCGTTCATCCGCAGGGCATCCGGGTTGGCAACCCCGCCAGGAAGCACGAGGCCATCGTAGTTCTCAGCGCTCACAGCGTCGATCGACTTATCAACTGTGAATTTGTCTGCCTTTTCATCGTGATTCATGCCTTGGATGGTGCCTGATTTGGGCGAAACCAACACGACATCAGCTCCTGCCTCCTTAATGGCCTCCCACGGCTTGGTCAATTCAACTTGTTCAAATCCATCAGTGGCAAGAAAAGCAATTGTTTTTCCTGTAAGTTGCTTGTCAGGCATGATTAACTTCTCCTTGTTAAGTTAGATTATTTGCAGGCGACTCAGAGTGGCGGAGTCGGCTCAGGCGGTGGGACATCCGTTGGCTCGGGAACGGGATCGTCGAATGGCGAAGGTGCCGGTACATCGGTCGGCGACGGGGCCGGCACATCTTTTGGCTCTGGTGGCTCCGGGGGAAGTGGATCTGTCGGCAGATTCCCCGGTTTCTTCCGTGGTATGGAAGCGAGAGTCGAACGTGCTCGGTTGAACCAAGTTCGCCGAGAATCTCTAGTGCGGTATTTGGGTTGGCGAACACATGCCATCTTTTGACTCCTCAGTTTCTTTGAGCGAACAGGCTAAACCTTCTTCAAGGGTTCGCCACAACACGAGAGCTCAGGACAGCCTTCTTTGCAATTGCAGTCGGCGGTCACTTTCATCTCCATTCCACATTTCTCACACTTGTAGGTCTCGCCTTGCTTAGGTACGTTCTCTGTTTGAGTAGCCATTTTTGATGCCTCCTTCATTTGTGATATGAAAAGTCAACTTAAAGGAACTTAAAGCAATTCGCGTGCCGTATAACAGGACTACCTAAACACAAGTTCTTCATTTATGTTTGCAGAAGAAGTGGACAGAATGTCCGCCTAGCGAATGGTTTCGGTGCATTCTTTCTGATGGCTTAGCAACCACCATCCTTTTGAGGTCTTATTACATGAGTCAAACAGTCGATAAACAACTCAAGCGATTCATGGCCGGGCTCAAGAAGCGGAACCCCCACGAAAAGGAGTTTCATCAAGCAGTTGAGGAGGTTGCCACCTCTGTGATGCCATGGTATCTCGAGCACGATGCCTATCGGAAGGCCGAGATCCTGGAGCGGGTGACCGAACCGGATCGCATTATCATCTTTCGAGTCACTTGGGAAACAGACGATGGATTGGTGCGCGCGAATCGAGCCTGGCGAGTCCAGTTCAATCACGCCTTGGGACCGTACAAAGGCGGACTCCGCTTTGCGCCGACTGTAACACAAAGCGTTCTGAAGTTTCTAGGATTCGAGCAAATCTTCAAGAATAGTCTCACCGGTCTACCCATGGGCGGAGCCAAAGGAGGAGCAAATTTTAATCCCAAAGGGAAATCCGATCGCGAAGTAATGCGATTTTGTCAGAGTATGATGACCGAGTTGCATCGCCACATTGGCGAGAATACCGATGTCCCAGCAGGAGATATTGGCGTGGGATCACGTGAGATTAGTTATCTATTTGGGCAATACATGCGTTTGGAAAACCTGTGGTCTGGAGCAATGACGGGCAAGGGGAAAGACTATGGCGGGAGCGCGGTACGAACTGAAGCCACGGGGTGGGGATGCGTCTATTTCTTGGAGCAAATGCTTCATCAAAGAAGCGATGAGTTGGCCAATAAGCGTATTGCTATTTCCGGGGCGGGCAATGTTGCCATCTACGCGGCAGAAAAAGCGCTCGAGAAAGGCGCCAAAGTCATCACGCTAAGTGATTCCGATGGAACGGTGGAGATCACCGAAGGGCTCGATCAGGATCAATTGCAGTTTATCAAAGATTTGAAAGAGAAAAGGCGTGGCCGGATTTCTGAATTTGCAACCACTTACAAAGGCGTCAAGTTTCACAAGGACGCAGCTCCCTGGAACATTCCTTGCGACATCGCAATGCCTTGTGCAACACAGAATGAATTAGATGCAAAGGATGCCTCGACGTTAGTAGCCAACGGAGTGATGGCCGTGTGCGAAGGGGCCAACATGCCCACCACTCCTGAAGCGAGCGATGTGTTTCGCGAACATTCGATTCCCCATGCTCCCGGCAAGGCATCGAATGCAGGAGGCGTGGCAGTGAGCGGATTAGAGCAAAGCCAAAATGCGATGCGCATCAGTTGGTCGCGTGAAGAAGTCGATGAGCGACTGCAAAAGATTATGGGTGCAATTCACCGGAGGTGTGTCGAACATGGCACTTCTGGAGGCAAAGTAAATTATGCCGATGGAGCGAATATTGCCGGATTCAAGAAAGTAGCAGACGCGATGCTCTCTTATGGAATCGTGTAACGCAGAATGCGATATGCTTATGTTACGTGACTTTCTCCCAGCCTTCGCGGTGGGTCTAAATCGAGCAACATTAGACAGAGGGGCGTGACGTCGACGCTCCGTAGCTTTTCAGGCAACGTGATGGAAGCAGGTAAACCTGCTGCGATCACTGGCGAAGTAGAATCCAGAGAGTGCAGCGATCCATGGGAACCTTTCTCGTTGCAGGCTGTGTTTGGAAGACAGAACTCATGTCCTAACCGAGCCGTGACCCATAAACTCCCACTCTTGCGAAAGAATGCTGTGGCAATTCTTTCAAAAGCATTTGGATAGTCTCCAAAGCGGATTCGACCTTCGGAATCTACCATTGCATCAAGCGCTCTCAAGTCGCCAGTCCAAGTCCAGCCGGCACCGTAGTCGTCCCTGCCCATGGGATCATGTTGTCTCTCCAACGAGAACGTCAGGTGACCTCGATCAAATGTTGCAACATGGAACTGAACCTGTCTTGACTCACTCAGGCCATTCTCGGAGTCGCACCAAACAACTTGATCGACCTGTTTGCATTTTAGCAGGCAGTCGATGATGGCAGCGCGATTTCGCCAAGAATCCTCTTGCAAGTAGATTTGTGCAGCACGCATGTTTGGACAGACCATCACGTCCTCGCCGCTCTCCCAAGCTGATCCAGCCTTAACAACTTGAAATTGCTCCAATACCTCATTGAGATCGACTGCGGCTTCTTTGGCTGATGAAAGATCGCTCTGGCTATGGTCCCCCGTTATGACAATCGCATACTCTTCAAGCAAACTAGCAAGCTCACCGTGAATCTCGAAGAGACGGCCCAACTGAATATCGATTTGTTCCAGGCTCTTTGCGGCCTTCATTGGCCCTTCTTTGTGGCTATCAAAATCGTTGTTCGGAAAATAGGCCAGAGTAAACTCTGGTAGGGAATCGAGTTCTGCCAACTGGAGAAGATAGTCGGCCGTGGTTTCGTCATGAAATCCGTATCGACGTGTTATGCCGCCACGAACCTTGAGCCTTTCCCCTCGGGGAAGCGGGGTATTCACAAAATCCCCCATAAACATCAGGTGTGGGCCGGGCAACTTTTCTGCAGGGTCACCTGGAATGAGTTTGAACAGAGGCGGCCAGGAGATTTCGTGGTCAACCGTCCCTCGAAACCATAAGAGGTTGATGACCGCATCGCGCAGATGACCGTGTTTTTCGATCTGTTCAAAAATTGTGGGGACTCTCAGCCGACGACAGTTCAATTCGTGCTGAAAGTCAGTAAGATAGTGGTCGATACCTTCATTGAGAATTGCCCAAATATCTGTGCCAAAATAGGCCACGTCGTCCTGGTCTTCGTCATACCAATAAGCCCCTGCAATGCCATGTTCATGTGGGTAGCAGCCTGTGGCGAGTGCACACGTGGCTGCTGGGGTAATCGAGGGGAAGACGGCAATACACTCGCGGTGCAGTTGTCCTACCTCTATTAGGCGAGAGAAATTTGGCAGGCGGCCGGCTTGTAGTTGTGGTTCCAAGACTCGCGTCGCCAGTGCGTCAATGATAATCAGCAATACTTTTTTCATAAAACTCACCATGAGAGAGTTGATGACGCTTTGGAAAGCATTGTAACAAAATCCGAAAAAGAGACTGGACCCTCCACGCGAACTTAGCTGTTCTCAGAGGATTCAAGGAAATCCTTGATGTAGACCTCCTCAATCCCTACTTTTGCCACTGCCAATAAGGGAGATGCCACCGCGGTACCCAGAAATCCGAAAACGACTCCCATCAGTGCCTGAACAGAGAGTAACAATGCCGGTGGGAGGGCAGCTTGTTTCTGTTGTATTACGGGGGTGATGACATAGCTTTCGATCAGTTGCAATGCAATGTAGCCTACAACGACATACAAGACAGTCGTTCCTCCTTGAGGGAGCGCAAACAAGACTGCTAGAACTAAGGCCACGGCAGGTCCGATATTGGGAACGAACGATAGCAGAGCGGTTATGATTCCCAAGGTAAAGGCCATCGGAATGCCAAGAGCCCAAAGCAACAATCCTGCCCCTCCCCCAGTGATCGCCATCGTAGCGAATCGACCAAGAAGCCACTGCCAGAGGGTTTCTCCCATCTGATCCATGATTTCGCGAGCTCGTTCCCTGCGTTGCTTGGGGAATAGTTTGACACAGCCATCGCGATACATGGCAGGATCGATGGCTAGAAACACGCCTGTAAAGAAAATCAGTAAACCATTGACCAACAGCCCGAAGCTCGATCGAAAGATACCTGCGACCGCCTTTATGCCTCTCTGTGCAGTGTTTCGGATTGCATTCTGCTCCATCTCTTTTGCCTTCGACGAATTCTTTGCCGAATCAGACTCGCGTTGCTCGTCGGAAGTCGAATCTTCATCTTTCTCAGTTTCTTCACGAGATTGCTCTGCAGACTCGTCGTCTATCAATTGGCGCGCAAAAGGTGTCGAATGTAAAACAGATTTGATCGTGGGATATCGATCGGCCAAGTCACGGAGTTCCTTTATCCCTTCGTCAGCATAATCTATAGCTTCCATAATCTGTGAATTGACCTGAACACCGAACAGCGTGACGAGTCCAAAGGCTCCGAGGACTAACCCAATGGTCACCGCCGCCAAGCTCCAAGCATAAGCAAGTGGTGTGTATCGCGCCAACAGACGACTCAATCGCGTCAGGAAAACACCAAACAAAACGCCCAGGAAGAGAATAAGACAGATTTCAGAGGCCAAAACAAGTGCCGAAGCGAAGGCACCAAGTATGACAATAGTAACCGCCACGAGCGCAACTATAATCGCCGAGTTTCGCAATTCACTCTCGTTTTCATTTACCAAACCGAATTCCCCAGGGAACGACTTTAGCTGCTACAAGCAACGCATAAAAGCTGCTAACGCCTGCTGCTCATCTTGGTCAAGTTGCAACGAGAATATTATATTGAAAAAAGCCACTGTGTCATCGAGCGTCATCAATCTGCCATCATGGAGATACGGCGGGGAATCTTTGATTCCGCGAAGAGTAAAAGTCTTGATTGGCCCAGCTGCAACATCGTAGTGATCGCTTATCATCTCCGGTTCGTAGAATCGACCAACCTGCAGGTCATGCATCTTGTTGTCGAGATAAAAAGGTGCCGGATGACATTGGGAACAATTTGCTTTACCGAAGAAGAGTTCTTCACCTCTTAGCTCTTGCTGCGTTGCCTTTTCAGGAATTAACCGACCAAGTCGATCCATTTTTGGAGCGGGAGGGAAGTCAAGCATGTTCTGCATTTGAGCCATCATAGCGACCTGGTCCGAGCGATCTGGTAAATGTACGCCCTTCTTAGCAGCGGTCACATGATCACCATCAAAGTAGGCCGTACGCTGCTCGAACTCGGTAAAGTCCTCCACCGATCGGAGCGATCGCTTGGATCCATGAATCAATTGATTGAACATCCCACGGAGGCTGACCGTATCGATGCGAAATCGATTCTGTTGAGGACGGGTATCGGGGTTCAGGTGAAAAGTCGCATTGGTATGTCCATTTACATGACAATCGAGGCAGGTTACTCCAAGCTGGGCGGTAGCAACTTTGCGATCATCTGTTTGATTGAACTGTTGCTGCGGAAACGGGGTCAAGAGCAGTCTCATTCCTTCCATTTGTACAGGAGTGACCTTGCCCTTTAGCAAGCGGTAATAGTTCTTGATCGTGAGAACCTCCCCCTCCGACACATCTCCTAAGTCAGGACGGCTGCTGAGAAACATGGGGGGTGGATATTCAGGAGTTAAGTGATCCGGAAGATCGAAATCGACGTCAAATCGTTGCAAGTCGCGATGTTCGGCCTCTTGAATCTTGTCTATTTGATTCTTGGGGAAAACCATTCCGCCAGTTGAGTGCTTTGCGTGGGGCAGGGGACGAAATCCCATCGGAAAAAGCCCTCGCTCGCGAATTTGCTGGGGGGCCATTTTTCCAAGATCTGTCCAACTCGTTCCCTCTTTCAGCTTGACACGCACACCTTCTTGTACAGATTTTCGCCCGCCGGACATTTTCTCTTCGCTAGGTTTATCGCTCAAATCATAACGACTATCGAGCAGGTTCTGCTGACGTTCCATGACCGACGGTTTATTCTCTGAGTCTTTCTGACGGGTTGCGTCAAAATCTTGATCTATGACTGGCATGTAGGTTTGCGGAACAGATTGCTTTTGCTCACCGCTCTGTTCCGCCATCAGAGTAGGAGAATAGAGCATTCCACAAAGTCCTAAGAGTAGAATTGCCGAGCAGTGAACTTGTGACATGGAATAGGCTCCTGTTCTTGAATTAGTGCGAGTGCTTCGCTGAGCTACCAGCCAACCAAAGAGGTGTCCAGAATAGTAAATAACCGCCGCGAACTATGAAGGATTCATAATCCGCGACGGCTTGGTTTCCTTACACAAACTCCTCTTCACCATCCTATGGGTGGTTTACTGCGCCCGGTTTTGTCGATTGCCATCGACATCCACGTCCACACCATTCCGATCGACATTGACGTCCACATTGCGATCTCGGTCGGTATTCAGACCGTTGCGGTTGAGCCCATTGTTGCTTCCCCTATTTCGATCGGGATTGCGACTCACTCGATATCGCCTATCGAGATCGTTAGTAAAGTTGGGGTCAGCAAAATTAGGCCAGTTATCCTGATTGAACCCTTGCGCTCCTTCAAGTTGTTGCTTAGACACATCGAGTGTCAGGCGATGATCATCCGGATCATCAGGATCCACGGTGCATTCGAAGGCCTCCCAAGGAACGGCAAACATTTCGTCACCGATACCCAGGACACCACCGTAGGTTACTGCGGCATAGCGGACCTTGCCTGTGTTGGGATCGAGAACAACATCATTGATCTCGGCCAAATCTTCACCCTGCGGGTTGTAGACATTCATGCCAATGATCTCGCTCGCTCTCACAGTCTTACCTTGCATATCGTTTGCTCGGTTTGATTGGCGGGCATCGCGGGTTGTTGTCGTAGATTGTGCATCAACGACAGAGGTGCTTGCAACAAGTAGCGCCATTGCCGCTAGAGCGGCAGTAATAGATCGATATCTCATGTTTCCTATCTCCATAACCAAGTTTTGTGTGAATAGATTCCAACAACGATTATTCGTTGTTGTGCGTTCTAGCAACTACAGGAGTTCTGGAATTCCTCCACTTGTTTCTCAGCTTCTTCTTTGGCGATACCGTATCGCTGCTGAATCTTGCCGGCCAATTCCTCGCGATTTCCGTCGATGACATCAAGGTCATCGTCGGTAAGCTTGCCCCACTTCTGTTGGACTTGGCCTTTCGTTTCTTTCCATTGTCCTTTAATCTGATCCCAATTCATGTCTTGCTCCTTTCACGAGTATGTAGATGGCCTCAATGGCAACTACGGTCTTCAACGTATGTCCCCTCAACGCTGATGGGACGTTGATTCTGGTTTCGGGAAACTCACTTCGATGTCATTGATTACTTTGTGAACTCCCGGTACTTTTATAGCGATGGTTTGTACGACTTGTTTGAGATAGTAAGAAGCGAGATGTCCCTGCAGATGAATATCAGACTGATGTGCTCGACATCGAATGTTCTTCAATTCTGGATACCCAAGTTTGTCGATGGAATTCTTAACTTTCTCGGCTAACACTGTTGGTTCATAAGTCACACGGATATCGGTAGTCATCTCAGAATCCCTTCGCATCGTTCGGTGAGTGTAATGAACTCAACACGAGCACCAACAGCATCGCCGTAAGGCTGTTTACAGCTCACTTCGTCATTGCGAGGAAATTGAGACTCCGCTCAGCTAGCCGCGTCAGATGCTGGTTGGCATGACCTTCTTCGTTGAGCGTCTTCTGCAGCACATCCGCCGCCTTGTGTTCGCCAAGCTTCTCAGCATAAGCTCGTGCTGTTCCATAGCCGGCCATTTCATAGTGCTCCACCCGCTGAGCTGCACCAACCAGGGCGGCATCCCGAACTTTAGGAGGAATATCTCCGTTGAGAAGTTCTGCGCCTTCTTTGATTAAACCTTCCATAGCGGCGCACTTGTGACCACCCGGCTCAAAATCAAGTTCTTTGAAGATCTCTTCTAGTCGAGAGACGTGTTGTTTTGTCTCTTGCAAATGATTGCGAAAAGCTTCCTTCAAATTCGAATCTGTTGCCGCTGATTCCATCTTAGGTAGAGCCTCTACCAACTGCATTTCAGCACTATGGAGGTCTTTCAATTCTTGCACGTATAGTTTTTGAAGATTATCTAACTTCATGGTTTGTTCCCTCGATCCGGTGTCTTTTAAGCGAAGAAGTTCGCAAGATGAGTAACTGCATATCACATGCCAAATAATTCTTTATTAGTACTCGGCTATATGTGCCGCAGACAAACTGAACAAAGAAGTATGTCTGTCCCCATTGAAGTCAGTCTGGTCTTGAGACGGCCAATACAAAGAGGAAGGGGAAGTTCGAATGAATCTAGAATGCTTGCACAAGAAGTGACAGAGTGCCAATTCGTCGCTGTGATTTTGTGGTGTGACAAATACTAAAATAGGCACAACGAAGAAGGGCGAACCTTACCGGTTCGCCCTTCGACTGAAACTTAATGACTTCAAAGGTAGACAGATGCCCCTACGGAGTGATCTGATTCGGATCGTCATCCGTGTTGACCTCAACATCGGTGTCACCTGTTTCTGGGTCACGTTCTACCTCGATTTCGCCACCAGGGGTTTCGATATCCAGAACTTTCTCTTTGCGCTCGCATCCGCTGATCGCTACCATGGTGGCAGCAAACAAACATGCGGCAGAGATTCTCAGGGCAAAGCTACGAATGACTTTCATAGTATTCTCCAATAATTGGTGAAGTGATTAACAAATCGACTACAAGCAGCAAGCGGAAACGTCGGGGAGCGTTATATCCTTCCCATCAATACAAGCACGAGAAGTATGACCAATACTAATCCGAGGCCTCCAGATGGCCCGTATCCCCAATTGCGGCTGTGAGGCCACGCCGGCATGGCACCGAGTAAGAGCAGTACCAGAATTATCAAGAGAATAGTGCCGATCATGTCGTCTCCAGGTTGATAGTTTTGAAGTGCGGTCATACCGACCGCCTGTGATTTGGCGTTGACTCATCTCAATCTCGGGCCCCAGTCTCCATACAAACTCATTCTGCAAAAGCTGCGCCGTTCAAGAGGGGGGTGCCCACACTTTACCTGTGAGATGATTTAACTTGACAAAGACAGCGATCCCCATAGCGCAACTTTGTCGCTTTCACTATATCCACCTGTAGCCTGGCGGTCCGACTACCAATTTGGTCGTATTGGGGCCAAGAGTTCTAGGGACCCCCGCAGTAGGAATGGCTTGTGAGATACATGGCCAAATAGAGCAGATGACCTAATAAAGTAGTGTTTGTGTCAAAAAATGTCAGCCCGGCACGCGTAATGCTTACATAGGGATAGGGGTAAGCTTGAGAATGATATGTTTCTACTACTGTTAGGAAGGAAAAAAGATGCTTAGGAAATCGAACAACCCATCTGGAAAAGTGAAGTATGCATTGCTTGGTTGGTTAATTGGCCTGCCGTTGCCAATAATCCTCATTTTATTGTTTGTGCGTGGTTGCGATTTCTAGGGCGAACTATGATAGTCACCAGTATGGAAAGCAAACCTATGAAACTTGGCCTTTTCGTTAAAGAGGTCATGCAAGAACAGGCTGCGTTTACTAATACCTGACTCGCGATGTCTGCTGTGAACTTGGGCCATGACATCTTTCTATTAGGCGTCTAAGACTTTGTTTACACACTTGATGGGTCGATCCATGCCCATCCGTGACTTGGAAAGCAAGGTGAAGTACAAATCGTATCGTGGAGCAGGTTTACGAATTGTCGATCTTGCTACATTATAGAAGTTAAGCTATTGGCATTTGGCTTTTAGCAATGAGCAGACCTTCTAAACCAGGAGACTTACTATGAATAAAACATCTCAAGAGAAAGAACGTCCGGTTCGTGCCGGAGTATTCGAGACGCTCGCGAAAGCAGAGCAAGCCTTCAATTCGCTAACCGATGCTGGCTTCACTCAAGAAGAGCTAACCGTTATTTGCAGCAACGAACTGCAGCAGAAACACTTTCCATCGCCAGTTTCGAAAGAAGGAGATCCCACCTCAGCCAACGCGGCAGCAACTGGAAGCTTACTGGGAGGTATCTTGGGTGGGTTAACAGCAGCCGCTGGATTGGCAACCGTCGCCGGGATACCAGTTGTCATCGCCGGCTCACTGGCAAGTGCATTAACCGGAGGCACCGTCGGCGGTTTAACAGGAATGATGGTCGATCGCGGCTTCGACAAAGAAGCGGCTGATTATTACGATCAAGCGGTCACCGAAGGCAAGATCTTGATAGCAGTCGAACCCAGCGATGCCAAACCAAACCGACTAGAAACCGCTGCAAAGTTATTGCGCGACGCTGGTGCTGAACCTCTGTCGCTGCTGGAAGGCTGAGCTAGGACGACTTACCAGGGTTTCAGTTTCCATCCAAGGACGAAGCCGATGCCAAGGCACCAGAGTGCCGCCACTTCAGGCTTCTCTCGGGCGTAGGTCTTGGCGTATTCAACCAAGTCGACCGTGGGTTGCAATTCACTTGTGTGTTGCGTCCCAGACCGCTGGGAAGCAGCGGAACTCTTGGTCTGTGACTTTGTGCGAGATGTTGCCGTAGGCATGGTATCCTCTCTTATTCTTGCTTGTTGGATAGTTAGGTGTTAATCAAATAATGATGGAATGTAAAATAGGATCGAAGTAATTGGACTGCAGCTCAAATTCGAGACGTCGCAGCTTGAGTCTTTGACGTCGCTTGACTGTTGTTCGAAAGTGTTGACTTTAGCCAGGCGACATTTCTACTCAGCTCTTCATTCGAGCGTTGCCAGGAGGTGAGTCCTTTTTTGAGCTTCCACCAACTAATAGCCCCTAAAATGACACACAACACGAGACTGCCCGCAGCCACTATGCTTAAGGCTTCAAAATGTGACCACTGGGAGTATTCAACCAAGGCCTCCGCACCAGCAAGAAGAACTACAGGTAGGCAGGCGAGTAACAGCACAAGTCCTATGGCAGACAAAATCATGGTGGCACGCATGTCGCGCCCAGCGTCGCGGGAGTCAAGCTTAAACAACTTGACCTGAAGTTCAGCCAGTTCGATGGCATCGTGCGCCAATTTAGAAAAGCTCTTAGTCACATGAGGCTGTGACGCTTTTCCTGAAGCTCCATTGCTATTATTCATTTTCGTTTCCCTAGCCAACCTAGTACGACTCCTACTGCCACTGCTACTGCAACTGCGGATTGAGGATGATCCGCCAAAAAACTTTCAATACGTTGAGCCCAAGGGTGCATCGAGGATGATTCCGAACTCCTGTAGTCATTGGACTCGCCCTTTGCCTCGGGGAGTGCCACTGCCCAGGAACTCTCAGTTCGATCACCATGTAGTCGGTTGGTATTCATTGATCAGCCTAACGTCAGGAGTATTTCTAAAGCCCTATTTTGGTCGTGATCCTGCATAGACTCGATCGCCGGATTCGCTCGATAAATCGTTTTCCTTAGCTCGCTTCTCCATGGATTGGTTCACAAGATTGGATACATAGTTGACGGCAGTTCGCGAACCTGCCGCTAATGCGAGTGCTATTAACTGATTTCCCCAGGAGTTCTTGTCGGGCTTCACATGCGATTGTTGAGTTACGTAAAGTTTTTCTTGTTTCGCCAACTGGGCCAGGGCATCAGCATCAGCTACCACTCTCTTTTCCTTGCGAGGCACGAGCAAATACCCCACTGTTGTTGCCGCTGCAAGAGACAGCCAGGGATAACTGCGGATGTAATATCGCCAATCGGTCTTCTCGCGCACGCTCAAAGCCACCCGCTCAACATCGAGATCGAGCGAGGTACGCACAGCTTCCATGCGTTGCTGGATATCTTCCTGATGGGGATCAGACGACATATTCAAATCTCGAACTGGGTTCACAAAGACTATCGATGAATTCGCTCGCTAATCGCAGCAGGCACAATGCCTTCGAATTTCTCCAGGATTCTCTGTCCCAGTCCCTCGGCGGTCGACCGATCCCACCAGCGAGAGGAGTGTCTCGAACCACCGATCGCTGTTCCAATCAGAATACCAACACCCAAGCCTGAGGCTAAGGCGATCAGCATCGACTTGCCGGCGTTGTCTTGGACAATCTCCTGCATTCGGTCCGCACCTTGCGCAGCATAATGCTGCCATTCATCCTGATGGGAACTGAATTCCTGTCGAGTACTTGTTTTATTCTTTGTTGCTTGGGGAGGCATGATTACTCCTATCTCCATAAATGTTGGCGGGAAGTGATAGCGGCAATTTCAATTCTTTAGCGTGACCGAAGCACTAGGCCAACGATAACTCCCGCAATCAAACCGGTACCAAAGGCAACCGCCACCGATTCAGCAGGACGACGCTGTACTAACTGCTCAGCGCCGGAATAGCCTTCGCGAACTCGCTCGCGCATCTGTTCAGCGGCGTCGCTTACGGACTCATTCGCTTGTCCCATATATTCTCGCGCCACTTCTTTCGCATGACCAAACACACCGGTGCATTGCTCGCTTAGATCTTCAACAACGCTCTGTATCTTTGCTTTGGCTAGACCTGTCTTTTGTTGAATCAATCCTACGAGTTGATCAAGGTCGCCTTGGACTTCCTGTAATTCATCGTCGGTCAACTGTCCCCAATGCTCCTTGATGAGCCCTTTGAGTTGCTTCCAGTTGCCGGTTAGTTGTTCTTGAGTTGCCACTGCAGACTCCTTTTGGTTAATGTCGTTGGAAAGGTAATGCAATTTAGCATTTTCACCCCCTGCCGGGCCAAATAGCACGCCCCGGATTTCCTATCATAAACATAACAGGTGCAATTTGCGCGCCGCCTGATCGGCATCTTATTACATAGGCTTTCCAGCTCTTACATTCATTTCATGACGATTCATACTCATAATCGGAGTGGTTTCGCGACGCCCACGGTGGGCAAAATCAGACCACTTTTCGGTCGTAAAATGAATTGCTGGAAGGACTTATCTAGGTAGGACCCGCACTCTATGGAGAAAATCTTGTCGGTTTCCAATCCGCATTCACCGCTAAGCTAGGGACGAATTCCTAAACGGAGTGGAAAAACTGGCCAAACTCGTGTTGGGATGATCGATTCTGGCCCTATCTTTGCACCTACTTGATCAGTCGCTGACACCTCCCTAGCTCCCGGATCGTCCTCAGGTGCTTTAATGCCTGTTATTTCAACCACGAACCCGCCTCAAGAGCGTTGCGAAAATGGCGTGAATGGAACAGTAGAATTACACGCTTCTGCGGCACCGAATTCCGGCGATTCTTCCGATACCAAAGAAGAGTTAGCTAGCGCTGTTCGGAGCTGGGACATCAAAGATGCGTTGCTCGCCACTTTAGCCGTTCTGGCTGTTTTTTATACGATTTACTTTACTCGCTCGATTCTGTTCCCAATAACGCTGGCCGTGTTGCTCAATCTGGTATTCAAGCCCATTGTTTTACGCTTACAACACTTCCACATTCCGGCGGTCGCCAGTGCGACACTCATACTAGTAACCTTCGCGACGACGGTTGCCCTAGGTGTGTGGTTGCTGTGGGAACCGGCCAATGAGCGAATCGCTCAATTCAATTCGCCGAGCTACTATGCCCGATTAACGGAAAATCTCAAGCCGCTGCAAAAGCCGTTAGGCGACCTCAACAAAGCAAGTAAGAAGATCGACGAAATTACGAGTGGTTCAGGCGATAAACCGATTAAGGTCCAAGAAGTGCAACCCCAACTCGGCAATATGCTAAACCTAACGGGAGGGTTTGTCGCCAGTTCAGTGATTATGTTCGTCCTTCTCTTTTTCCTGCTGGCCGGAGGAGATCGATTCCTAGAAAAGCTTGTCGAATTGATGCCGACATTTAGGGATAAACGGCGGGTCGTGGAGCTTTCACGGGAAGTTCAGCAACGCATGGCAAACTACCTGTTCACTATTTCTGCGATCAATGTGGGCTTGGGTGTCGCTATTGGCATCGGCATGTGGGCGATCGATTTGCCAAATCCAGTTCTTTGGGGTGTGATGGGGGCTCTGTTGAACTTCATTCCGTTTGCTGGATCAGCCTTAGGAGCATTTATCGTGTTTCTAGAAGGAATCACCGCGTTCAACAATCTTGGACAAGCTGCGTTGGCTCCATTGGTCTACGTCAGTCTTAACGCCTTAGAAGCCAACTTCGTCACACCGGCGATGCTTGGTAGAACCATCAGCCTCAATCCCGTCATGGTTGTGTTGGCCATCTTTTTTTGGGGATGGCTCTGGGGAATCGGGGGGGTATTATTGGCCGTTCCACTTTTAGTTGCACTCAAGATATTTTTCGATCAATCGCAAGTATTAGCGCCCCTTGGCACTTTTTTGGAGAGGTAAAATGATAAACAGAGGCCGCACGCACAATACTAAATACGGCAATTAGGTATGAGATTCGCCCAGTAAGTCGTCTATTTACAGAGGAACTATCGACACATAAGTTACGGAGGACTCAGTATGCTCGTTCTTTCCAGAAAGTCAGAAGAATCGATTAATTTACCAGAGTTGGGAATTGAGATACGGATTTTGCATGTGCGAGGAAAAAATGTCTCCGTAGGGATTGAAGCTCCGCGAAAGATACGAGTTCTCCGTGGAGAATTGCTTGAAGCGGAGAATGTAGAATCTAGTTCATGGTACCGAAATCCTGCAATCCGTTATACCGTATGACTCGTAGCCATATGGGGTGAGCGGAGGAAAGGAAAAGTCGGACATGAAATCCACGTATGAGGCCAGCAGCGTGAAGCAACAACACCGAACCGATATGCCAGATTATGATTTGAATGCCGCTCTTGAACGCCTTGGAGGAAGCCGCGAATTATTGCGAGATATGATCGGCTTCTATTTGGAGGACTATACTATTCTCCTTGATCGCATTGAGGATGCTGCTGAGGCGGGGGATCCCATCTCGCTGGCTCGATCCGCCCACAGCCTGAAGGGATTGGCGTCAAACTTTGATGCAACGGAAGTGATCGAGGCTTCCGATGCGACCACCTTGGCTGCGCGCAAAAGTGTGGGCTTGATGCCCGAGAAGGAGATTGCTGCCCTTTCGCATGCAGCCTCTGAGCTTGCTGAGCACTTGCAGGCTGAATTGGACGACGGTGAAATCTCTGAGTAGGGTGGGCACCGCAGATAAGAATTTGGTCCGCACGACTCGATGGGCGCTGTCCCCTCTTTGGACCGATCAACACTGTCCAGCAGGCACTGTATCAGGTTTGTTATCGGGCACTTCCCGATCTTCTTCGGCGACGGTGACTACCTGGTCAATAGAAATCCCTAGCGAGCGTATTTTATTGCGTAAACTGCCGCGCGTTATTCCCAAAATACGTGCAGCTTCTGATTGATTGCCCTCGGTGTGGCGTAGGAGAATCGTCAGCAATTGAGTTTCCATCTCTGCCAATGTTTCGGCGTAGAGATCCGAGCTCTCCTCTTCAATGCGACTTTCAATAAACCTCGCCAAGCCGTCGTCGTTAGGGGTAGGGGCTTCCTTCGAGTCGGTCGCAGGCGAAGTACTGGCTTTTAGCAACTCCTTGTTGAGTGCTGATTCGAGCAATACCGTCCCCGAGCAATAGAGCAATGCCCGACGTAGCACGCTTTCAAGTTCACGTACATTTCCTGGCCAGTCGTATTCAAGCAGTGCGGCTTGGGCATCAGGAGCTATGCCACTGACTTCCTTGTCCAATTCCTTGGCAAGTCGCGCCAGGAAGTGCTCAATCAAGAGAATTCGATCTTCGCCCCTGTCTTTAAGTGGGGGCAATTCAATTGTGTAACCGTTGAGTCGATAATAAAGGTCTTCGCGGAACTCGCCGTGACGGCACATTTCTTCCAAGTCGCGGTTCGTGGCTGAGATCAGCCGCACGTCTGTTTCAATCGTTTCATTTCCGCCGACGCGTTCGAATTTCTGTTCCTGGAGCAGACGAAGTACCTTACCCTGTACCGCAGGAGTCATGTCGCCTACTTCATCGAGAAAGATGGTGCCACCACTGCATTGTTCAAATTTCCCGATGCGTCGGCTGTGGGCTCCTGTAAAAGCTCCCTTCTCGTGACCAAAGAGTTCACTTTCGAGCAAAGTCTCAGACAGTGCCGCACAATTCACGGCTAGAAACGGGCCATCTGAACGGGAGCCATGTTGATAGATGGCTCGAGCAACCAATTCTTTCCCCGTACCACTTTCGCCACGGATGAGGACCGTGACATTCTGGGCTGCCACGCGCCCAATGGCCTTGAATACATGCTGCATGGATTCACTGCGGCCGACGAAAGCATCGTGTTTCTCGGCAGGGGTGAGCAATTGGTCAATAGCAACCGGCACGGTCATCATCCGCCGCGATTCCAATGCTTGCTCGACCATGCAGAGTAGCCGCTCGACATCGATCGGTTTGGGAAGGTAGTCGAACGCCCCCAACTTCATCGCTTCGATGGCAATCTCACTGGTATCGACAGCCGTAACAATAATGACCGGCATGCGTGGATCGAGCTCTTTAAGCTTCGCAAAAAGGTCCATCCCCGACATGTCGGGAAGCACGACGTCCAACACTGCCACATCGGGAGGCGACTGCTCGGCGCTTGCAAGTGCTTCCTCCGCCGTGGATGCCGAGGAAATATCGAGATCAAGCTCTTCGAGAGCACGCCGGATTAAGTGATGGATTGAGCGATCATCGTCAATCGACAGGAGTTTAGGCATCGGTTATTTCGCAAACCAGAATGGAAGGGGAGAGGGGCACACCGCTTATGCATAGTCGTCAATGATACCCATTCGAAGTTCGACAAGAAAGACTTTGTCCCGTCGGATAGCAGAATTGCGGGACATTTAACCGCTTTTCCTAACACTTCTTGCTAAATGGACTTCCATGTGACTTGGTACTAGCTGCCTAGTTGTAGTTGGAAGGATTGGTCGTAAATCAACCGCCGTGGTTGCCTACAGTTCAACCGAACCCTAGTTTTTCACGGTTTGCTCATTAAGAGCGGTTCGATAGTACTGCCACAACTTTGGTATGCGACTTGCGTTCTATTATTCTCAATGCAGCGGAATTGGTCCGACTGCGAAACTATTCGACGGATCAAGTCGCATTTTAAACGAAAGGCTGGGTGAACCATGTTAAGTTGGGCCCTCACATTTTTTGTAATCGCTTTAATTGCCGCCGTATTAGGTTTTGGTGGAATCGCTGGAGCTTCGGCCGGTATTGCAAAGATTTGCTTCATAGTTTTCTTGGTGTTGTTTGTTGTGAGCCTTATCGTACCGCGCATGCGGGGCGGTGTCTGACGATAACCAAGCTTACCCTTCAGACCTGAGCGAGCTTACCCGCTGATTAGGAGGATCAAACAATGAGTATTCTACGTGAAAGCACGGCATCGAATCTTAAGCCTGAGACAGTCAGCAAATTGCAGATGTTGCATCAGGCAAATATAGATAGTGCCAAAGGATTTGAAGAGGCTGCTAAAGATGTGGAGAATGCAAAACTAGCTGCTGACTTTCGGTCCTGGTCTGAGGAGCGAAGCAAACAAGCACAAGAGCTAGCTAGCCTAATCGAGATCAACGAAGGTGAAGTGGATCGCGAGGGAAGCTGGCTTGGAGATTTGCATCGCTCATACATCTCGCTCAAAGCAGCGATTACATCAGATGATGAACATGCTGTTTTAGCAGAGGCCGAGCGGGGTGAAGACCATATCAAAGGGGCCTACGAGGAAGTGCTAGAGCAGTGCCCTGGCACGGCGGTCAACAACACCTTGCAGCATCAGTACGCCAATGTCAAGAAGATCCACGATCGGGTTCTTGAATTGCGAGATGCTTGTAAGAGTTGTTAATCCAATTTAAGCAGTTTAACAGAGTAGTGAGCCAGGACAGCGACGGTAACCCGTCGCTGTCTTTGTATTCCTATCAAGAGAAACTTAGTGGTATTAACCACTCAACCTATTTCAGAAGTATCTCAAGTGATCAAAGGCATGTGATTTGCATTTAATTTACTTTGAGAGGAACTAACCTCATAGCTGAATGGTTCAGCAGGGGAAACTATCAGAAGCAAGGAGAAAAAAATGAGAAATCGACTACTATCAATGGGATGTACCGTATTGGCCGCTCTGTTGGCAATGCCTACGGCAGAAGCTCAAGATGGGCCGGTACGTCAGGGTGTCCGCGGCGTCGCTGAGGGGACAGCTCGAGCAGTTCAACGTACTGGAGAAGCGACTCGCAACATCGTGCGAGGTGCAGCCGAAGGGACTGCGGAAGCAGCTCGTCGTACCGGAGAGGCTGCCAGGAATTTAGGCGAAAACACGCGCGATCGCATTCGGGGCGAATATCGTGGTGATGCAAACCAGAATTTCGACGCCAATCAAGATCTTAATCAGAACCCGAATCTGAATGCCCAGACAGATGGCCAATATCAGGGCGAGTATCAGTCTGGGTATCGAGGCACCGAGCAAGGTCAGGGTGATGCTTATGACAATGCCCAAAATCAAGGTCAGTGGAATTCGCAAGGAAATCAGAATTTTGCGAATTCAGGACAAGTCTATCAATTGCGTCATGATTCTTCAGGTCGCGAGTTTATTTGTATGAATGGTCGTCGGGTTTATTTCGACAATCAGGCCAGTTCTAGTTTACAACCGACTCCTCAGACGGCCATGTATGGTTCGGAAGAGAGCCGAAACATGAACAATCAAGAGGCCAATAACCAGAACCGTGAGCATAACAGTGATGTTCCTCCGAATCCACAGCCTGCGACAAGTAGTTCTGAGACGGCTGCCGCTTCTCAACAGCGCAGTCAGAACCAAGATCTGAATCAGCAGAATTCGGATCAGAATGCTTCCCGCAATGCTGCCGAGAATAATCTTGATTCCTCGAACAGCAATAGTGTGGATGCAAATGCGCAGACCCGCACCGAGCCGGACACATCGCTAGACACCAGCAGTAGTGTCGACGCCAAGGCCAACTCGGAGGCAGATGCGGCGCTCAACACTGATGCGAGAAACACTGATGCGAGCGATTTGAGTAATTCTGAGAAATAGGCTTGCTATTCCCCTAAGGATTAGGAGTCTCGCATAACTCGACAGCCATCAGTTGCTTGCAAGAGCGACTGGTGGCTTTTTTTATAGGATGTCATCCTGGCAGAAAACCCATTCTATGCGAATAGGGCTGACTCGGTGGCATCCAATGCGACCGTCATTGAGCCAGGCACGGCAAAATTCTCTATTCGCGCAGCCCAGATTGCGGCTGTTTTCTCAACCGAACCATTGGTATGGCATTAGCGTACTAAGAAACGAAAGAATCGTCCCTTGACGCTATCGGAGGAATAGACCATGCGAAAAACAAGCAAAAATACTGCGAACAAACTCAAGAACAGCATCCAAACTCGTTGCGATCAGGTACGCGATAGTTGGACCGACTCAGAACGAGCTGTTCGTAAATTGTGGGCTCAAATGGCTCAACGAAGACTCGTGGCAGCGGCGCTAGCACGTGAACCCGTCCGGTAAAGCGAAGTGCAAAACCGGCACGCATTTGAGAAAGAAGTTGAAAATTATTACTTCTCCCACTTGCGTGTCGGACTGCCAGAAGTTTGACTCCTTAAGGGAGAACAAGTTCTGGTCAGTTTTTAGTCGGCAAGGAGATTTTCCCCCGATTCGGGTAGACGAGAGTTCTTGGCTTGTTGCTCGATTTCCTCTGCTTCGCTAGTTAGCGAACCTTCTGACTGTGTAGTAGTTCTCTCTGGTTGATCTCGCTCGTCAGTTGAGGGAGAAACCTTGCGATCTCTATTTTCAGTCTCCCTTTCTTCAAGCATGCGAATTGGGATCCCCTTGGGGAATATCACTTCCCGAGCTTCGTCGGGAAGTGTGAAGCCTCCATCAACCAGTGCCTTCTTAACCAGCCGAATCAACGATGAGCGTACTTTCAGCCCATCGTGCTTCGAGATATCCAGCCAGAAATAGATTCGCAGGTTGACGGTAGATGCTGCCAACTCATCGACCAGTACTAGCGGTTCAGGCTTGGCAAGTACCGTTGGATGTTCTTTCAACACCGAGAGAATCGTGGCCTGGACGTCCTCTAGAGAATCCTCGTAGTCGACCCCAACAACAAAAGTTTGTCGCTGATTGGGGTTCGCTGTGATGTTTTCGATGACACTCTTGTAAATGGTGGAGTTGGGAATCTGAACATGATTTCCATCGAGAGTCATAATCGTAGTGCCTCGCGTGGTAACACTTTGGACAAACCCCTTGCGGCCCTCTACGATGATTAAATCACCGGTTCTAAACGGTCGCTGAATACTCAGCAGGATGCTGGCGAGAAAATTCTCGGCGATATCGCGAAATGCAATGCCCAGCACAATACCTAAGAGTCCCGTGCCCCCCAACACAGTAGCTGCCAGGCGAGTGAGTCCTGAAACGCGGAGCGCCAAGTAGATTCCTAAGAGCAGAACAGGAATCGAAACCGCCTTTGCTACAACTTCGCGCAACAAGGAGTTGGACGTGCGGCGCGCGGCGATGCGGCGACTCAGCGCGGCGACAAACTTCGTCGCAAACCAAAATAGGAGCAGCACCACAAGTGCAACAAGCAAAACTGGCAGGGTCTGAATCGAATTACGGCGTAGGTTATCGATTTCCTGCCAGGCGGGAGTGAAGTCCCAAGTCGAGGGCTTTGTGACCTTCATGCGATTGGCCACGGCAACCACGTCCTGAGTGTTGCCAGAGAGTTTGGTGGCCCATTCCTTGTGTTCAGGGCTTTTGGCTTCGCCGGTCAAAAAAACGACTCCTTCTTCAACTCGCACTTGCGGATCGACGAACCATTCCGTGGCGACGAGTATTTTCTTGAGACGCGAACCTATCTCTTCATCCTCAGCCAAGGGCTGAATATCAATTCTCTCGGGCGGTTTCTGCTCATCAGATTCTCCAGCAGATTCTTCTGAGGGAGGAGCTTCGGTCTGGGCACCGGCAAAATCGGTAGGCGAGATAGACAAAAGTATTGCAAGGGCAGTCGAGATTATTCGAAGTGCGTTTGTCTTTTGGGAACAATTACTTTGTTTGCAATTCACGATTTTTCTCATCACGGATCTAGAGTAGTGACTAAAATCACTCAAGAGACTGGAGCAACTAGCATACCAGGCCGTGGTAGATATTCAGTAGGGAATCCACGATTCAGCTGCCAGCTGTATTGTTATCATTCGCGGCTCGGCGCCAAAGTAGTGCCGTGAGCCAGAATGCGAAACAGGCGATGCGGAAGTCGGCGATCGTGCCCTCTATCGTGGCTCTCCGCGTGAATGAGTGGACCGGAGCAATTACTGCGTCGAAACCGGAGCCTTCCAGAACCATCGTGCGACCAAAGAGAGACGCTGCACGAAGGAAAATAGTATCTTCAGTGGCACTCAATTCGAAGGTTCGAGTGAAGGCACTCGATTTCTGGGCCGTTACAACAACCGTCGCATGTTCATCCAACGTCCAGCATCCACTTAAGAAGCCGTGTTTGTGAACCTCATGAACATTTCCATCAATCGTGAGGGCTCCTTGCTCACTGCACCAATTGAACTCAGACCGTGCTGAATGTCCGTCCGCACTAAGATCAAAATTCCAAGAACAGATTCCCAGTGGTGTACAGCGAATCATTTTAGGGGATCCTACGATAGATAATCTGATTGCGAGTCAGTGAAATATAACAAGACTCGCCTATGCTATGTGCTTCCCTGGTTCGGGAAACGGTTCTGTTTAGCTAAGTGGCACTATTGTGACATAGTTCGACAATACTATCCAATAACAAATGCAATAGTCACATGCACCAGGAGAACCACAAAGTCAAAATACACGGAATGCCCAATTACCAAGGACCAATGCCCAAGACATTTGAGATTCCTGCCGAAATTGGTCATTGAAAATTGTACATTGGTCATTTTCCTACCAATGCCGACGTACTTTGCAGTTCTCCTGTCACATGCACGGACTGATTTGATCGAGAAACCATCTGATGCTACAATTCCGCCTTCACTCAGGAGTCTTCTCCTATCCCCTACCAGATAGGCCCGGCAATCTAGGGAACACGATGAAGCGACTCCTTGTTGTCTATGCCATCGCCCTCTGTTGTTCAGGATCTCTGCAGGGTCAAACCCTCCCCTCTGGCGTGCTCGATGTACCTCCACTGGTGATCGGCAACAGCGAGTCGATCGGTTCGAACACGACGCTGAACGTCGCAAACGGGGGCATCGTTGGCAATCTTTTCGACGCAGGGAAAACAAATGGAACGAGTACAAACATCGAGGTTAACGTCATTGGAGGCGTGGTTGGCGATGGGTTTGATGCCTACGGAGGTTCCACAGTCAACATCTCCGGCGGTTCCGTCGGGGAAGACTTCGACGCGCACAGAAACAGTGTGGTCAACATTTCTGGTGGCAATGTAGGCCAAGACTTTCGAGCTTTGTATGAAAGTGAAGTGAACATCACTGGAGGTTCCGTCGGACGGCGACTGCTGGTCTACGGCGGCGGGACCGTCAACCTGATGGGAGGATCGATTGGTGATCGAAGTGAGGCGCCTGGCGGCACCTTGAACATTAGCGGTGGAACCGTTGGTTATCAGTTTCTCGGCGGGGAAGGCTCGGTCGTCAACATCAGCGGCGGCGAACTTGGCGAGAGCTCTTACGCCTTCTACCTTTCCACATTCAATATCTCCGGCGGACTGGTGAAAAGAAACTTCTCTGTTGTCAATTCCAGTACAGTAAATGTGTCAGGCGGAGTGATCGAATCGGGATTCTACGTCAGCAGTTTGAGCCCCGCTCATTTTTCTGGGGGCTCAATAGCAGATGGTTTTGAGAAAAGTGCCGGTTCGTTGCTCACAATCGAAGGCGCAGACTACTCTGTTGATGGGGTACCTATTCAGGATCTTGTTGAAGTTGGTTCTTCTTTGCAATATGACCTACCTGCTGGAGCCGTGCTCAGCGGGACCTTTGCAGATGGTACACCTTTCGCATTCTCGTCACTCGAAGGCGACGACATTGCAGACGGCACAATAGTACTCAACACGGTCGCAATCCCTACACCTGATCCGATCACGATCGAGATGCCTGGCGGTGTCCTGCCATTGGGCATCCGTATGGGCCAAACTCTCAATGTGTCGGCAGGTGGCATCGTGCCATCCAACTTCAACGCTGGACCGGGGAGCCACGTCAACATCTCAGGAGGTGAGGTGTGGGCAAACTTCGAATCTACAGGCGCCATCGTTGAGATGAGCGAGGGAGTACTCGGAAGCGGGTTTGATGCATTTCACGGGAGCAGTGTCGCAATTGCAGGTGGCGTAGTTGGTGGCGGTGCACACTTTCTTGGGGCGGACTTGGTCGTCACAGGGGGAAGGATGGGCGACAATCTATTCGTCGGCGATGGAAGTACGGCGAACTTCTCCGGCGGGACGTTCGAAAATCGGCTCAATTTGAATGACGGAAGCTCGACCACCTTTCAAGGTGCCGACTTCCGCATCGACGGAGTTCCTGTAGCAGGGCTCGACCAGATCGACGACACCGTAGCCATAAGCTTACCGACTTCTGCGGTCCTGAGCGGCACATTGGCTGACGGCACGCCGTTCGCGTTCTCTCGGTTGGATGGTGATCTCATTGCGGATGGTGTGTTGACACTCCAGGCGGCAGCTGTCACCCCAATTGGTCCGACAAGCATCGACGCCGAATCCGACCCACTTCCCCTCGGCATCCGAACTGGCCAGACCCTAACCGTCGGCGTTGGTGCCAATGTTCCTGCCGCATTCAATGCGGGACGTGGCTCACATATCGACGTGACCGGGGGTACGATCGGAACCAATCTGGAAGCCGTCTCCGCAGAGGTAAGCATTTCTTCGGGAGATGTCGGAGACTACTTCGACGCTTTCGACGGCTCCGTCGTTACAATGACCGGCGGTGAGCTTGGTTACGGTGGGCAAATCGATAACGGCAGTGTTCTCAATCTCAGTGGCGGAGTGATTCGCGGACTCACTGCTACCCACGGCACGACGATCAACGTATCGGGAGGAGAAATATTCGGAACCGCGGCTGTTCGTGACAACGCGACGATCACTTTGGTGGGAGGAACCGTGGTTGGTATTACGGCGGCGAATTCCGTGGTCGATGTTGCTGGGGGCGAAGTTGGGTCATTCACTGCTGGCGTGGGAAGTATGGTAACGCTCCGGGGTGGCCGCTTCGGCGATGGCATCTCCTCGTCCGCTTCGAGTTCCGTTCTAGTCCAAGGCGCCGAGTTCCATCTCGATGGTATCCCACTTGCAGGAGTAGCTGCGCCTGGTGATTTGTTGGCGGTCAACATACCCCTGGGGTCAGTCGTCAGTGGAACACTTTCTGACGGAACCACTTTTGCCTTCGGCAAGGGCTTCCGTACATCTGATTCTTTTGCTGATGGTTCGCTCACACTTGAGTTCGTAGAACCGCCACCAGCTGGTCCCACTATTATCACCTTGCCAACGGACCCGGTCCCCCTCGGTGTCCGCAACGGGCAGACCTTGATTGTTGAATCAGGTGGTGTGGTGGGAGAAAATTTCACTGCGGCTGTCGGAAGCCAGATCGTGGTCCACTCAGGCGGAGTCATTGGCGCAAACTTCGAGGCAATCGGTTCCGAAGTGTTGGTCTACGGCGGCACAATAGGCAGCAGGCTGGACATCCTAGCTGGGGCAACTCTCACAATGACCAGCGGAGTACTAGGTGCCGGATCGAATAGCGCAGAATCTGTCAACGTTTTTGGTGGCACGCTCAATCTGAGGGGTGGCGCTGTGGAGCCTGCGTTAATCGCTGCCGATGAGGCCGAAGTGAACCTCTTTGGGTATGGGTTTGCGATCAATGGGGTTCCAATCGTAGGTCTTGCGCAGGACGAAGCCTTTCCCATATTCGACCGGAATGGTGCCTCGCTGACAGGCTACCTTTCGGATGGTTCTCCCTTTGATTTTCGCCTTCTAGAATCGTCCGGTCGAATTTTCGACGCCTTCTCTGCCGACACGCTTCTGACGGTGACACTCACTGTGCCTGACGAACTCGGTGGCGACTTCGACATGGACGGCGACGTCGATGGCAGAGATTTTCTCGAGTGGCAGCGGAACGGTTCGCCTGATCCGTTGAGTTCAACTGATCTGGCGTTATGGCAAACACAATACGGTTTGACTGCGACGCCAGGTTCAGCAACACGATTGGTCCCGGAACCTAGTTCCTTGATTCAGGGATTGATGATTCTAGTCGGTGGTTTAAATCACTTGTGCCGACGTAAGTAGAACGCGATGCCAGGTTTGTTTATAAACCCGAGAGCTAAGATAACTATTTGGAAATATCCCAATGCCAGATGCTCTGTTTATGTTTGCCGAGGAGTGAAAAGTAGTTCAGGTCGCTGTCGCGAAACGCGTAATAACAGGTGACAGGAATATCAAATTTTAATTGACTTTACTCCCTATCATAGGTATTCTCTAGTTGGCAGCGGTAAAGAGGCAAGTAGCAGGACGATGTGAAGCGAAGATCTTCCAATAAGTTACTCAGGGTCTTCTGTAGTATCAATCTTTCACCGGGAGTTAAACGTCATGTTGTGTCATCTGAGAGTGTTTGTTTTAGCGGCTTCTGTTCTTTCTCCTGCCACTGTAGTCGGTCAGTTATTTACTGACGATCTTAGCACGGGAACTAATTGGACGATTTACCAAGACCCCGATGCATCTGCAGTGTTCGGTTTTGACTATTCAACCAAGGGCCTACCACCAGCGCCAAACGGTAGCGACACGATCGGTTTGAAGTTTGAAGTCAACAACAACGCTCCCGCTGATGCCAATGGAATCGTTGCCATCAATTCCAACGCGACGTACACGGGGCAGTATACTTTTCGCGTCGATGCCTGGTTGAACTGGGCGCCCAGCGGAGGCACAATCGGTACGGGCACAACGGAATTTCTAGGCGCTGGAGTCGGACATGATGGTCCTTTGGCATTGCCACTCGGTGGGTCTTTTGTTTACTCAAGCGAAGGCGATGCGGCTGCTACGGACTATCGACTCTATAAGGAGGGCGAACAGCTTCAATCCGAGAGTGGTCAATATGCCGCGGGCAACGTAGCTGGATCTCGTGACAGTAGCGATCCGTACTACACGAATGCCTTCCCCTCATTCGACATCGCTACGGCAGTGCCCACGCAAGGGACCACAGGGACCCAACCCGCCGGAGCAGGAGGTTTTCAATGGATGACGCTCAACTTCGAAGTTGACACCGTGGCAATCGGCCCCTCGGGCACTACTACGGACCCCGGATACGTTAGAGTTTCTATGCAAAGTGCCAATTCTGGAAATGCGATCATCATTGGTACGATCGACAACAGCAACGGCGACTTCACGGCGGCTCCCTTGGAGGGGGTGATCTCGCTAGTGATGTTTGACTTCTTCAGTTCCGTGACCCTCAACCCCGCTTTCGCCTTCGGAATCTTTGATAACGTTCAGGTGCTGGATGGGTTGGTTCCGCTTGTTCCGGAGGGTCTAGCAGGCGACTTTGACAACGATAGCGACGTTGATGGTAATGACTTTCTTGTTTGGCAGCGCAACACGAGTGTCGGGTCACTAAATGATTGGCAGACCAATTATGGATCAGGGGTGGGCACGTCAGTCGCCGCGACAGCGGTTCCAGAGCCTTCGCCCCTGTTAATGCTACTAACGCTGGCTTTCGCAACGCTGCTTTTCCGTGCTATGCCGGCACCAAATACGCCCAATCGTTGATGGGCTAGCATTTATCGTGCATAACGCCCATGAGAGCGAAGTACCTGAAGTAGGCAGCCAATAGTGGTCAAGTCGACATGGTCGCGACAGTTCTCACTTGCTTAGCGGCAGATGCAGCAGCGAATTGCCGTACTAGCCACGGTGCAAAGATAAGTACCGGAGGGGGGACTTGAACCCCCACGAGGTTGCCCTCACTGGATTTTGAATCCAGCGCGTCTGCCAATTCCGCCACTCCGGCTCGGTTGCTCAAGGTACAATTTACGATGATTTAGTAATTCGTCAACGCCCTCAGAGGGAGCCCTCGGGCCGGGAACGAATCCCTTTGAGATACATGTCCTTGGTGGTGCCGTAAATCATTCATAAAGCGCGGGCTTCTCAGGCAGGATCTTGCATGGTGATTGCCAGATAATGGGGCTCGGGCGAGGGATCGACGTAAGTTATCCCTAATAACGCAGTATTGCTGCCAGCGCCGAGGGATTGCCATCTTCCTTAGTCGGAACCTGCTTGACAGACATAACCTCCCCTCCATGGTTGAGAGTTTGATAAACAGAATTCTCAATCACATGACTTACTTCTGCCATGTCTGAAGAGGTTGCAGAAAGGCGATTGGGTTGTATTGGAACAAAGATCGTCTCGACCTGACCATTTTGAGACGCTTCCATTATTGCTTTCTCATCATCTAGAGTGCGTTCACTGCTCGACAGATCTCCAAATCTTTTCAATGCCAAGGATTCGAGTTTCTGAAATCGTGGTTCCAGGCACTCCCATGCTTCATGCAATAATTCTTTTTCCTCTCGTTCTTGGGGATTTCCTGAGACATGTTTATCGAGCAGGTGCGGATAGGTATTTGCCTCCTGATAGATAGGAGCCAGGTAGTCAACGCAGGCCAGCACGAGTGGGGTATTATTCCCATGTAAAAAATGAGAAACCTGGGGGTCAACCTGCCGTTTGAAGTAGTTCACAACGGTTGTCTTCTCCCGGTCATCAGGTGCTCCTTGACCATGGAATAGGGCTTCGCCAACACCTCCTTTTCCTTGTGTGGGTGCTAGATGTGAGTGCAACTGGAGGGCTTCTTCCGCACCATCGATTTCAATAGGACCGCCTATTTCCAGATCACTACATGTCCGGTGATAGCGAGTAGCTTCGAATAGCTCGGCAGAATCCTTCGTAAGTGCGAGTAAGTAGTATCGTCCGTTCGCATGCAAGAGCGGAAGCAACGGACTGAGATGAAAACACTTCCCTACGCTCACTTGTTCCGGCATCACTAGGGGACACACATAAACGCGGAAAAAATCGGGTGCCGCGAAGGCTGCCAGCCCCGCACTACGGTGGCCCCATATATTCTTGTCTTGAGGAATCGATTTCAGTTGCTTGATTAGTTTTTCATTGGAGCTCTCATCGATATCAGATTGAGCTTTCAATTGAGTTTCCGCTTCGCGTATGAGATTCTTGTGGCGAATATCGTCTTGCTGTTGCTCACGTCCTGCCGCATGAGTTGGCATGTAGAACGAGAGGAAAGGGGTTTGTCGCTCCTGGACGAGCTCTCTTAAATCACTTGTTTGAAACATATTTTCCTTTCTTATGTTCTAGTTAGCAAAGGTAATACTTGTGGTTCAACTTTCTAATCTGATGTTTGCCATCCTCGCGGGGGATGCGAGGCATGGTTCGGGATAATTGCAAACATAGTAAGAAGCAGTCCGAGAATGATTTGATTCTGCTGTGCTCCGGGTAGGGGTGGTGTCGAACCTAGCCGTCCAAAACCGATGAGCCATATCCCTACGAATATCAACATCCAGTGAGCCCAGGCTGTGGGGGACCAGTACGAAGCTAAAGCTAACACAATAACCAGACCGCCAATTAGCAGGTCGTTTGACCACAAAACAAAAGTATCGCTGGCATGGCCGAAAATAAACGGACTCATCAACAACCAACATCCCAACATGCACTCGACGACTCGGGCCCACATCAGTTCACCTCCCGCATCAATTCGTCACCCGCTTGTCGCGAGATTGTAGTAGGTATTCCGAAAAATGCGTTCCATACGACCGAAATGCGATGCGATTTTTTCCAGACGAGCAGAAGGTATTTCAAAGAGGAATAGACTTCGTCATAGGCCCAGTAGGCAAGAATCAAGGAGATCACTGCCGTCACGAGGCAGAGAAAACACCACGAGCCGACGACAGCGCCCTGCAGAATGACAAGAACGCTGCTGACAATACCGAGCGGAATGACGTCAATGCCGAAGAGGATTACCAACCAGGGTCGATATTGCCAGCGTCGCGTCGAGCCTGCCAACCCCAGGACAGCATCTCCTAAATAGGCGAATGCGCCCAAAGCAGCGTCTGGGATTCCGATCCAGCGGTCCATTGTCTGTGCTACTTTGGAATCTAACACATTCTGCGAACCTTCATCAAAGAAGGGATCCCATACCGCGTTGATTAAGCCCCACTGGTAGAGAGCCATGTAGGTAGCCATCAGCGTTGCCACTGCGGCTAGAATGCAGATGGGAATCCGCTGACTCCAAGCCGAGGGATTGTAGGCCCAGGGTGCAACTTCAATACGACTAGCGCGCGCCGTGTTGTTCGCTTGGTTAGACATGATTCACCCCCCCCCAACTAACAATTCTCAGTTTGCTTGCTCAGTGAAACGCTAGATATCTCATCGAGTACGTCTTGAGAGGGAAGTGGCAGATGATTCGTCTCATACCATTTGCGCGGATTCTGTTTCAAGCCAGCGATCATGGCAGGAAGCGTGGTTGAAAGAGACCGTGTTGGAGTCCATCCCAGGATGCTTCTTGCTCGGCTATTATCGACTGGATAATGGGCATCAGCCAAATCGACCATCCACGGCTTGATGAATGGTTCCTCTTCTTCGCGGCTAGCAAGTTGCTCTTTGGCCCAGGCACCTGCTTTGGCCACGATTTTTGGAATACGAATCGTCGGCCAATCTTCTTCTCCGTAGATCAGTTCTCCAATTCTGTCTTGGAGCTTCTCGTAACTCAGGCATTCATCTTCTGCAATGAGTAATAGGAGATAGTCGTCTAATTGCTTGCGTCGTTCTACGACTAGGTCCACGCAGCTTGCTATGTCGTCCAGGTGAATAAACGCTTGGCCGCGATCTGCGTCGCCAGGAAATAGGTAACTCTCCAGTTCTTTTTCGGCAATTCGACGAATGTTCTGCGTAATCGGAGGCGAATGGCCCAATTCATCATAGGCCCCAGCCAGTCGCAAGATCACTGTAGGTATCTCACCGTGTTCCTCTTGGATCACCTGCTCCGCATCCAATTTGGATTGGGGATAGGCCCATTCAGCTTGCGTTGGAGCATCTTCGTTGAGTTGTCGTCCGAGATCACAGGGCTTCATTACCAGCAAACTGCTGGAAAAAACAAATTGCCCAACATGCTTAAATCTATTTAGGCCTCGCAACAAGCGACGAGTCCCCTCGACGGTCAGATCGTCATACAAAGGACTCGACTCGCCAGAAAAATCGTAATACGCTGCTAGATGGATCACACTGGCGATCTTACTTCCGAATCGCTCAAGGACTTCCTGCAGTGTTGAGCTTACGCTCGAATCCTTAGTTAAATCACACTGAATCCATTCTTGTACGGTCTGCCGCTGTTCTGGCGGATTGAGATCTAACCCCACCAGCATATAGCGATCTAGTAATCGCTGACAAATGCGACTTCCGATTAGTCCGCTGTTACCCGTTACGAGGACGACTGGCTGATGTTGTGATTGAGTCATTTCGTATCACTCCTTCCATTCTCTACAGTACGCTCGTCATACTATCATGACGATTCGTTTCAGGTTAATGAGCAAACTGCGCGCCACTTTCTCCAGTCATTCAGTGCATGACGAGGTTGTGTAGTAAGCGGTGAGACTTAGGTCGCGACAAAATGTCGCGAAACCTGTTAATTCGTTGCAATCTCATCATTGAGACGACAGTTGGTCACGTAGAGGAGAGAGTCGATTGACCTAGATGAGAAGCAGGATCATTCAGACGATGGTGAAACTCTCGGTACACCCGTGATGGGACGCACGTCGCGGAGGTGGCCAGTGGGTTGGGGTCGATTGAGTTCCAGTGGCTCGGGGGTTTGGAAGGTGGCGACGTTGCCGGCGGTGTCGCGCACTTCCAGGCGGATATAGAACCGGATGGGGATGTGGCGTTCGACCCGCCAGGTATAGGAGCCCGTGTTTTCCAATCCGGCTGCGATCGCCGACCAGGGGCCGCTGGGCTGGGAACTGAAGTAAAGTCCAATCGGTCGCTGCTCAAGGTTGTCGTCTTCGGCATTCCAACGGATCTGGAGATGGTCATTTAGATTGCCGGTGCCCATCTTGGCAGAAAGTAATTCGGCCGAGGGTGGCTCCAAATCGACGGTGATAACCAATTCCGGCTCATCGCCTGACCGCGGAGGTGGTGAGGCCGCCCCATTGGCACCATCGACTACAATTCGGAAGCCATATACGCCAGCACCGGGAACCCGAGCCCGCACAGGGCTGCGGTTGTCTGGATCGTTACCGTAGCTTTGCCATGTCGAGCCCCCATCTTGGGTGCCCCACAATTCTACTTTGGCAACTCCCCAAGGACCCACCGATTGCAAGTCGTATTCCACATCGAAGGTGCGAGAGTTCATCAATATTGGCTCACCCGGTTGCCGACCTGAGGAAGTCCACTCCGGTTCTCCCTCCCGGGGCAATCCTCCGGTGGGAACTTGTCCCTCGCTATTGAGAGAGGGAGCAAGCCCACTGTCGATCGTACGATCGGCTGGTTGATCGGAGTCGGCAGCACCATCGACTGCGAATGTAGCAGGCGTACGCCTCTGGCCATGTTGCTGAGATGTGTTGGCGTAAGGATTGAGTTGCGGTGGCGCAAACAAGCTGTTGTCGGGTTTGCTGACCGAGTTGATGGCTGTTTGTGCTGGGGACTTGGTGGGCAGCTGATTCGACGTTGGCCAGTCTTGTGCAACTTGTCGCTGGCTGGTTTGCGGCAAGTTGATCTGTTGTTGTGCCACATTAGGTGGTAGATCGGGCGTGCGATCCGGCATCGAAAGAGATGGTCCCGAGAGTGACAGCATCGTGGTTGCCTGACGACGGTGGCCTGCGCGGTCGGCTATCGCGCCGCGTACTTCAATGTCGTTGTCGCTGGGTGCCGTCCATCGCACTCGCCCTACAAGACGATCAGGTTGCGCAAGATCCGGAGCCGCGAGAGGTACATTGGTCCACAGCCCGTCGGAAGTGCGAGCTTCAACAATGAGCGAACTTGAAACGAGATTGGTATCGACAGCTTCATAGCGAATTATGACTTCGCCATTAGTTCCCTGTGCGGCAGTGAGGTCTAAAGTTGGCTGGGTCGTATCGATGACGATCTGAAGTTGAGGTGCTGCCGTTGGTGCATCGAGCGAGTTCCCTTGGGCATCCAAATGGCGGAGTGCAAACCAATAGGTCCCTTCCTCGGGGGCATGGTAGCTAAATCCAAGTACATTCGATTTGGCGGATTGCAACGCTTGCCAATCGTTGTGGCCCGTTCGAGAAACCAGCAGTTGCACTTGGTCAATCTTGTCTGCGCCGGTAGCTTGTTTGTTGAGTTGATAGGGAATGAATAGGAGGGGTTGTTGCCAGAAGAGGGGTTGAACAGTCGGATGCGACGGCGTGGGCTGTGCCAGGAGGCTAGGTTGAGGTACTAGCATGGTGACGAATGCCATGCAGGCCCATATCCGGGAGCATATGCCCAGTGCTAAGTTTCCCCAGAGTATCTGAGAGCAATTCATAGTCCCAATCGGATCAGCTTCAAGCCATTCCCTGGCGGGCAGCAATGACGGTAACTTGCAGGCCAGCGCACGGCATGACCCACATCGAAAAAATGTGTCCCTCAGAGGAAGTATCGGAGGTGCTGCCAGCGAAGCTTGAAACGCTTGCAAAAGCTGTTCACCCTGCTGAAACAGGGCAAAGTGTGCCAATTTGGCCAAGTTTTTTGGCTAGGGGGCTTGTGTCGCCACAGATCATTCTGGACGGAAGCTAGCAGTCGGCACATAATAAGAAATAAGAGCGTGGCTAGAAAGGGAACCAGGGGATAGGCAAAGCGGCTCGAATGGTCGGTTGAAGGCGTATGGACGAGAGATGGCAGTCGCTGACGGAAGCCGCCCTACTACTCGCGGCAATCTTCGCGGTCGTTGCGATTGGCATTGCCATTGTGCGAAAGTTTCGCGGTGGTGAGGCTGACGACGTGCAAGAGAGCAGCGTGATGATGTCAAAGTTCCGAGACTTGCACGACCAGGGTGGCCTCAGCGACGAAGAATTCCGACATATTAAAACTAAGCTAGCAACCAAACTTAAAGCAGAGCTCAGCGAGACTTCTCGGTCGAGCGGTTCGCAAACTGCGAGAGCCCCGTCGACGGAGAGTTGAGAAACTCGACAGACCCATTCCTTAAATTGCCTACAAGCATTTGAGGGCTGTTTGTCGAGAACGGAGAGTTTGTCGAAAGTGCGGGTTGGCACCGATAGCACCGGTCGCCACAAATGTCGAGAAACACTCCGGCTGTCGCGGTTGTTCGGTGCTGGCGGGTGCTAGTAAACCCCCCAGTAGTGATAGACCGATGAACGACTCTCGTTGGAGCTACGTATGGTACCACAGAATTGGTGCTCGGACTGAGCGGACATGGAAGCCCCGCGAGGCATGAAAAGTTTGGCTTGCTGATCGGTTTTCGATAGATCGGAATTCGATTGGTAAGTTGACTCCCACGAGCGACACCTTGATGAACTAAGCGACCTCTCAGGACGGTGATGGCCTGAGTGGTTTAGCATCCCTCGGAAGGAGATTTTCATGCCTACGGGTAAAGACATCGGTGGACGACGCGGAAGCACTTCGAAAAAGAATGCTTTCTGTTCGTTCTGCCGAAAGAGCTACCGCGACGTAGGTCCCCTGGTCGAAGGACCGGGCGACGTTTACATCTGTGGCGAGTGTATTGAACTGTGCCAATCCATTCTCGATCAAGAGCGCAAGCGGCGCGGCTCCAGCAAGCAATCGTTTGCTAAGGTTCCCAGCCCTCGTGAAATCGCCCTCGAACTGGACGAATACGTCATTGGCCAGGAAGCGGCCAAGCGAGTTCTTGCTGTCGCCGTCCATAGCCACTACAAGCGGCTGATGGTGGCTGAAGAAGAGTCGGACATCGAAATCGACAAGTCCAATATCCTACTCGTTGGCCCCACAGGCTGTGGTAAGACGCTCTTGGCTCGCACCTTGGCCCGCAAACTGAACGTGCCATTTGCAATCGGCGATGCGACCACGTTGACCGAAGCCGGCTACGTCGGTGAGGACGTGGAAAACCTGTTGTTGAAACTTCTGCACGCTGCCGACTTTGATATCGAAGCCGCCCAACGTGGAGTTCTTTATATCGACGAGATCGACAAGATTGGCAAAACGAGCCAAAACGTGTCGATCACCCGCGACGTGTCTGGAGAGGGAGTCCAGCAGGCGCTGCTAAAGATGCTTGAAGGGACCACGGCCAACGTGCCGCCCCAGGGAGGACGCAAGCATCCCGAGCAGCAATACATCCAGATTGACACCACGAATATCCTGTTCGTCGTCGGCGGTACCTTTGACGGTATTGAAGAAGTCATCCGCAAGCGGATGGGTCGCCGCACGATGGGCTTTGGGCAGCAGGGGGACATCGCCTCGGAAATGGACCTCGGCGAAACCCTTGCCAACATCACGCCCGATGACTTGATTGAGTATGGCTTGATTCCGGAACTCGTAGGACGCCTGCCAGTGGTAACTGCGCTCGAACCTTTGAACGAGTCATCGCTGGTCCGCATTCTAACCGAACCAAAGAACGCCTTGACCAAACAGTATCAACACTTGTTTGCGATGGAAGAAGCCGACTTGCAGTTCACCGACAAGGCACTTCAAGCAATCGCCCGCCGCGCTGCCGAACGAAGGACAGGTGCCCGCGGTCTGCGATCGATCATCGAGAATGTCATGCTCGACATTATGTACGACCTTCCTGACCAACCGCGTGGCAATCGTTATATGTTGACCGACGACGTGGTCGATGGCCGCGAAAAGCTGTTCAGCGAACCCCAGACAAAGAGTGCGTAACGTTCAAGCCCGAGGTTTGGACTTCGGTCCGCCGCGGGGGTTAAGTTGCGTACCAACCATTAACGGGCCCGGGTGAAAACCCGGGCCCGTTTTTCGTGGGCAACCCACATGATGCCTTATTTGAGGGCAGACTAGGCAGGATTTGACACCGCAGCTAGTGCAACATATATTGCCATACTCCGAATCATGTATCATCGTGCCATCCCAAATACGCTGCTTTTGTCGCTTGCCTGCTTGCTAGCAGTCGCATCAGGTCAATTCCGCGGCCATGAGCGTCTTCATGCTTCCGATGCTTTCTCAGCCGAAGCTGCTGAGAATGTTGTCGTGAGTGATGGCGAGACTGATTTAGTTGCAGTTCTTGATGCCGCTCTTGCTGAGAAATTAGCCTCATTCGGCAGGCCATTGAGTCCGGTGATTCTACCGGAAGACTTCTGCACAGGTCCCACTCTTTTCCTGCGCGGCCCTCCACTGAGCTAACCTCTTTAGCCTGTGAGTTTTCTCTAGCTCTTGCCGATTTCACCATGCGCACTTCGGACTCTGTCTAAGTGGTGTCAGTCTGTGGCAGTACTACAAGGCAGTACACAATGGACGTTTCCACTTTGCATTCTACTAACAGAAATGCGACCTCCGGGTCGAGTCCTCGGGTTCCGGAAGAATCACTCAAGGCTGCTCAATTAGCCAGGCTAGGGCATTTGAGGAACATCATTGAGGAAGCAACGCATCTGCTGCCGGCACAGGGACCGATTACGGCCTTCGTGCATCACAACACGTTGCACGCATTTGAACACCTTCCATTTGACGAGGCCGTGGTCTTGGGTGGCAAATTATTTAATTGTCATCCCTATTTGCCCGAGCAGCGCTATCGCAAAAAGCTCGAGCAGGGCAGGATCCTTCCCGAGGACATCGAAGCCGTTCTCCGTGATGATCTTGGTGACCGAGGGGACGAGTTTCTCGGATTCTTGGGTACTCGCTTCAGCTTGAACCTGAACATGTTGGCATACCCGCTGCAAAGTGGACCTATTGCCGAATTGCGCTGGGTTGTGGCCGAAACGGATGCGTTGAGCAAGTTTAGAAAAGAAACGATGCCCGCTTTTAAAGATCATTTGATCGAATCCACTCGACGCTGGGTGATGCGTGACCTGCGAAATGGTCACCCTCCAACTCATGAAGAAGTGCGTGCTCGGGAACTTGTCGACAAAATATTCGAGTACTTTGACAAGCCTGACATCGAGCACTGGGACCTCTCGACCTGGGAAGCATTTACACTGCATTTGCTTTGGTTCGTGTGTAGGGATGGCGTTGCTTGTACCCCATCACCAGAGGCGACTCATCCGCTCGCGTCCCGGCACCGAGATGTGTTGCTAGAAGCGACTGGGGGCGACAGTGACCGATTAGTTCATGAGGTGTTGATTCGTTTTTGTGCTGCGTTTATGGATCAAGGATTTGGAAGTTGGCCACTTCCTCAAGCAAATGGTTTCTTTGCATCGTTTTCAGCTTTGTATCAATCGCCTTATGGTCCGCCGGATCATTGGATGCGACGACTTCGAGCGGAATTGAAACGTATCCAGCAAGAAGGGATCACTCCGTTGGAATCAATCGCCCAGTCGCTTGAAATGCTGGGAGTAGGGCAGCATGAGGAGGCAGACTTTCTTCAGCAATCAATTCTAGCTCTGAAGGGATTTGCTGGCATGTTATGGCAATTGGAATGCCGTGGCGACCGAGTAGCAAGACCCGTACCCCCCCAAACTTTGATCGAGTTTCTGGCAGTCAGGCTGATTCTGGATCGATTGGCTATAGCGTACTTAGCGGACGACAAGATTGGCTATCGAGGAGATCTTAGAGGAGTTCGCACAGCCTTAGCCAATCACATTCAGACCAACAACGTTCCGAATATCGATCAGCGGGCGTTCACCATCTTTCAGCTTGCTCAGCTATTGGGTTGGACGCCGGAAGTGCTCTACAAGCTTCACGAAGGCAACTGGTTAAAGGTGCTACGTGAGGTTGAAAACTTTTCCAGCATCCACCGTCGGCGGATCTATCAACGGGCGTTTGAGCGCCGCTATCGCTTGCAGGCCTTGGATGCGATGTTGGTTCACACCCGCCGATTAGCCGTGCGGGCAAAGAAACCATTCTTTATTGATTCAGCCACACCTGCATTTCAGTTTGTAACCTGTATCGACGATCGCGAGGAGTCGTTTCGCAGGCATTTGGAGGAAGTAGCCCCGGAATGTGAGACGCTTGGCGCTGCGGGTTTCTTTGCCGTGGCCATGTACTATCGAGGTGCTGCTGATGCCTACTTCACGCCGCTCTGTCCGGTGATAATCAAACCTTCCCACTATGTCGTAGAGCAGGTGGTGTACTCTCAACAGCAAAAAGAACATCTCCATAGAAATCGTCGGCGGACTATCGGAACTGTCACACAGCGGGTTCACCTAGGGAGCCGTACCTTTGCCGGCGGCTGGTTTGCTGCCTTGTTTGGCTCGTTTGCCTCGCTGCCTTTGGTGATGCGAATTCTCTTTCCCCGAGCGACGGCTCGGTTACGAAACGCAATCGGCGGATTTGTAAAAGCTCCTTCGGCTACAGAACTGCAGTTAGAACGGACCGAAGATTCACCTGGCCAAACCAATGGTCACATTGGTTACAGCATCGAGGAAATGACAGGCATCGTCACACGCATTTTGGAAGACATTGGTCTCACGAGCAACTTCTCTCGGTTAGTAATGTTTTGCGGCCATGGTTCCTCAAGTCTGAACAACCCCCACGAATCGGCATACAATTGCGGCGCTTGTGCAGGAGCTAGAGGAGGACCAAATGCACGGACAATCTCACGTATGGCAAATGATCCGCGCGTGCGGGTTCTCCTGGAAGATCGTGGTCTGAAAATTCCCGCCGAAACTGTCTTCGTCGGCTGTTACCATGATACGTGCGATGACAGTGTTGCGTTCTACGACCTGGATCGCCTTCCGCTTTCTCATCGCGAATTATTCGGCAAGACGCAGGAAATCCTGGTTGAGGCGCGCCGTCGCAATGCCCATGAGCGGTGTCGCAGATTTCGCGCTGTGAGCCTTAAAGAATCTCCTGAAGCGGCTCTCAAGCATGTCGAATCGCGTTCTGAAGACCTTTCTCAGGCGAGGCCCGAGTACAACCATGCAACGAACTCCCTATGCATCGTTGGGAGACGCGAGTGGAATCGTGGGCTGTTTCTCGATCGACGTGCCTTTCTTACATCTTATGACCCAAGCCAAGACGATGAGGACCGCTCGATTCTCACTCGCATCCTGCAAGCCGCGATGCCGGTATGTGCAGGCATCAGTCTCGAATACTTTTTTTCGACCGTCGATTCGGAAGGGTACGGGTGCGGAAACAAATTGCCACATAACATCACTTCGTTGTTGGGTGTCATGACGGGAGCCGCTAGCGATTTGAGGCCTGGTCTCTCGGCCCAAATGGTAGAAATCCACGAACCCCTTCGCATTTTGTTCGTCATCGAAACGACGCCAGAGGCGATGTTGAACATCATGGAGAAGAATGAAGAAATCGCTCGGCTGGTGCGCGGAGAATGGGTCCAGTTGGCCACTATTGATCCCAAGACATCGCAAGTTCATTGTTATGTCCAAGGCGAATTTGAATCCTATTCTCCAGAGACAGACGAGCTGCCAGAAGTCGCTTCCTCAGGCGATTGGTACCGCGGCTGGCGCGATCATCTGGGCTTTGCGAGTATTACACCATCCCAAAAATAGGCGCGCTAACGATGAGCACCAATAACATGTTTTTTGTATTAGGAATTGCTGTGTTGGTTTGCCCAGCAGCCTTAGTAGCAATCCTTGGAATTCCGCCACTCGTAGGCCGACCTCTCAGTGAGAAAACAATCAATCGATATGCCTACGCTGCGACGGTCATTGGCTTGTTAGTTTCTCTTTTGATGCTCGTGATGATGCTGACAGTTGGGACTAGGCATGTGCCCATTGAACTGGGCAACTGGGTCGTCATTCCTCAACAACACTTTCATTTTCATCTTAAGTTCGTCTTTGATCGACTTTCAATTCCCTTTGTTATTCTCTCGTTTCTCTTATGTGGAACAGTGAGTGCCTTTACGAGTCACTATTTGCATCGCGAATCAGGTTACGGAAGGTTCTATGTATGTTATTCCTTCTTCTTGTTGGGAATGATCATCAGTAGTCTCGCGGGAACTATCGAAGTTTTGTTCTTGGGATGGGAACTGGTTGGTCTGTCGTCGGCACTGTTGGTGGCTTATTTTCATGAACGCCCGACGCCAGTGATCAATGGCCTCCGCGTCTGGAGTGTCTATCGTATAGCGGATGCCGCTTTCTTGATGGCTGCTGTGGCGATGCACCATTTGACGGGCGCTGGAGACTTTGATCGGTTGGTCGGGACAGGTTCCTGGCCTGACGGGATAGCCGTTTTGACGAGTGATCAAGCGCTTACAGTTGGTTTATTGCTGTTAATTGCCGCAGCAGGCAAGTCGGCGTTGGTGCCGTTTTCGGGTTGGTTGCCGCGGGCGATGGAGGGCCCCACTCCGTCAAGTGCGATTTTTTATGGTGCCCTGTCGGTACACCTGGGCGCGTATCTTTTATTGCGAGTGAGCCCACTACTGGAAGTCTCCGTTCCATTGGCAGTTGCTGTGATTACGATCGGGATCGTTACTTCGCTGATGGCTACGCTGCTGGCTCGAGTACAAACCGACATTAAGAGCGCGCTGGCCTATGCATCGCTGATCCAGGTGGGAATCATCGTCGCTGAAATCGGCTTGGGATTGAGATATATCGCCTTGATCCACATGTTGGGGCATGCCTGCATGCGGACTCTACAACTCCTGCGAGCGCCAACATTGCTGCATGATTATCACACAATTGAGAATGCCCTTGGCGGGCGCTCGGCAGGAGATAAAAGTGTATGGGGCCGGTGGCTCCCCCTCAGCCTGCAATACTGGGTCTATCGCTTTGCTTCCCATCGAGGTTATCTCGATGGCATTCTCGATGAGTTTGTCGTCCACCCATTTCAGCGCTTGTTTAAGTGGTGTGATGCGGCAGAAAGAAGGTGGACTGATTTTCTTTCGAGGGGGCGTTCGCGAGCTTCTGACGATGTTCAAGTCCACAGCGAAATTGTTGAAGAGTTGCGGTTGTAACACTGAATAAGGACATCGGATCGTTGGTTCCTTTAATTTGGGAATTGAATTTAAGGCAGTCAAAGAATGGATTCCACAACGCGGGTATCACGAAAGAAGCCAATTAATGTTTGAACTTCACTTGCCCTGGTTGGAATTAGCCATTCTGACGCCATTCATTGGTGCAGTGTTCGTGTGTCGCGTTCGCGATCCTGAACTGGCCTGGCGCCGAGCGATCGTATTCACGTTCACGGCGTTGTGTTTCACCGTGGGAGAGTGGCAGGATTTTAATTCACTCCACACTTTTGAGGCTCATGATCATTGGGACTTCGTGACTCCGATTATGGGGCCCGATGCGATCGTCGTGGATGAACTAAGTGCGCCATTGATTCCGCTTGCGGCTCTTTTGTTTTTTCTAGTCACACTTACTACCATGAAGACCAAGAGTCGGCGGTTCCCTTTTGCTTGGAATCTGGTCTCCCTTTCACTCTTACTGGCTCTTTTGAGTTGTCGCGAGCCATGGGGTATCATCGCACTGCTGAGTGCTCAAGTAATACCACCTTGGTTCGAATTGCGTGCGCGTGGCCGATCGACTCGTGTCTTTACATCGCATATGCTGCTCTGCTCGGGGTTGCTGATCGCCGGGTGGCTCATTCTCCCCGCTGCTAGCCCTATGATGAAGAATTTGGCAATCGGCATGTTGTCCCTGGCGGTATTGATTCGTAGCGGGGTTGCTCCGCTACATTGCTGGATGACGGACTTGTTTGAGAACGCAAGCCTAGGCACGGCTCTCCTGTTCGTAGCACCGATGTCGGGTGCCTATGCCGCGGTGAGATTAGTGCTGCCCGTTTCTCCTGAGTGGGCTTTGCAATGCATTGCCTTGCTTTCCCTTACTACTGCTGTCTATGCCGCTGGCATGGCATTGGTGCAGTATGAGGCTCGGCGGTTTTTCTGTTACTTGTTTCTGAGCCACGCTTCGTTGGTGTTGGTCGGTTTGGAAGTCGCCACGCCAATTGGTTTGACCGGTGGGCTGTGTGTGTGGCTCTCGGTGGGGATGTCACTGGCGGGACTCGGACTCACCCTTAGGGCACTCGAAGCGAGGTCGGGACGTCTCTCTTTAGCAGACTACCACGGTCTCTACGAACACATGCCATCGCTTGCTGTATTCTTTTTGCTGACGGGGCTGGCAAGTATTGGCTTTCCTGGCACGGTCGGTTTCATTGGAGCAGAGTTGCTCTTGGAAAGTGCCGTCGCAGTCAGTCCTCTGGTGGGTGTTTTGGTAGTCTTGGCGGCCGCCTTGAACAGCATCGCCGTGCTACAGGCATACTTCAAATTGTTCACGGGAACTCAACATACGACATCAATTTCAATCAAAGCGCGCTGGAGAGAGCGTTTCGCGATGTTGATACTTTCAGCATTGATACTCGGAGGGGGTCTCATACCCCAGCCGGGGGTTGCATCGCGCTATCATGCTGCTACGGAAATCATAGCCCGTCTAAAGTTTCGAGAATCCATTCCAGAACAGACTCCCCCATCTGTAAATATCCATGAAGTTGCGGTTAGAGCGACTTCTCATTAACCACATTTGCATGGAAGAGTAATTACATGGCTACAAATGAAACCGCTTCGTCTCCGATCCCTCTTGAAAAGCCCGTCGGCAACGCTGACGGGTTTGCCAAGTACATTAAGTATGACATGCTCTCAGGCTTTCTGGTTTTTCTGATTGCGTTGCCACTGTGCCTGGGCATCTCTTTGGCTTGTGGGTATCCGGCGATTGCCGGCATTTTTACGGCGATCGTAGGATCTATCTTAACGACTTTCATCAGCAACTCAGAACTAACGATCAAGGGTCCGGCAGCAGGTTTGATCGTCATTGCCATTGGCTGCGTCGAAGGATTTGGCGGTGACGGTGCCATCGGTGGCTTTAGCCAAACCGACATGACAGCCTACAAAATGGCGTTGGCGGTAGGGGTCGTGGCTGCCATTCTGCAAATCATCTTTGGATTGCTCAAGGCTGGTGTACTGGGTGAGTTTTTCCCCCTCTCAGCGGTTCATGGCATGTTGGCCGCGATCGGCGTCATTATTATCGTCAAGCAATTACCCGTGGCTCTGGGTGTGCAGGCGCGCGGGGAACCGCTGGAAATGATTGAGAACATCCCACAATATTTTCAGGACATGAATCCAGAAATTGCTCTCGTGGGGGTATGTGGTGTGCTGATCATGTTTCTCTGGCCACTTGGACAGAAGGCGATTGCCTGGCTCAAGTCCGTACCGGCCGCGCTGGTGGTCATTCTCGCGACCGTTCCACTAGGTATGTATTTTGACCTAATGCATGCCCATACTTATTCCTTCCACGGGCATACCTACGAGCTCGGTGAGTCTTTCCTTGTCAATATGCCTGATCGCGTTTTTGGTATGTTTGACTATATCGCAACTCCCGACTTCTCTGCCTTCGATAGTGAACACCGTGGGGAAGCTATAAAGTGGGTACTTATGTTTTTTGTCATCGGTAGCCTAGAATCTATTTTGAGCGCAAAAGCCGTGGACATCATCGATCCATGGAAACGCAAGACTAATATGAATTGCGATATTCTCGCGGTCGGGGTGGGCAATCTCTGTTCCTCTCTTGTCGGAGGCTTACCGATGATTTCAGAAATCGTGCGCAGCAAAGCGAATATCGACAATGGTGCTCGCACTCGCTTTGCCGACATGTGGCACGGTGTGTTCCTGCTTCTGTGTGTAGCATTGATTCCCATGTGGTTGCACCGCATTCCCCTGGCCGCCTTGGCGGCGATGCTAATCTACACCGGATTCCGCCTTACTCATCCCCGGGAATTCTTTCACATCTACTCGATTGGCAAAGAACAACTCCTGATATTCGTTTCTACCCTGGTGGGCGTCCTTGCGACGGATCTACTGATTGGTATCCTCATTGGCATCGGTGTGAAGCTCGTTATTCACCTCTTCAATGGAGTGCCAATTCACTCTTTGATGAAACCGTATCTGGACATTGAACTTGAGTCGGACAACCAGGCTGTAGTTCGTGCGCGTTACTCAGCAGTTTTTAGCAACTGGATTATTTTTCGGCGACAACTAGTCAGACTTGGCATCACAGAAAAAAAGAATGTCACACTTGACCTTTCCGAGACCAAGTTTGTTGACCATACCGTCATGGAGAAACTACACGATTTGCAACATGATTTTGAAAATGCAGGAGTGAGGCTTGAATTGCAAGGTTTGGACAATCACAAACCCCTTTCAACGCATGAACTGGCTGCCCGTAAGCGAATAGTAAAGCCTGTTTTATAGCATCAGGGTGGTTTGGGGTCTGCGATCGATCATCGAGAATGTCATGCTCGACATTATGTACGACCTTCCTGACCAACCGCGTGGCAATCGTTATATGTTGACCGACGACGTGGTCGATGGCCGCGAAAAGCTGTTCAGCGAACCCCAGACAAAGAGTGCGTAACGTTCAAGCCCGAGGTTTGGACTTCGGTCCGCCGCGGGGGTTAAGTTGCGTACCAACCATTAACGGGCCCGGGAGCAATCCCGGGCCCGTTTTTCGTTTGGGTGAGTACCCGTAGGCCGTAACGAGCGGTAGCACTGTTCCGACATCGAATCTCAATCGGCGCTGCATCGAGGTGACGCTGAACGATTCCTCAAAACTGCTTCCACACTACCCAAACACCCGCTCCAGCATCTCGTCGCTAAGCCACAATTCTTGCTGCTGCTGATCAAGTTCATTAATCGAAGTACCCTCGCAGAATTCTCCCGAGCGCGTCGGCTTCGCTACGACATCAACGGCAATACTCTCGATGACTGAATCGATCGGCCCACTCTCCAGCAGTGCAAATTCTTCCCCCTCTTCCACACTGTAAACCGATTCCCAAGCCAATGCCAAATCCACCACCGCAGCCGTTGCACCTTCATTGGCCACTACCGGTGGCGGCAGCAATCCAGTGTCGCCGTAACTCACCTGCCAAGCCGCCAGATCACTAATGTCGACGTCGGTGTCATCATCACTGTTGCCGTCGGCGCGCACGGCATTCGCCTTGCCAAAACCGCGCTGCCAACTGAGGAAATCCCGACCATCCACATCACCATCGCTGTCGAAATCAGCCGAAGGCGGAATCTGCGCTTCGTAGGCACCGATGTCGATCCGCAGGGGGAGAGGACTTCCTGTCAAAACTCCCTGCGCCACCCGAGCAAACGGCATCCCCCGCTGATCGAACGCGTTCGCATCAAACACGATCCCCAGATTCCCCGCATCCAAGGCCGGACTCCCCGGCAGGAGCGCGAGGGTCAGCGTCGGTCCCCCATTGTCGGCCAGAGGCCCCAACATCGGGTCTCCGGTGACGGTGGCGACTGCGCCCCCGCTACCGTCTTCAATCAGATTGTCGGTACCAGAAAAAGTACCACCAGAGAGGGCCGCAAGATCACCCCCTGAGGTGCTATTGGCGACGATCGTGTTGTTTAGCGTCGTCTCCATACCGTAGGTTAGAATACCGCCCCCCTGAGAGCTTGCCGAGTTGACCGAGAGGGTGCTGTTGGTAACCGTCAACGTGTCAAGATTGCCGCCGTAGCTGTAAATGCCACCGCCACGAGATGCCGAATTGCCCGAGAGAGTGCTGTTGGCGACCGCCGTCGTGCCCCCGGAGCTGTAGATGCCACCCCCTAGAATACTTGTCGAATTGCCCGAGAGGGTGCTATTGGTGATGGTCAGTTGATTGCTGCTCCAGATGCCGCCGCCTTTACTGTTGGTCGAATTGCCCGAGAGCGTGCTATTGGTGATGGTCACTGAGCCGGTGTTGAAAATGCCGCCGCCAGAGAAAATGGCCGAATTGCCCGAGAGCCTGCTATTGGTGACGGTCACTGAGCCGCCGTTGAGAATGCCACCGCCACCAGAATTGGCCGAATTGCCCGAGATTGTGCTAGTGGTGATGGTCAGTTGATTGCTGTTCCAGATGCCGCCGCCAGTACCAAGGCCGTTGGGAGCCTTGTTATTGGAGAGGGTGCTATCGACCAGCGTCAGGTTGGCGTTGCTCCAGATGCCTCCCCCTGCGTCCGTGCTGGAGGTGGTAGCCATGTTGCCGGTAACGACCACACCCGTCAGCGTGGTGGTACCGAAGTTGCGCAGTCCGCCACCCCGGTCCGTCAGCCCACCGGTCAGCGTGAGCCCGCTGATGTTGGCGGTCGTCGTATCGGTCACCCGCATCACACGCGACGAACCACCCGCGTCGATCGTAAGTTGATCGGCACCCAGACCAGTCAGTGTCGCGTCATCGCTCAGGGTGAGCATTCCCAGCGAAAGGTTGATTGTCCCGTCGGAGAGGCTGGCATCGAAGCTGACTGTATCAGCCCCGGGGTTTGCATTGGTTAACTCGAGCGCTTCGCGCAGACTGAGATCACTGGCCGAGTAGTCGCCGTCGCTCTCGTCGGTCAGTGTGTCGACCACCAGGTTAAGCGATTGCTCCTCGTAGGCACCGATGTCGATCGTGCCATTCTGTCGTTCGAAGGGCGCGCCCCGCTGGTCGTTGGCCGGGGGGAAGGCAATCGCCGGATTCCCCGCATCGATGGCCGGGCTTCCCGGCAGCAGTGCGTGGGTGGGGGTCGGCCCCCCGTTGTAGGTGAGTGTCGTGTCGAGGATCGAGCCCAACGCCGTGGGTGTGGTGCCATCGCTGGTGGCCAGGATGTCCGTGGCACCGGCGGCAACTCCGTTCAAGGCCTGGGCGGTCGTCTGGCTGCTGTCGCCGATCAGATTGTAGTTATTGAGGTTGAGCGTGCCGCTCTGTAGGTGGATTTCATTGCCTAAACCACCGGCAGAATTGCCCGAGATGATCGAGTGGCCAACCGTAGTGACCGCGTTATTTGATGAATAGATACCACCGCCATTACCATTGACCGTGTTGCCCGTAATCGTGCTGTGGGAAATCGTGACCGCTGGATTATTCCACGCTCGGAGGCCACCACCATCATCGCCTGCCGAGTTGCCGGTGATAGTTGTGTTGGTGATGATCAGGTTTGAGTTGGGATTTCCAGTAAAAATTCCTCCCCCATCGCCCGATGCAGCGGAAGCGGTGTTACCAGAAATCGTACTGCCAGTAATGGTCAAGTGGCCGGTGTTCCAGATGCCACCTCCGGCGTCAACGGCTGTCGCAGTGGCAGTATTGCCAGTGATCACCACATCGGAAAGCGTGGTGGTGGCCGTGGCGGTATTTCGCAATCCACCACCCCGGTCCGACTGCCCACCGGTCAGGGTGAGCCCGCTGATGTTGGCGGTAGTCGTACCGGCAACCAGCATCACGCGCGACGAGCCCCCCGCGTCGATCGTGAGTTGATCGGCCCCCAGGCCAGTCAGTGTCACATCATCGCTCAGGGTGAGCATTCCCAGCGAAAGGTTGATTGTCCCGCCGGACAGGCTGGCGTCCAAGGTGATGTTGTCGGCGCCCGGATTGACGTTAGCCAATAAGGTGGCTTCGCGAAGGCTTAGATTGTTCGTTGTATAGATACCGTCGAAGGTGTCGTCGAGGGTGCTTACTACCAAACCACCGCCGGGGATGGTGACATCGTTGAATTCATAGGCACCGATGTCCACACGATCGAACATGATACGCGGAAAACCGCTCCCCCGCTGGTCGTTGGTCGGGGGGGAGGCAATCGCCGGGTTGCCGGCATTGATCGCTGGACTTGCTGGCACCAGCGCATGCGTCAGCGTCGGCCCCCCATTGTTGGCCAGTGTAGCGTCGAGAATCGAGCCAAGCGCCGTGGGATTCGTGCCATTGCTGGTAGCCAGAATGTCCGTGGCCCCGGCGCCAACGCCGAACAAGGCTTGGGCGGTCGTCTGGCTGCTGTCGCCGATCAGGTTGAAGTTGTTGAGGTTGACCGTGCCGCCTTGTAGGCGGATTTCATTGCCTAAAGTAGCAGAAGAATTGCCCGACACGATCGTGTGACTGAGGGTCGTGGTGCCGAAACTGTGGTAAATGCCGGCGCCCCAGGAATTGGCCGAATTGCGCGAGATGGTGCTACTGGTGATCGTGGTGGTACCGCCATTGTTCCAAATGCCGCCGCCATTGGAACCGGCCGAGTTGCCGGAGAGGGTACTATTAGTGATGGTCACTGTGCCGAGAACGCTGTTGAAAATGCCACCGCCACCAGAATTGGCCGAGTTGCCCGAGAGGGTGCTATTGGTGATGGTCAGTAGATTGCTGTTCCAGATGCCGCCGCCAGAACTAGTTCCGTTGGGAGCCATGTTATTGGAGACGGTGCTATCTGCGAGCGTCAGGTTGCCATTGCTCCAGATGCCCCCACCTGCGTCGGTGCCATTGGTAGTAGCCGTATTGCCTGTGACCACCACATCCGTAAGTGTGGTGGAAGCAGGACTGTAGTTCCGAAGTCCGCCACCCTGGTCCGCCTGCCCACCGGTTAGCGTGAGCCCACTGATATTGGTGGTCGTCGTACCGGTAACGCGCATCACGCGCGAAGAGCCACCGGCATTGATGGTAAGATTGTTTGCGCCGGGACCGGTGACCGTGAGATTCTGGCCAATAGTCAGTTGCCCCAGCGTGAGGTCAATCGTACCGGTAACTGAGAAGTCGATCGTTTCTCCAGCCGGGGCCAGTGCGATTGCATCGCGCAAGGAAATATCGCCGTCGACAATGCTGCCGTCCGCCTCGTCTACGAGTGTGTCGACCGTGATAGACAATAACCGTCGGTCTTCCAGCGATTCTACCCGCAAACGCCGGGCATAGGGAGATGCGATCCAAGAAGTCGCCTGCCGAGATCGCGAGAATTGGCGGCGGGAAAGACGAGACATGTGGACCCTCTTTAGTTCAGCTTCGATGGAACAGTAAGGCGACGAGGATGGCCCCTAGTATAATCTGTAGCCCCACTCAGGACAACTTATTTGCGGCTAATTTCGCCTTCCGAGCGTAACTCAATTCACTGTGACGAATGCATCTTCAAAAACCTTTGGTAAGAATATGTGTCGCCGCGACATCTAAGGTGAAAAGGGATGCAATTCCCACTCATTATTCATCCAACCATAAGCGAAGGACAAGAACCATGGCACGCATTCAACCTGTCAACAAAGACGCTGCCGACACCACACAACAGCACATCCTTGACACCGTAAAGAAGAAAATGGGGATGGTCCCCAACCTGATTGCCACAATGGCTAATTCGCCCGCCGTGGCCAACGCCTATCTGGGTTTCAGCCAGCAACTTTCAACTGGGGCATTATCCCCTCGTCTACGTGAGCAGATCGCGTTGGCGGTGGGTGAAGTGAATAGTTGCGACTATTGCCTCGCGGCCCATACGGCCCTAGGCAAAGGGGCCGGGCTCTCCGAGTCAGAGACATGCGACGCCCGCCGGGCAGAGGCTAAGGACGACGCGGAGCGGTTTGCCCTGGAATTTGCCCAGAAGGTCGTCCGCGATAGGGGAGTGGTTTCCGACGACGATCTTCAACAGGTCCGTGAAGCGGGGTACACTGATGGCGAAATCGCTGAGATCGTTGCGAATGTAGCGCTCAACATTTTCACGAACTACTTTAATCACGTCGCGGGAACGGAAGTTGATTTCCCAGCCGCCCCCGTGATGACAAACTGTTGATGCGATCATGGGCTGGAATGAGTAGCACGCTTTCTCGGCATCCTCGTGCCGACGGTCCCCGTCGGTACGCAGAAGCTGACGCTCCGCGTCAATGGCGCAATTCACCGCGGAGCGGCAAGGTTCGCGTCCCCACGCAGAGCGTGGGGACGAGGGGAGAGTTTGTTGCTCGTTCCGGTTTGCATCCCTAGGAATCGTCATGAATCGAGAAAACGACACTTGGGTTGCCGAACTGAGCCAAGGGGGTGTGGTCCGCGAGTTGGCACTCGCAGACCTCCGCGAGGTGTTGCTGCGAAACTTGCACAAAGCGCTCTCCAATCGGGCGCATTGTGATGAATCGTTTCTCGAGGATGCGGCGCAAGATGCGCTCGTGCGGATTCTCAGTCGCCTGGATCAGTTTCAAGGCCGCAGTCGATTCGTAACTTGGGCGACTTCGATTGCGATTAACGTGGCACTAGGCGAGCTGCGCCGCAGCCGCTGGAAGGATGTCTCGCTTGATGCTGTGCTCGTCGATGCCGACTTTGTGCCGACACGCGCCATTGACTCATCGCCAGACCCCGAGTCGCAAGCCCAGCAACAAGAACTATTTGACAAAATGCACGAGCTAATCGAAACCAATTTGACCGAAAGGCAGCGTACCGTGCTGCTCGCTGAGCTTCGCGGAATGCCTCAGGATGAGATCGCCCGGCACCTGGGAAGCAACCGCAACGCCGTTTACAAGCTGACCCACGACGCCCGCAAGAAGCTCAAGTCCGCATTGCAGAGTGCCGGTTATCGAGCAGATGATTTGGCATCTACCCACTGAGGAAGTAACTATGGCATTTTCCCGGCATGAATTAGAAAATCTCCTGCGTCTGGTGACACTCACCAAAGACGTTGAACTGAATTGCGAGGAATGCCTGGCATTGGTGGCAGAGTTTGCCGAGCAGCACCTGGCCGGCAAGTCGATAAGGGCGGGCTTGCAAGCGGTCGAAGAGCATCTGGCCGTTTGCGATGAGTGTCGCGAAGAGTACGAAGCATTGCAGCAGACGTTGGCAGAAATCGATGGCGACCTCTAAACATGAAACCCACGACATCGTGATCAAGCGAGTCTACGAGCCCGTGGATTCAGGGGATGGTTTCCGCGTGCTTGTGGATCGCCTTTGGCCACGTGGCATGAAGAAGGAAGCCGTTCACCTTGATCTCTGGGCCAAAGACGTGGCTCCCTCGACGGATCTACGCAATTGGTTCAACCATGAAGAGTCAATATTCAGGGAATTTCGCCAGAAATATCTGGCTGAACTAGCGGGCAAAAAAGATGCAGTTCGGGAACTGCTCACATCGACCGAGAGCCAGCGTATCACGCTGCTCTATGCGGCTAGCAATATCAACGTCAATCATGCCATTGTGTTGCGAGATTTCTTGTTGGGGCAGGGCAATCGCTGACTCAGGGAGACTCGCAAGAAGAGAGATTCCTCGCTAAAATCTTGGGAGCCCCCTACTTGGTATCGGGAGGAATCCAGAAAGGACTAGCCATGCGTCAGTTGTACTTTTCTTATTGCCTCTTGTTATCTCTTGCTACGGGAGTTTTTGCAGAAACTGCCAGCGACCTCCCGGAACAATCTTCGTCAACTCAAACGACTCCAGCAGGCACAAACCTCTATCAAGGCTTTACCGGTTATAACCGTAAGGTGACAACCAACTCTGCCGAGGCACAGCAGTGGTTCGATCAGGGAATCCAGCTTCTCTATGGTTTCAATCACGACGAGGCGATTCGCTCGTTTGAAAAAGCTGCCGAGATCGACCCGGCTTGCGCGATGGCTTGGTGGGGGTCGGCCTACGCACGAGGGCTGCACATCAATAATCCTGAAATGAAAGAAGAGCAAAGCAAGCTGGCCTACGAAGCAGCCCAAAAAGCAGTTGCTGCACTCGATGACGAAACTCCAGTTGAGCAAGCTTTGGTTCGAGCAGTCGAAAAACGGTACGCCTGGCCGGTGCCAGAAGACCGTATACCGCTCGACCAGGCATACGCTGATGCCATGGAGACAGTCTGGCATCAGTTTCCGGAGGATCCTGATGTCGGTGCCTTGTTTGCTGAGTCGCTTATGAATCTTCAACCTTGGGACTTATGGACCGCCGACGAGGTGCCCAAGGGGCGCACGCTGGAAATCCTGGCTGTACTCGAAGGCACATTGGCCAAGACACCCCAGCACCCAGGTGCCAATCATTTCTACATCCATGCGATCGAAGCCTCGCCCTGGCCGGAGAAAGGGCTGGACTCGGCGGAGCGACTCATTGCCATGGTCCCCGGCTCGGGACATCTGGTCCACATGCCCTCGCACATCTTTATTCGAACGGGTCGATACGCCGATGCAACAGCAGCAAACGAGCGGGCAATCAATGCCGACGAGAAGTATTTCTCTCTCTCCCCACCGCCAGATTTCTACAGCATCTATTTTCTGCACAACATTCATTTCCTGGCTTACGCTGCAATGATGGAAGGAAAGTATCAGGTAGCCATGGAGGCGGCGCGTAAGATCGAACAAGATGTTCCCCAAGACTTCCTCCGAGAGTATGTGACCCTAGCAGATGGGTTTATGACCACACCACAGCATGTGATGATTCGATTCGGGAAGTGGGAAGAGATTCTTGCTGAACCTGAACCACCTGAGTGGCGGCTCTTTAGTCGTGCCGAGCGACACTATGCGCGAAGCGTGGCCTACTCGGCTCTGGGGAAAACGGAACAAGCCCAGCAGGAACTCGAACTGCTTGACCAGGTTGCCTCCCAATTGACCGATGAATGGGAGATGGGCAACAACTCTGCTAAGGAAGTGATTGCCGTCGCTCGTAAGATGGCCGCTGGAGAATTGGCCTATCGCAAAGGCGATTCCGAACAGGCCTTCGCATTGCTTCGAGAAGCGGTCGAGATGGAAGAAAACCTTAGCTACGACGAACCCCCCGGGTGGATGCAACCAGTCCGCCATGCGTTGGGTGCATTGCTGTTGGCCGATGATCGCCATGCCGAGGCAGAGGAAGTCTATCGTGCTGACCTTGTGCGTCATCCGAATAATTCCTGGTCACTTTTGGGGCTTCAGCAATCCCTGCAAGAACAGGGCGACACCGTGGAAGCCAAGTTGCTCGCTTCCTTGGTCGCAGAGGCCTGGAAACACGCCGACGTCGCTCCCGTGGCCAGTTGCTACTGCCATCCCGACGCCCTAAAGCAAGCTGGCGAAGCATGTTGCACAGAAAACAGCGAAGACTAACGTGTCGTTTCTTCTTTCGTCCTAGCCGGACCTCCACGAGGTCCGGGAAGCGATTGCGTAGCTTTTACCAGTAATCCCGGGGGACGTGGTCCTCCGGCTAAGGCCGACTCTCGTGGATTTTCGGTAGAAGCAGTTTTCTTGATTCGACCATTCCGTAGATTCCGATTAGAATAGAGGCTCAGTTCGGAACATTTCCCTCGTTGCACTATGTCGCTTGCCACAGCACAACTTGCAGATTTACGCCCATGCCGCGCTCCCGCTGTGGCTTGGATAGGTTGCGTGGTTTGTTTGCTCGTGACACCCCTGAACGCCCTAACGGTTGATGTGCGGCTGATGTGTGAATTAACCGGCGGCTGTGAAGCGGGGGACTTTTTTTACGATCATCCTCAGGCGTTGGATACACTGCGATTTGCCACCAAAGCGTTTGAGCCATTTACTGACAATCTGCTCGCAATTTCTTCAAGCCCAACCTGGACGGCCAGCTTCACAAACCCAGACAGTGGGGCCTTAGGCTACCTGGTTGCAGATCAGTCGATTCCGGCTGACACGTTCGTCATTTATGCCGGCGGGTACGACATGGCTGGGAACCAGGTGGGGGCAGCGGGTCCTGGAACAGCGAACATTCCGCTTGACCGAGGTCAGGGTATGGTCACGGGAGTAACGGCCATAGATTTTGCCTCCTGGGGCGGCTCGATCGCGTTCGATACCCATGGAAACGGTGTGCCGCGAAACTGGCATTTTGGAATCTCGACTTTACCTGCTCCCGGAGAGTTAGATTTTCTCACGATCGCTTACCATGAATTGGCGCATGCATTCGGATTTGGCACGGCAGCATCTTTCGACAATCTGAACTCCGGCGGTCAGTTTCAAGGTGCTGCCTCGGTCAATTTGACGGGGTCAACAGTGGCTTTGGCTACCGATGGCCATCACTGGGCGACTGGGACAACGAGTCCCCCTTACGACGTTCCGCCTTTGTCGGCTTTGACACCCTCTCTGGTACTGGGGCGACGCAGACTTTTAACGCCGTTGGACTACGCGGCATTGGCTGACCTCGGTTGGGAAGTACCCACCAAACTGATTAACTTGCATGGCGACATTGATGCCGACGGCGATGTGGATGGCCGTGACTTTCTGAGTTGGCAACGTATGCAAGGAAACACAGGAATCGGATTACTGGGTGAAGCCGATGGCAGCCTGGAGGTTGATGACTACGACCTTTGGCTCTGGCAAACTAGTTTTGGCAGCCAAATTTCCCTCACAGAGCCATTTTCCGCCGTTCCCGAACCTGCCGCGTTCCTCTCTGGTTGGTTTGGAGCCTTGATGCTGCTGGGATCTCGATCAACCAGCTATCGGCCTCGTCGTTCTCTCTGATTGGGTTCATCGTACGCCACAATCGTCACGATCCTCTTAATCCCAACGGCTTGATAAGGTCGGTGTGAATACACCATATGCGCGTGCGGACTTCCTGCGTTTTTCAGCAGAATGTCTAATTGACATCTGCTTCCATCGACCTACTTTTACGCAGAAACACAAGAAATCGGACGAGAACATAAATTCCAGAAATGAACTTGCGCGATGCTTTTTGCAATGCGTGATTGCTGACTCAACAAGAATTATTTGCCAAGAAGGATCGGTTCCATGCTTTTATTCGGTGTATCGCTCAATTACGTGTTGCTAGATGCATCACTTGCGTTTACGGCGTTCCTCGTTGGTCTCCTGGGTGCCTACTACTTCATGGGGCATGGCAGTTCAAAGGGAACAAATCAACTGCCAGCTGCTGCTGGAATGAATCCGTACGATGCTGAACGCAATGCCATGGCGGTCCAGCAACTGAAAGACGTTGCCACAAATGTGGCTTCCGATGTCGGAGCTCACAGTCAGTTTGTCAGCGGAATATCTCAACAGCTAGGGTCGATGGACAAAACTGCCGATGATAAGGATGCTCTCATCGCAGATGCATTGCGTCAGATCATGACTGCAAATACCAAGCTGCAAGAACGACTTGAAGATGCCGAGAGCAAGATCCAGTCGCAAGCTGAAGAACTCAAATCTACGCAGTCGCAAGCTAAGCTGGATTCCTTGACTCAATTATCCAATCGTGGGGCATTCGACGAAGCCTTGGCAAAGGGAATCGAAGAGTTTCGCCAGCAAGGTCGTCCAACGAGCTTGTTGTTCTTCGATGTCGATCATTTCAAGAAGTTCAATGATTCGCATGGTCACCTTGCCGGGGACGAAGTGCTGAGGCAAGTCGCTGCCACGCTGAAGAAAAATGCCAAGGCTTCAGATCTCCCTTGCCGCTATGGCGGCGAAGAGTTTGCCTTGATCATGTCCAATACAACACTCAAAAACGCGTGCATCGCCGCTGAGCGAGTCCGAAAGGCTATAGAGGCCACAAAAATCAGCTTCGAAGGTAAGTCGCTCAGCGTGACAGCCAGCATTGGAGTAGCCGAGACGACTGAACTGGATGATTCTGCTAGCTTGATGCGCCGCTCAGACGAAGCTACCTACGGTGCCAAGAGTGCCGGTCGCAATTGCAGCTTCTGGCATGATGGGGCAGGGTGTTTACCTATTGCTGATTTCGACCAGATCGCATCGCAGCCAGCCAGTCGAAATGCTGCCATGGACCATAAGCATGCGGAATTGCCAGACCGGGAAGCCTTCTCGGCAGAACTCCAAAGGCGAGTTTCCGAGAGTCATCGTACAGGTGCTGATTTGTCCGTCTTGTATTTGAAAGTAATTGGCTACAGTGCGTTAGAACGTGACTATGGCGAAGCAGTCACTGAATTGGTGCTCGACAGCGTTGGCCAATTCATCGGCACAAGGCTCCGAGAAATGGACCTGCTCGGTCGACTGGAACGTGGCGAATTCATCGTCATGCTGCCTGGCAGCCCGAAACGCGAGGCAACCATCATTGGCAATCGGGTGCGGAGTGCCTTGGGGAACTGCCCTATTCCACTTGGAACGACGAAGCTAACGCTCCAGATGACGCAGGCTTCCGCAAGTGTCACTACTGACGACACCTCAGAAAGCATGGTTGATCGAGTGACCGAAGGTAGCGGTGCGAGCCAAGAAGCTGTTGCGATGGCTTAGGCAAGTGTAGCAGGCACACTCAGTGAGCCTGCTACGCATGAGTGGTGTTAAGCTGCGGTGCTGTTAAGATAGGAGTATTCACCACTCGCCTCCCTGATTCATCAGGAGCTCCCCAGTGAGCGAACAGCCTGTCTCAAACTCTCGTTTCCATTTCAGCCTGCAAACATTGCTCATTGCAATGACCGCGTTTGCAATACTATGTGGTTTTGCCGCGATCCTGCCCGTGGCTCTGACCCAGTTGGTGATCGGAGCAATCTGGATCGTGGCGGCCAGTCTGTTCGTTACGGGGCTATTTTTTGGTGACGGCGATGAACGAGCATTCTGTATTGGTGCTACCTTAGCTCTCTCTTCCATGTGGACGGGCCCCGGTGGCCGGTTCATGATGGGGATTCATGCGATATTTGATCTCCTTCTCGGTGGTCTCAATCTGCCCCAGTCGGTCGTTCTCTGGTTTGATCTAGGTGTCCACGTTCTACTAGTTCTCGTGAATGGTTGGCTATGTATGAGGGCACGAGCATTTTTCCAACGGAACGAGAAGGCTTCAAAAGAGGCAAATTCTGGCGATTAGACCGGGTTAGTACCTCTGGAATTTCACCCTGTTTGAGAATCTTTCCAGATGGGCTAGCCAGCCCCTTGCACAATTGCCGAACATCTCTAGAATTCGCGTTCCTCCTGAACTTCTGCGTTCGATGAGGAATCGCAATTTGTGGCGATTTACCCCTTTGACAGGTCGGCCGCAATTGTTATGATTTGAAGTTCCCCTGAAGTGGATGAGAGTCCCTGGAGGCAGTGCTCCTGGGACTCCTGTTCACTTAGCGGAGTTCACTCGGCATCTAATAAATGCAGGGCTGGGCGAAGTTGGGAAAGCAGGCTGGCCGTTAGGGCCACGGTTGATCGGACGGTTTCCTTGCAAGGAGCCCGAAGTCAGCCGCAGGATCTTTGACAATTTGGTGATATATATTGTAAGAGTGGCATCTGAAATTCGTTCAGATCTGTTCGGCAGCAACCATGCTTTTTGCAGAGGGTGTGTTGAGGTCGAACTTTTAAAAGATTTGTTCGGATCTCCTTTGCTCTTTAGATTACAAGAATCAATCGAGCGTTACTCAACCAGGCGCATTATGTCTGTGTATGGCTAGCGTGCTTTGGCACGCGAACTTCACACAAAGGTGATGTGAACTGGTTTAATAGCACCATTTATTTAAAGCGAGAGCGTTAGATAAATGTGGCCAAGCTATTAAGGGCGTATGGGGGATGTCTTGGCATCAGGAGGCGATGAAGGGCGTGGAAGTCTGCGAAAAGCTCGGGGGAGTTGACAAACAAATGTTGATCCCGGGATTCCCGAATTGGCGTGTAGTGAATTCATAGCTGCACGTGGCGAACGTGGGGAACTGAAACATCTAAGTACCCACAGGAGTAGAAAGAAAAATCGATTTCGTCAGTAGCGGCGAGCGAACGCGAAACAGCCCAAACCGCGAGGGTTTCCCTTGCGGGGTTGTAGGGCCTTTCAAATGAGAGTCACAAAATTGCTTACTAGTAGAATCTTTTGGAAAGAAGAACCACAGAGGGTGACAGTCCCGTACACGAAAGCGAGCGATCTCTCGAGAGGTACCTGAGTAGGTCGGATCACGTGAAACTCCGACTGAATCTACGGGGACCATCCCGTAAGGCTAAATACTCCCTGATGACCGATAGTGAACTCAGTATGGCGACTGAAAGATGAGAAGAACCCCTTTTAGGGGAGGAATGTGAACCTGAAACCATACGCTTACAAGCGGTCGGAGCACTATGGCGATTTATCGCAATGTGTGACGGCGTGCCTTTTGCATAATGATCCGGCGAGTTACCGTTTGCGGCTTGGTTAAGGCCTTCCGGGCCGAAGCCTCAGGGAAACCAAGTCTGAATAGGGCGAAATTTTGTCGCGGGCGGTAGACGCGAAGCCAGGTGAACTACCCATGAGCAGGTTGAAGGGCGGGTTAAACCGCTTGGAGGACCGAACCCACTTGGGTTGAAAACCGAGGGGATGACTTGTGGGGAGGAGTGAAAGTCTAATCAAACCTGGAGATAGCTCGTTCTCTCCGAAATAGCTTTAGGGCTAGCCTTGATCCACTACGCAGTGGGGGTAGAGATACTGATTTGGTTTGGGGCCCTTCCCGGGGTACCCTGCTGAACCAAACTCCGAATACCATTGCGACTATATCAGGAGTCAGTCCGCGAGGGATAAGCTTCGCGGTCGAGAGGGAAACAACCCAGACTATCTGCTAAGGTCCCGAAGTAATACTCAGTCACTAAGGAAGTTGAATTGCAGTGACAGCCAGGATGTTGGCTTAGAAGCAGCCACCATTTAAAAAGTGCGTAACAGCTTACTGGTCGAGCAATTCTGCGCCGATAATGAACGGGAGTAAGTATTACACCGAAGCAGTAGAATCATGGATTCTGCGGATGAAATGATTGGTAGGAGAGCGCTGTAGATCAGATACAAGCGGTACCGTAAGGAGCCGTGTCGGGGTCTACAGGTGCTTATGCCGGAATGAGTAACGATAAGGCAGGTGAGAATCCTGCCCGCCGAAAGCCTAAGGTTTCCTGGGGAAGGTAATTCCGCCCAGGGTTAGCCGGTTCCTAAGGCGAGGCCGAAAGGCGTAGCCGATGGACAGCAGGTCAATATTCCTGCGCTATCGAAGTGGACCGATGGAGGGACGGTATCCGAAAAGTGAGCGGTACGACTAGAAACGTCCGTGGATCCTCGCAAGGTGGTAGATAGGTAAATCCGTCTACGTAAACCAAGCGGGGGGACCGAGCGCATTTATGTTCGCGAAGTCATTGGCAGGATATCCAAGAAAAGCTTCTCAGGGTTGAAGCTTCGATAACCGTACTAAAACTGACACAGGTAGGCGAGATGAGTAGTCTAAGGCGCTCGGGAGAACACTAGTTAAGGAACTCTGCAAAATGACCCCGTACGTTCGCAATAAGGGGTGCCCTGGGTGGTGCAAGCTGCTCGGGGCCACAGTAAATCGATTCCTCCGACTGTTTATCAAAAACACAGGTCTCTGCTAACACGCAAGTGGATGTATAGAGACTGACGCCTGCCCGGTGTTGGTAGGTTAAGGTAGAGGGTTAGCAGTATTTATATTGTGAAGCTCACGACCGAAGCCCCAATAAACGGCGGCCGTAACTATGACGGTCCTAAGGTAGCGAAGTTCCTTGTCGGGTAAGTTCCGACGTGCATGAAAGGCGTAACGAGAGGAATACTGTCTCAACTAGTGACCCGGTGAAATTGTAGTCGTGGTGAAGATGCCACGTCCCCGCAGCTAGACGGAAAGACCCCGTGAACCTTTACTGTAGGCTGATATTGGGCTGTGGTATGTACTGTGTAGGATAGGTGGGAGACTTTGAACCCCGATCGCCAGATCGGGGGGAGTCATTGGTGAAATACCACCCTTTGCATGCTTTAGTTCTAACGTTGATTCCCGTGAAACCGGGCAACGGACAGTGTCAGTTGGGCAGTTTGACTGGGGCGGTCTCCTCCCAAAGAGTAACGGAGGAGCCCAATTGGTACACTCAGCCTGGTTGGCAATCAGGCATCGAGCGTAAAGGTAGAAGTGTGCTAAACTGCGAGACTTATCAGTCGAGCAGGTACGAAAGTAGGGCTTAGTGATCCGGTGGTCCCGTATGGAAGGGCCATCGCTCAACAGATAAAAGGTACTCCGGGGATAACAGGCTTATCGCTCCCGAGCGTCCATAGCGGCGGAGCGGTTTGGCACCTCGATGTCGGCTCATCACATCCTGGGGGTGGAGAAGCTCCCAAGGGTTTGGCTGTTCGCCAATGAAAGTGGTACGTGAGCTGGGTTCAGACCGTCGAGAGACAGGTCGGTCCCTATCTACTGTGGGCGTACGAAACTTGAGGAGGTTCTTCTTTAGTACGAGAGGATTTAGAAGGACGACCCTCTGGTGTTCCTGTTGTCGCGCTAGCGGCACGGCAGGGTAGCTAAGGTCGGAACGGATAAACGCTGAAAGCATATAAGCGTGAAGCCCGCTCCAAGATCAGGTTTCGTGGGCTAATAGCCGAGAGTCCCCTGAAAGACGATCAGGTTGATAGGCCGGATGTGTAAGTGCAGTAATGTATTCAGCTAACCGGTACTAATGGACGAACGCTTGGCCACATTTATCAAACGCTCTTGTGGTTCTCGTTCAAGCAACTCGCTTGAACAAATCAATCGAGCGAAGGAGTTGTGAGTTTCGAATCGCGAGTTTGTGTGTTGTCGCAAGACATTCCACAATCCGCATTCCAAACTCCGCATTCAGTCCGCTCTTGCAATATTCACCAAAAAGTCAATAAGTGCGTGGTGCTTACCAGTGCCACGTACTTTTTTGGCGACCATACCGTGGTGGTCACACCTGTTCCCATTCCGAACACAGTAGTTAAGCACCCCGGGCCGATGATAGTGGGTGTACCCGCGAAAGTAGGTATCGCCAATTTTTATTTCCTTAAGCCGCTTGTCGGCTTAGCGAAACAAGACCCCGCCGGGATTCGTTCCGCGCGGGGTTTTTTCTTTGCAGTTCTCTATAGGCGCCGGTACAATCACCAACTGGCAAGACTCCTCTGGAATAAGAGAATATGGACGCTAACCTAGCACTTCGCGCAATCACCCTCTGCGGAATCGGGTCGTATCTTCATGGTTCTCGTCTCGACATAAAGCCGTTGACGATTCTCTGTGGTACCAACGGCTCGGGAAAATCTACTTGGCTGAAGGCGATCAATATACTCAATAGATCGTTGGATCGTCCTGATTTCCCCTTTTCCTTGTCGTTTGAAGACAATAATTTTGATGATCTCGAATTTACAAATGCGGCCATTCACCTTTCGGACCCGAGTGTTCCCGAAGCGAGTTACAAAGACCAAGAACTTAAACGGAACTTTGGACTTCCGGGCACAATAGGACTAGAGTTTGAGGCCACTTCCGATTTTGAATTGTCTACTGCGGAACATGACGATGTGAATCGATACATCGAGATGCAAAAGTTTTTTTGGCTTGGCAAGTGTTCGAAGGGTACGCGTTTTCAGGTTCGCATCTCTCACCCGACCACTACTTGGGAAAGTTCAACCGTTTGCGGACTCCGGCACATGGTTGAGTTGCGGGTGAATGAAGAGTATGTCATCTGTTTTGAAGGGATCGATGACATCGATAGTGGGAATTCCGAGACTTATTCTGTCAAGTGTTCTGCAGAATTCGTACCTGGCATTACAGTAATCGATGAAGCTAAGCTGATTGAATTGGCCCATTATCAGCCGAGCAGGAATCACGTCTCAGAATTTAAAGGAGTGATGGATGAATGCAGTGTCCTTCAAGTTGTCGAAACTGCGATAACTCGATTTCGGGAATTACTCTCAATCCTTCTCTCAGGTTTCTTCGATATCAGTGCAATCAGGGTCAAACACGACTATTCAGATATAATGCACCAAGATCCAGACCGCTATCCTTTCGACGGCGATGAAGTCATCAACTCTAGACATGTTGGTTTGGAAGGAGAAGCAACTTGGTGGCTGCAGCGACAGTTTGCATACATGCATATGGATCCCATTTCAGAATGCCCTCCGCATGAAGACTACTTGTTTGAAGGATTCGTAGCGAAGTGGTTGGAGACTCTATTGGATAACGTAACAATAGTCATTGATGAAGGGCACAATGAAGACGGCTCCTTATTGTCGAGATCTAGAGGATGGGGAGATGCTCCTACTGGTTACTTGAGAAAGGACGGTTCAAACTTATTGGGTAGAGATCGCCTTATAGAAATTTATGAGCATCATTACGCTGGGTTTAGCAGTGCTTCCCGAATTGGACAAAAATGCTTTGGTTATGAACCGACAAGTCCCCGGCAAATGAGTTCTGGCTTTCATCAGCTTCTGCCGTTGATTGTGCAAGCCGGCTTGATGTGGCGCTTCGAAGTTATGGCTGTCGAAAACCCTGAAGTCCATTTGCATCCCAGCCTTCAACTCCGAGTTGCTGAGTTCTTGATGCACCAAGCCAAATCAGGAAAATATATGCTAATTGAAACCCATAGCGACCTGATAATTCGCAGAGTCCTGCGAGAAATATTGGAGGAAAAGATTGCCCTCGGCCAAGCAAATATCGGTATCTACTTCGCCAGCCTGGATAAATTAGACGAGACTTATGGTATTTATCAGTGTTCTTCGCTTGAGCGTATCGAAATTGACGACCATGGCCGAATCAAGAACTGGCCTGAAGGATTTATGGACGACGATGTCAAAGAATCTCGGCGACTAATGAGCATTATGTATGGTGGTAATACCGCTGGTGAGGATGACGAGCAATGATTCTCCCTCCCAGATTAACTCCTGGTGACATCGTGCAGTTTGTACATCTGCACTTGGAGTCTGCAAAGCCTGCGGATAAAAAGTCCCATAAAAAAGATCACCTTGTCTATGAAGTCGAAGGCAAGCAACGGCCCATGTTAATTTGCGAAGAACTTAGTAAAGAAAGAGGTGAGCGATGGTTTCGAGCGTTCTATTTTACAACTAAGCAGTACGCAAAGAAAACGATTCCGGTTGGAAGGCTAATCAACTCTGAACAAGACAACTTTATTCATACTGAGCCAGTTCGTTGTCCCGCCAATCTTGCTTCAATCGATAACAAAGGCACTTCGATCATCAAACAATTGGACCCAATAGAGTTTGGTAGCCTACTCAAAATCTTGAATTTTAGGAAAGCCTAACCAGAGTACTAGGGATTATCTGCTGTCCCAGCGAGGTGGTTGTAACCGAAGCACCGACTTACAACATCACATGGATTAGAGTGTCCCCATAGCTTTCCTTAAGCCGCACGTCGGCTAAGCAAAACAAGACCCCGCCGGGATTCGTCCCGCGCGGGGTTTTTTACTGGCCTCTGGCGTACAAACTTCTTATGAGCCGCAATAATTGAATCGATTTGACTAGGCGTACGTAATAGCGTACGCTTTAGGTATGAAAGACATCCCCGCCACAAAAGCACGAGCCGATCTCTACAACCTCATCGATTCGGTTACTAGCACAAGCAGCCCTGTATTAATCACTGGCAAGCGTAAAAACGCAGTGCTTATCTCTGAAGATGACTGGCGCGCAATTCAAGAGACGCTTCATCTTTTAGGAATTCCAGGCATGCGTGAATCCATTGTTGAGGGAATGCAAACACCAGCGGATGATTTGGAAACGGAATTAGACTGGTGACCGATACGCAATGGAAGCTTGTTTACACAAAACAGGCGAAAAAAGACGCGAAGAAGGCCGCATCTTCTGGCCTAAAACCAAAGATTCAGAAGCTCTTGGCCACTCTTAAAAAGAACCCCTATCAAGACCCACCTCCCTACGAAAGACTTGTGGGGGACCTGAGAGGAGCTATTTCAAGAAGAATAAACATCCAGCATCGCCTCGTGTATCAGGTCCTAGAGGAAGAAAAGATAGTAAAAATTCTACGGATGTGGGCTCACTACGAATAGAGTTCTGCTTGCTTCACTACTCGGCTGACTCCAATTTCGGCAGAGCAATCTGGAGGTGGGCGAGCCGCAACTTGGTTGCTATTCTAGCACACGAATCTGTCCTTTTCCCCTACTAGATCCCTAGCCGGACCAACACTTTGGTCCGGGGTGTCATTGGACAGCGGGCGGAGTCGAGTGGAAATAGATTGTCGTGAACGGTCCCATCAGTCATAATCGAAGTATGGCTACTTCAGCGAACCCACTTATCGAATCGATTCTGTCCCTGACGCAAACGCAACGAGCGGAGTTAGCGGTCCAGATCCTGCAAAGCCTCGAATTGCCTGGCGAGGAAATCTCATCGGAAGAATATGGCCAGGAGCTTCGTAGTCGTGTTGAGAAGTATCGCAACGGCGAGATGGAAAGTGTCAGTCTCGATGATGCCAGAGAAATCCTTGAGAAAAGAATCTCCGCAGGCCCAAGCAATTGAAGTCCCGAATCATTTCCCCGGCAATCGAAGAGATTGCCGATGCGGCTCTCTGGCTCGATTCGCAGTCCCCTGGCTTGGGTCATGAATTTTGGCGGATTGTGGATCACACTCTTTCCAAGATCGAAGCAAATCCTCACCGATTCGCCAAGAGCGGATTTGCCACTGCTGATCTCGACCTGCGCTACACTTACGTGGAGCGCTTCAGGCATGTCATCCACTTCTTGATCGAGCCTGATGAAGTTGTGATCATCGCCGTTTCACATGCTTCCCGGCAGCCTGGATATTGGCTTCGAAGAGTGAAACCTTAAATCGAAATCAGCAAGAAATGGCAACCGCTAGCATATCAATGTTAAAGCCCTCAGGCTGTTCAGGCCGATAGTGAAAACTTCACGCCGTGTCGTCGTATAACCGATCCGATGTGGCAGAACTCTTCGTTAAATTCTCTTCGACATGTTGGCGACCATGAATCCTTCACAGCGGATCTGTTTGGGCCTTACGCTTCTTAGTCTTGGTGTTGGAAGTGGATGCGCTTCGATTGTCAGCGGTCGCAACAACGATGTTGCCATCAAGAGCTACCCACCACAGGCCAATGTCGTGATTCAGAACGAGAACGGTGAAACGGTAGCCACAGCCATGACTCCCGCAAAAGTTAGCCTGAAACGGGGCAATGGCATCTTGAGAAAGCCTCCGCGATACGTAGCTACGATTGCCAAACCTGGTTTCCAACCAACCCGAGTGCCGATTAATCCCAAAATGAACCCTTGGGTTGCCGGTAATTTACTCATTGGCGGGCCCTTGGGACTCGCTGCCGACTCTGCTACCGGCGCAATCTGGCGACACTCTCCCGCGGACATCAAAACGAAGCTCACTCCCTACGACGGAGCGCAATATAGCATGTCCCAACCACAGAATGTGGTTCAGGCCGCTTATGTATCCGACTGACACCGGCCAGAGTAGCGACTTACAGCAATGCTTGAGGATAGGTGTCCCCATCGCAGCTCATCGTCGGATCGCACTTGTAGCCGAATTCGCAAGAATTCAGATTGCTCGAGGCAGGTTCTGCGTACGGCTGAATTCTCGCGAATTCAGCTACCAACGAAACTAACAAGAATAATCAAATTTACTTTGCTAGGCACACCAGTGTACGCACTGCAACCTCCTCTTTTTCCTCTGCGCCTCTGCGTCTCTGCGAGAGACTAAACAGCCGCTCTCCGGCTCTTGACCTTCCGCTCTCGCTTTCCTTAGCATTGCCGGAACTGCGCACGGCTTGTTCTCGGCCTACGATTCTGGCTCTCGATTCTCGACCCAGTCCGGTCACTAACGTTCGCGGCTCTCCAATGGTTGCTTCGTGGAAGCTTCCATAGATGGCACAAAAAAAATTGTAGAATTCGGCCACCCGATTTGAGAAAATGAGTCTCGCGGTACAAGCTCTCGTTGTTTCGGGTGGTTGTGCTGTGCCGTTCATTGACAACTGAACCTTGAAACACAGTCAGCCGAATCAGCCGTCCCGACGACCCCGGGACGGCTGGTGGATGGTCCGGGCTCGAGATCCGTCGGTTGGTTGCTGGCCTCCGGTTGCCGAAAGTAGTTGAGATTTTGTCAGCGGGGAGCCGGATTTTTGTTTACAAAACTACGGCCTCGATTTCAGGAAAACACTATAAAAAAAGTGGTAAAACACATTCGTCTCTCCGAGTTTTTTATTTTATTTTTCCGTTTTCAAAAATTGGCCACGACAAAACTCCCGCCGTGATGCGCAGAATCAAGCAAGATTTGTTGGATATGCGCATCTCGCGCGGCCGCATCCCTCCATATGCTTCGCATCTTGATAGCAACTTATTCTGATGCTATGATTGCAATATGAGAACCACCGTCACTGTCGATCCCGATGTCGAGCTTCTACTCAAGCAAGCCATGCAGCAGACAGGGCAGAGTTTCAAGGCGACGCTCAACCGTGCTATTCGGCGAGGTTTGGCCGATGTGGTAGTCGAAAAGGACGAAAAGCCATTTGTTGTGGAGGCGAAGAACATGGGCGTTCGATCAGGTATCGACATCGCCAACGTTCACGATCTGGAAACCGAATGGGAAGTGGAGGGTTATCTTGAGGTCACGCGAAAGCTGGAAGAGAGGCTGAAAGATTCAGAGTCCTCAGCAAGGGATTCGAACTCTTGATCATACCTGACTCTAGCCTAATACTTTATGCGTATGACACTGCGTCGCCTAAGCACATTGCTGCCAAAAAGTGGTGGGAAAACCTTCTGTCGGGCGATGAATCTGTAGGTCTGGTCCATCCTGTCGTTTTTTCTTTCTTGCGGGTAAGCACGAAACCAAGTGCCTTCAGCAGACCCCTGAGTCTCGTTCAGTCAGCCGAACTGATCCAAACGTGGCTTGATCGAAAGATCGTCCGCTTGCTTGGGGAAAGTCAAAACCATGTTTCTGACGTGATTGACATACTGACAGCCGCTGGCGCCACCGGCGGCAATCTGGTCGTAGACGCCCAGATCGCTGCTATCGCCAAGGCTCACGAAGCCACTGTCCACACCGCGGATCGAGATTTTCAACGCTTTCGCGGAATCGCTTGCTATTACCCGCTCGACGATGTAGTAAGCAAGTAGCATTTTGCCAGCACCCACTTGCCCTTCAACACGGGCGTCCATTTCGATACCATTCTCCGCTGCGCCAAATCCCTGATCTCTAGACTCCAGCCTCTAAACTCTACCCCATGGCTCTCAACCCTCTCGCCCCCGTCACGGACTACCAATCAATGCTCAATCGCATTTGTTGGTTTACGTCGGCCGCTGCACTGGGCGCGTTCTGGTTATTGCGAATAAACGTCCCGGCCGTGGATGAATTGCTTGCTCAGATGGACGTCGGCTTGGAAACAAGCGAAGGAAAATCTCTGCCGGTGCCAGGTGGATCGCTTCTCCCCGCACTTGCGGTGGGGATGGTTGCTCGAGTGTTTCGCGCTCACAGCCATCTGGGCCACTGGCTGGGGATCCGCGAGCGGTTTGACATTGAGGTGATTCTCACTGAACTTGGCCGCCGAGTCGGGATCGACACAGATACGGTCACCGATGAACAATGGTTGGAGCACCGCTACGATCTCATGCGGCAATCCTTCTATCAGTTCGCCAGTAGCCGCTCGCCGCAGATTGACGAGCATCTCATTCATCAAGCGCTCGACCTCTGGTCCTGGTTTTGGGTGGGACTCGAAGCGACGACGGTGTTCGTATTGACGGGATTCGCACTTGTCGCAGTTCAGGCTTACGAAGTCGGCCTGGCCACCTTCGGGGGAGCTCTGCTGCTGGCAGCAATCGGACTCCCCCTGATTCGCTTGCAATGTCGGGGCTATGCCATTGCTCAAGTGAAGGCGATTCTCGCCGATTCCTCCCGCGAGGCAGTCGTCCGCAACGCATTCAATTCTCTCGGCGAAAGCTACTCTCCCCTGAACCGGGCAGCCTAGCCGCTTGCGTCTTAGCAAGACGAGATAGCCATGCGAACGCGCCTCAATGGAATTTTCTAATTGTATTCCGGCATGGGTTCATGCGAAACTACTCTCTGCGGTTTCAAACCGAGACCTGATTGCAGGAGAAAACCCCATGAATGCATTTCCTATCTCAGCCGCCTTCGGGCTAATCATGCTGGCTGCCCAGACTAGCACATGCGCTGAAGAGCTATTATCCGCATCGGAGGATCTCGTTGACCTCACGCACTCCTTCGACGAAGACACCATTTATTGGCCAACCGAACCAGGTTTCAAGCTGGAGAAGGAATCGGCAGGCGTGACAGACAAGGGTTACTACTACGCGTCAAACCGATTCGCCACGGCCGAGCATGGGGGCACGCACATCGACGCCCCCATCCATTTCTATGCCGACCGAGAAACCGTTGACCAGATCCCATTGTGGCGGCTGATTGGCCCCGCCGTCTGCGTCGACGTCTCCGGGCGTTGCGCCGTGGATCGAGATTATCTGATTTCCGTTGAAGATCTCCAGGCGTGGGAAGCTAAGACTGGTAAGTCACTCAAAGACAAAATCGTGCTACTGCGAACCGGCTACAGCCAATACTGGCCGAATCGCGAAAAATATCTCGGCACGTCGGCCACGGGCCGCGAGGCAGTTGCCCAACTGCATTTCCCCGGTCTCGACCCCGTAGCAGCCGATTGGCTTGTCACCAAGCGAAACATCCGCGCCGTCGGCATCGACACTGCCAGCATCGACCGCGGCCAGTCAAGTGAATTCGGTTCGCATGTGCGACTTTGCGAGGCGAGCGTCCCTGCGATGGAAAACGTGGCTGACCTGGATCATCTGCCCACACATGGGTTCACAATCATCGCGCTGCCCATGAAGATCGCCGGTGGATCGGGAGGACCATGTCGCATTGTGGCGGTTGTCGAGCCCTCAGAATGAACAATTTACTTCAAGTGAGACCGATTCGAATCAACTCCAGTCTGTTCCTAAATCGCGTTCTCGAAGATACATAGATCGAATCTACTGCAAGCATTGCCTCTATTTCTCGACTCACGAACGTTCCCAAGTTATACTCAGGTCACCTCGTACTATCAGTCTTGTACCAGTAAACTTCGTCATGCGCACCTATATCACACTCATCATCGCGTTCCTCTATACATTCTGTGGTGGGGAAACTGTAAATCTGCTTGCCATCGACTCCGCATGGCTCTCCGCTCAAGACGGCAATTGGACGGATTCTAGTCAATGGTCCAGCACAAGCTATCCGGAAAACGACACACCATCTTTCGGTAATCGGTACGATGCCACGATCAATGTTGTCGGCAATCCGTATGATGTAACTCTCGATCAGAATGTTTGGATAGATAGACTTTCGATTGATTCATCTGATGCTGTACTGAATATCATCGACGGTGGAGCGTTAACCACCACGAACGGTATTCACGTAGAGAATGGCTCACTTGTAATAGATGGTGATGGTGTGCTTTATGACACTCGAATAAGTGCTGGATCGGAAGGTGTAATTAAAACGGGTTCAAACGCCCAAGCGTACTTGAATAATGTCGAGTTAGCTGCCAGTTTAAGGTCTTACAACCAAATAATCATCGTCAACGGCATGCGGCTTGACGAAGGAATATTGGAATTTGCTCGTGGGTTCATTTATGCTGGCAGCGACATTCTAGGATCCGGTGAATGGCAACTGAAATCAAGTCGCCCTGAGTCAAGTGACTTTCAATATCGCATTCTATTTCATGAGCAAGCAGGAAAGGAACTCTTGATTGGACCCGATGTGATAGTACGTTCGATGGGCGAGAGTGTTGTACTTTCTCTCCCAGCTTACTTCACAGAAAGTAACTCGGGTACCGTTGTCAATCAAGGGCAGATTCTCGCAGAGACCGATGGCGGCTACTTTCACATTAGCGACTTTCGCAACGAAGGACTTATTCGCATTACCAACGGCGACTACTTTTCTGCGGGATTCAAGGGGGCGGTGGGCCAGGTCGAGTTGCAACCAGGAGGGGAGATGACCGTTTATGGTTCGCCACATTTCGACTTGTCCTTCACGGTTGGGTTTGACGCAAGTTTGATACTTAATGCAGAGACGCAAGCGACAGCCAGTCAGCCCTTGAACCTCGAATCTGGTGGCACGATCTATCTGCGATCTCCAGAGAGCATTCTCCCGATTGCTTCCACCGGGGGAGAAGTTTATCTGAACTTCAATTCTACTGGCCCGGCTATCACTGCAACACAACTGAGTACCTTGCCTATTACCGGCACGGCACAAGTCTTGTTAACGTCAACCTATACCGGCTTCGATATGGAATCAGGTGTGTTCGATTACTCTTCCTTGCCCTCCAATTACGTGTTTCAGCCTGGGTATGTTTTCAATGGTACGCTCACGGGGCCGCAGACGCCCCAGGATATTTCTCAACGTCTCCAAGGCGCAACGCTTGATGTGCCGCTAGATCTGGCAAACGGCCGAGTAACTCTCGAAGGAGCGTCGACACTTGCGAAGCCTGTGCAATTATCTGGTGGGACACTTATCCTCACCGACGATTGGACGAACCTAGGAGGAATTAGCGTATCGGCGGGACTCTTGGAGCTTTACACCCAGGGAGTGTCCCCAGGATCGATCGACATGAGCGGCGGCACACTAAGGATAACCTACGACACCACTCTAACGGACCTCTTCGCATTGAGTTTTGGCACTCCTGAGCGACTTGAGATTGGAGATGATCCCAATGGGCACGTTGGGGGTACCCTCGATCTAGAGGGGGCAGTCTTAGATTTGAATTCCTTGCAAAGTATTGATTTGGCGGTAACTCGGCTTGGAGAAATCCAAAACGGCACTATCCAAAGCACTCACGTCGGTTCGCCATTATTCGTCCACTCACAAGGGAGGCTTTCCGACGTGACCCTTCTCGACGTGAAGATCACTGGTGGGCAGATCTCGAACTCTACAGCCCATAACCTGTGGGCTACCGGCTCGGTCAACGCATCTCAATCGACATTCATAAACAGTCGAGCCGAAGGCAATCTCAGCGGTAATTTTTCTGTCGAGGGACAACTCGAAGCCCATGGGCTCATCGCCGGCACTGTGCATTTCTTGGCTGGCTCGACTTTGACGGGGACTGGGACATTGGGTGGTGGGGGAGGGCGCTTTATTCGAGATCAATTCACCTTTGTTTATCCTAATGTTACTTTGCCGTCTGGCATCAATCTAGTTTCGTCAACTCGCTATGACAGCAACACGGTGCTTGACGCACCCAACACAGCTTTGGTCGTGAACGGGAATGTGCTAGTTGGTTTCGAGACTTTTCAAAACAGTTCCTGGACCGATAGTTGGACCTTTCAGGTCGCCAGTCTTCATACCAAGGGAGATACGACTGTCACTGAAGACGGTCGGCTGTACGTGACCGGGGGACCGTGGACTAATTCTGGCGAAATCCAACTGACGGGAGGCATCTTAGATTTCGAGATGCTACACGTGAATTCTTCCGGTTCGATAGCCGGTTGGGGTGAGATCGTAGGTGATCTCGACATCCAAGGCATAATAAATGGTACGGACCAATTTCAGGTCACCGGAGATTTCGTCCTCGGGCAGACTGCTATTGCAAGACTAACCATGGGCGAATCAGCAAATCTGCCACCAATCGACGCCACTGGCAACGTAACTCTCGATGGAAACCTGGAACTCTTGCTAACTGCGGACTTCTTGACGCAACCACTGGTCGAAGGTGCCCAGTTTCCACTCATTTCCGCGAGCAACGTTATCGGCCAATTCAATTCGATCTCGTGGGATCATCCTTTGATCGATCTTGGACTAATTTACACGCCGGACGCAGTGATACTAGAAGTTGTCGACCTCCCTGGCGCCCCCGGTGATTTTAATTTTGATGACCAAATTGATCAGTTCGATCTTGGAATCTGGCAAAATAGCTACGGTATCGACGCTGGCGGAGATGCTGACTTGGATGGGGACACTGATGGCCGTGATTTCTTGATTTGGCAGAGAAACGAAGTGACTTTAATCTCCCCTCAGAGTCCACTCCTTGGCGTGCCGGAGCCACATTCTTCGATACTCCTTGTTTTTGGTCTCGCGTTGCTAGCGCAAATATATCGTGGACATGAAATCACTTAGAATAACCGGCTTCGTCTACGAAAAAGGTACTGCGACTACGGGCAAAATAATCCATGCGCGCAATCATATACAAAAACTACGGCGATCCCAGTGTTCTACAAATGGCCGAGATGGCACCGCCAAAACCAGCCAAGGATGAGGTTCTGATCCGAGTGATGGCTGCAGGAGTCAACCCTGTCGAGGCCCGACTACGCAGCGGAGAAGCCCGATTCTTACTCCCTGGCGGGTTTCCTCGCATTCCGGGTTACGATGTATGTGGGATCGTGGAGGCTTGTGGAGAGAATTGCACGTTCTCGGTAGGGACACGCGTACTTGCCTATCTCAAGCATATCTATGGGGGAGCCTATGCAGAGTTCGTATCCTGTTCCACAAAATGTGTTGCAGCAATTCCTGATGCGATGACTTTCGAGGAAGGGGCCGCAATTCCGCTGGCTGCTTCGACGTCGCTGCAATCTCTGCGTGACCACGGTCAAATGAAGACGGGCGATGAGGTGCTGGTCAATGGGGCCAGTGGAGGAGTTGGTGCCTTTGCTGTGCAAATTGCCAAGGCTTACAGCGCCAGCGTCACAGGAGTCGCCAGTGGCAAACACGAGGATTTCGTGCGGACCCTGGGTGCCGATGACTTTATCAACTACGAACAGCAGAACTTTGTCGATATGGATCGTTGGTGGAACCTCGTCTTTGACGCCGCAGGGAAGAGTTCATTCGGTGAAGCGAAGCGAGTCTTGACCGAAAAAGGGTCTTTCGTCTCCACGGAGCCAAGTCTGTGGGGACTCATGGAAACGTTGTTCACCTGGCCTCGCAGTCAAAAAGGCCGGATCATGCTGGCGATTCCGCGTGACGAGGATTTACGCGAGCTAGTAAGGTTG